>JBEKJW010000035.1:0-25179 GCA_050011035.1 Candidatus Acidiferrales bacterium
TCGTCGCTTTCGATCACCGAGATGTCCACCTTCACCAAGCGCCAGGATCGCTTCCTCGGCCTGCACTTTTTCAATCCCGTCCCGATCATGAAGCTCGTCGAAGTGATCCGCACCATCGCGACGGATGCGAAAGTCGAAGAGTCGGTCGTTGAATTTGCCACGCGCTGTGGCAAGACGCCCGTGCGCACCACCGACCGCACCGGCTTCATCGTCAACCGCCTTCTTGTCCCGTACTTGCTCGACGCCGTGCGCGCTCTCGAAGAAGGAGTCGGTTCGATTGAAGACATCGACAATTCCATGAAGCTCGGCTGCGGCCATCCGATGGGGCCGCTTACGCTTCTCGACTTCGTCGGCAACGACACGACCTATTACATCGCGAATATCATGTTCGACGAATTCAAGGAACGGCGTTTCGCACCACCACCACTGCTGAAGCGCATGGTGCTAATGGGTTGGAACGGAAGAAAAGCGGGAAAGGGTTTTTACGATTACAGCGATCCCGCGAAGCCAAAGCCGATTTCGCTCACGTAACTCTCAATCACGCGTCGAGCAACGCTGCGAATTAGCAAATGAAAGGCTCGCCGAATCGCGCTCTGCCCACACGCGCGTCTCAAATCCCTCCACGGCCAGCACGTCTCCTTTGAAAAACTGGTGCCGCAGCACAAAGCTGCTATTGCGAATTTCCGTCACCGTCGTTTCCGCGCGCAGCTGATCGCCGTAGGTCGACGGCGTGATAAATTTCACGCGCACATCCACCAGCGGCACGCCCACAATGCCCTGCGAGCGAAACAAATCCTGAATCGGCAGTCCGGCGTTCGCAAAGAGCGCCGTCGTGCAGTCGTCGAACCATTTCAGATAGTTCGGATAAAATACGATTCCCGCCGCGTCGCAGTGTCCCCACTCCACCAGCAAGTTTTTCTTGCTCACAAACATTCGCTCGCTCCTCGCGCCACCTGATGTCGCGTCATCTCGTAGCCGTCAACGCATCGTAGCATTCGCGTCGCGCTCAACCAATTCTCACCGCCGCGCGTGCGTCTCACACGTTATTTGCCCTTCGGTCACGCCAGGGCGCACAAGCCGCGCCGCGTCTGGTATCGTTGGACCTCGCATGCGCACGCAAGTCGGCATCGTCGGCGCCGGTCCCGCCGGTCTGTTTCTCTCGCATCTTCTCCAGCGCGAAGGCATCGATTCGGTCGTCGTCGAAAATCGCAGCCGCCAGTACGTCGAAGAACGCGTTCGCGCCGGCGTGCTCGAGCAGGGAACCGTCGACCTGATGCACCAGCTCGGCCTTGGCGCCCGTCTCGATCGGATCGGCTTGAAGCACCACGGAATTTATCTGCGATTCAGCGGCGGCACGCATCATATTGACTTTGCCTCGCTCACGGGTGGCAAGGGCGTCACGATCTACGCGCAGCATGAAGTGGTGAAAGACCTTACCAAAGTCCGCCTCGACTCCGGTGCTCCGATCCATTTCGAAGTCGCGAACACCAGCATCCACGACTTCCACGGCGCCTCCACCACATCGCACGCGAAAATCCAGTTCGATGAAAACGGCGCGCGGCGCACGCTCGATTGTGATTTCATCGCGGGCTGCGATGGCTTCCACGGCATCTGCCGCCCATCCGTTCCCCCTGCCGCACTCACGGTTTACGATCGCGAATATCCTTTTGGCTGGCTCGGCATTCTCGCTGAAGCTCCTCCATCATCGGACGAACTGATTTACGCCTATCACGAGCGCGGATTCGCGCTCCTCAGCATGCGTTCTCCGCAGATCAGCCGCCTCTACATTCAGTGCAAGCCCGACGAAGACATCGCGCACTGGCCCGACGCCAAAATTTGGGCGGAACTCCAAACCCGCCTCGCCGCCGAAAATTTCACGCTCACGGAAGGTCCCGTTCTACAAAAGGGCATCACTGGCATGCGCAGCTACGTCGTCGAGCCGATGCAGTTCGGCAAACTGTTCCTCGCAGGCGATGCCGCGCACATCGTCCCGCCTACCGGCGCCAAAGGTTTGAATCTCGCCGTCACCGACGTTCAGGTCCTTGCTCACGCGCTGGCTCACTTCTACGAGACCGGCCACCGAAACCTGCTAGACGCGTACTCCGCCACCTGCCTGCGCCGCGTCTGGAAGGTTCAGCGCTTCTCGTGGTGGATGACGTCGCTTCTCCACCGCTTCGATCACGAAAACGCTTTCGACCACCGCCGCCAGCTGGCGGAGCTCGATTACGTCACTTCTTCCCATGCCGCCTCCCAGAGCCTCGCCGAAAACTACGTCGGCCTCCCTCTCGACCTGTGAAAATCTGTCTGTAACCGACACAAAATAATAACCTTGCGTCCGAAGTACTATTCTGGGACACCCCCCATTCGTACTCCCCAAGAATGTGCCCCCTGTCCCATTGGCCAGTTCGCGACCTGTCCTTAAGCTGTAGTCGTCGCCGGAACTGCCGATGACCGCCACGGGCGGCTCGCCAGCAGGCGCTTACTGGGGGAACTACCCAATGTTCGTTAAGCACGCGCAGCTCGCAGCAAAATCGATCCTTGGCCTCGCCGCCGCAGGGGTCCTGGTCCCGGCAGCCGGCGCTCAACAGCTGGTTCGTCTCCGCCTTCCCCAAATCGCGCCCACGCGCGAAGTCACGGCCTTCGCCCGACCGCCGATTCACGTCGTCACCACCGCTGACCTGAGCGCGCCGCCGACCTCCGCCTTCACCCCGGCCATGATCCGCCACGCCTATGGTTTCGACCTCGTTGCAAACCAGGGCGCGGGACAGACCATCGCCGTCATCGACGCCTACGACGACGCCAACATTGAATCCGACCTGGCAACCTTCAGCAGCCAGTTCGGTCTGCCAGCCTGCTCGAGCGCGACCGGATGCTTCACCAAGCTGTACGCCACCGGTTCGCAGCCCTCAGCCAGCGCGCAGTGGACCATCGAAACCGCCCTCGACGTCGAATGGGCGCACGCCATCGCGCCGCAGGCAAACATCATCCTGGTCGAAGCGAACTCTTACGCGCTCTCTGATCTTCTAGTCGCCGTCGACCTCGCCGTCACAAAAGGCGCGTCGGTCGTCTCGATGAGCTGGACCACTTCTGAATTTTCGGGCGAGCGTTCGATGGATACGCACTTCCTGGCCACCGGCGTTACGTTCCTCGCCGCCTCAGGTGATTCGGGCGCAGGCGTGAACTACCCGGCCGCATCGCCGGACGTCATCTCCGTCGGCGGCACCTCGCTGACACTGAACGCTCAGCAGAACTACCAGAGCGAAGCTGCTTGGAGTGGCAGCGGCGGCGGCGTGAGCGCCTACGAGAACGAGCCGGTCTTCCAGGAACAGTTCGGTGTACCCAACGACCCGGGCGGCTATCGCGTTGTCCCTGACGTTTCCCTCGACGCCAATCCCGGCACAGGCTTCGCCGTCTACAATTCAATTCCGTATCAGAACGCCGAAGGTTGGTTCCAGGTGGGCGGCACCAGCGCTTCTACACCGCAGTGGGCCGCCGCCATCGCCATCGTGAACTCGATGCGCGCCGCCGCCCACAAAGCCTCGTACTCGGGCGCCGCTGCGCCGCTCTATCCGATGAACACGCGCCTCGACTCGCTTACCTTCAACCCGATCAACCGGCCCGCAGCAACGGACTGCCGCATGGTCTGCCACTCCATCGCGGGGTACGACATCTTTACTGGGCTCGGCTCACCACAGGTGAAGAACCTGATCCCAACTCTGGTCGCTCGTCCATAACGAGCACGGCCACAGCGCCCATCGACACGCGGCTGGGCGTTTGTGCCGTGTTTACAACCCTTTAACATCAGGCAAAATGGCCGCTCACGCCCCTAAATTCGTGGAGATTTGTCGTATACTTTTCTACGGCGCGGTATCCCGGAACGCATCATTCGTTATTCACCGTAATCTCAGCCTCGCCACAGGTCTATCTCGATGAAACGGCAATTGCAGGTCATGAAGTTTGGAGGCACATCTGTCGGCGATGCCAAGTGCATCAGCCGCGTCGCGGACATCGTCCAGGCCGCCGCCAAAAACTACTCGATCGTCGTCGTGGTTTCGGCCATGGCTGGCGTCACGAACACGCTCATTGAAGCTGCAAATCGCTCGGAAGCCGGCGACCGCGACTACGCGCTCGAGCTGCTCGAAAAGCTCCGCAAGCAGCATGATGTTGCCCTCACGGAACTAATTAAGACCCCATCGACGCGCGAAAAGCTCTCCGCGCGCATCCAGGAAATTCTCGGCGAAGCCAAGCGCCTGTGCGAAGGAACCGCACTGCTCCGCCAGCTCACGCCGCGCACGCTCGACACAGTTTCGAGCCTCGGCGAACGCCTTACTACGCCGATCGTCGCCGCTGTGCTCTCCGAACGCGGATCCGAAAGCGAAGGCATCGAAGCCACCGAACTGATCGTCACCGACTCGCATCACGGCGGCGCCGAACCCCTCGAAGACCGCACCAAGGAGCGCTCCGAAGGGCGTCTCCGCCCGATGCTCGATCGCGGCGCGATTCCCGTCGTCACGGGTTTCATCGGGGCCACAGTTGATGGCGTGCTCACTACGCTCGGCCGTGGCGGCTCCGACTACTCCGTCACAATTCTTGGCGCAGCCTTGGGCGCCGACGAAGTCATCATCTGGACCGACGTCAACGGTGTCCTCACAGCCGATCCGCGCATGGTGCCTAACGCACATACAATTCCCGAGATTTCCTATCGCGAAGCCGCCGAGCTGGCCTACTTCGGCGCGAAAGTTCTGCATCCAAAGACGCTCCGCGCCGTTGCCAGCGCCGGCATCCCGGTCTGGATCCGCAATTCGTTCCAGCCGGAAAATCCCGGCACGAAAATCACGCCCGAAGGCCAGGAAGGTCCGCGCGGTGTGAAGGCACTCACTGCCATCAGCGACGTTTCGCTGATCGCCGTCGGTGGCCCCGGCATCATCGGACTGCCGGACGTCGTCGGCCGCACCTTCTCCACCACCGCCGCCATCCGCGTGCCCGTTCTCCTGATCTCCCAGTCGTCCTCGCAGAACGACATTTGCTTCGTCGTCTCCTCCGCGGACGGCAAGCGCACCGTCGAAGCTCTGCGCGCGCAATTCTCGCAAGACCTCATGCACCAGAAAGTCGACCACGTAACGATCGACTCGAATATCTCCATCGTCGCCGTCGTCGGTGAAAACATGCGCGGCACGGTCGGCATCGCTGGCCGCACGTTCAACATCCTCGGCCGTGAAAACATCAACATCATCGCCATCGCGCAGGGCTCGTCGGAAACCAACATTTCCTTCGTCGTCGCGCGATCGGACATGAAAAAGGCGCTCATCGCCGTTCACGACGAGTTCGCGCTCGATTCACGCGCTACTCGCGAGACCACTCCCGTCGCACAATGAACGCGGTGCACTCCACTTCGAGCCCGCGGCTTGGCGCGAACGCCGTCCAGCGCTGCATCGCCTCCGACTGCGGCGAACCGTTCGCGATTATCGAACGCATTTACGTCTGCCCGAAATGTGGCGGCCCGCTCGAAATCGAAATCAACCTGAAAGCGATCGCCGATCCTTCCAAGCTGCGATCGATCTGGCGTGAACGCGCTCTTTCCAGCGCCCCGCCCGATAAAAGCGGCGTCTGGCGCCATCGCGAGCTTCTGCCGTTTGCGGACGACGCTCCCGTCGTGACGCTCTTTGAAGGCAACACGCCGATCTATGACGCCCCTCGCTCCGCCGATTACGCCGGACTCGCCGCGCTGCGCTTGAAGCATCAAGGTTGCAATCCCACCGCGTCGTTTAAAGACACCGGCATGACCGCCGCCGTCACGCAGGCAAAACTTCTCGGCGCTGAAACAGTCGTTTGCGCCAGCACCGGTAACACTGCCGCGAGCCTCGCTGCCTACGCCGCGCGCGCCGGAATGCAGTGCGCGATTCTTCTTCCGTTCGGTCAGGTCAGCGCCGCGAAACTTGCGCAAAGCATGGACTACGGCGCCGCCATCTGCGAAATCGATGGCAACTTTGACGATTGCATGCGCCTGATTCAGGAGCTCGCGAGCGAGCCGTCGATCTACGTGGCGAACTCTATCAATCCATTCCGTATAGAAGGCCAGAAGACCGTCGCGTTTGAAATTCTCGAACAGCTCGATTGGCGCGTACCCGATCACGTTGTCGTTCCCGGCGGCAATCTCGGCAATAGCTCCGCGCTTGGCAAAGGCTTCGCTGAAATGAAAGCACTCGGGCTTATCGATCGACTTCCGAAAATCAGCGTGATTCAGGCGGAAGGATCTGCGCCGCTAGCGCACGCATTCGCGAAGTCCGCAACAGCCGTCCCGGACGCGATCGAGTTCGTCGATCACCCGAACACCCTCGCGACGGCCATCAAGATCGGATCGCCCGTGAGCTGGCAGAAAGCTCTGCGCGCCGTCGTCGAGAGCGGCGGGGAAGTGCTCAGCGTCTCCGAAACCGAACTCGCCGACGCGAAAGCCGTCATTGGTCGTGACGGCGTTGGCTGCGAGCCGGCGTCAGCCGCCACGCTTGCCGGTATCAAGAAACTCGTCGCCGCCGGAAAAATCAAAAAAGACGAAACTGTCGTCGCGGTTCTCACCGGCCACGTGCTGAAGGACCCCGACTACGTCAGCAAATATCACCGCGGCACGCTTTCGATCGAATCGCACGAACCCGGCAAACCCGCGTCGCGCCAGGCAATCCACGGAAAATTCCCGAACACGCCGTCGCGCGTCGTCGCTAACAAGAAATCGATTCTGGAGAATTTAAAGCACAGATAATTCGCGCGAGCCTTGCGCCCGCGCTGCGACCGACACAATGTCAGCGCCCAATCGATCGTCGTTCGAAGTGCGCGTCCCGGCCTCCACCGCCAATCTCGGTGCAGGATTCGATTGCTTCGGCCTCGCGCTCGATCTTTACCTCACCGTTCGCGCCACCGCGCACGACGATCCCACGGCGCCATCCACAGTTCGCTCGCGCGGTGTCGCTGGCACGGCTGAACTGCCGACTTCCCCCCAGGAAAATCTGATCCTTCGCGCCATGAAGCACACTGCCTCGCGCCTCGGTTACGAACTCCCGTCCGTGCGACTCGCCGTGCAGAACGACATTCCGATTTCCGGCGGTCTCGGCAGCAGCGCAGCCGCCATCGTTGCCGGTATTTCTCTCGCGTTCGCGCTTTCCGCCCGGCGCTTCTCGGAAGACTTCGCGCTCCGCTGCGCTGCTGAAATGGAACATCACACCGACAACGTCGCCGCGTCTCTGCTCGGCGGTTTCGTCGTCAGCTTCCTCCGCTCCGATGGACACATCGTCGCCCTTCGCAGCGGTTGGCCCAAGGATATTCAGATCATTGCCGTCACGCCGAAAATGACGCTCGATACTTCCGTCTCGCGCGCCGCACTTCCGAAATCCGTGCCGCTCGCCGATGCCGTCTACAATCTCCAGCGCAGCGCTCTCTTCCTCGCCGCGCTCGGCTCCGCCACCTACGATCTGATCTGGGACGCCATGCAGGACCGTCTCCATCAACCGTTCCGCGAATCGCTCATCCCCGGCCTCGCGGAGGCGCTAGCGATACCGCATGTCGATGGTTTGGTCGGAGTTGCGCTCAGCGGCGCGGGCCCCACGGTCGTCGCGCTCGCCACGCACAACTATGACGTCATTGCCCGCTACCTCGTCGACAAGTTCGCTGCGGCCGGTCTTGAGACCACCACGCGTATTCTGAACGCCGACGACGAAGGCATCCTCCTCCGCGAAAAGCGCGCCGTTACCTGCTGAACGCGCACACTCCTCCGAAAAGTCAAAATTGAGTTAGCAGCGATTGATAGGGAAGTCCCACTAGTAGGAAGGATCTGCGTCTCGAGCTACCACGCGGCAGCGAAGCGCGAATTATGCAGTCCGCTTTTTTCGCAGCGTGGACACAGCCGCGACCGCAGCGATTCCCGCAGCCAGCATCGCGATTTCTCCAGGCTCCGGCGTAGTAATCGGCGGCGTTGATGGCCCGCCAGGTCCCGACGGCGACCCGGGTCCTGAAGGCGGAGTGATGACCGGAGGAGGAGTCGACCCCGGCGTCCCAGGCCCCGAAGGAGCTCCCGGACCGGAAGGTCCCCCCGGACCGCTCGGCCCTCCAGGTTTTGTGGATCCCGACGAAGAAGGCCCACCTCCCGTAGGAACCCACGAGAGTGGCGGCCCGTATCCGCCAGGCACCCCAGGGCTGCCCGAAGTCGGTCCCACAGGCGCAATCTCAATCGCGGTTTCCGGTGTCGGCGCCAGCGGCACCTCTTCCGGCATTGCCGCGGGGAAGGCCATCGCGTCGGCGGGCGGCAATTCCATCGCCTCGGCCGGCACCGCTGCGGCGGGCGCTTCAACCGGCCCCATCGGAACTTCCGAGATCCGGTTGCCGCAACGTGCGCGCAGCATCATCGTGCCGTCAGTCACCACGCGCTCGCCCTTCGCGATTCGCACCGCATTCCGAGTCCAAAAAATATTGTCGCCGCGCCGGTAGGAAACATACGCGAGCTTTGCTTCGTCCAGCCGCCCAAGGCGCGCGCTTGCAAGATTCATTCCCGCGTAGTGCAGCCGCACCGTGGAGTCGCTGCTCACGGCCGCACGCAGCTCTGCCGGGCTATGAACACCGCCAGGAACCACTGAATAGGGATAAAGAGGGCGAGCAACAGGCTCGCCGGTTTCCACGTCAGCCGAGGCCGGAGACGCTCCGACTGCTTCACTAGCGGCGCTAGCAAAGTCCGCCTTCGGCGTCAGATCAGCCGTCGCATCTACTACGCTTTCCGTCGCCACGGCCGGCCGCGCAGACCAATACTGCGGGCAAACTCCATACAGCACGGGAACCGTCCCGAGCGCGAGGACCGCGATCGCTACAAGCCGCCTAAATCCTAATTGGATGAGTGCGCCTAATGACTTCGAGAGAACCCTGCCCATTGCCCCTTGGTCCCGCGGCAATCCCCGAATTGCCGGTAGTGCGTCTGACCCACTTTGATACGCAATTGGCAAACCAATGGGCTATTCATCCAAACGTAAGGGTCCTAGTACTTCGTTGTCTTGCAAGTCCCTTGAATCCATCAAATCCATTTTGGGAATGTTCGTCTACAGGAAACTCTGCACGAACAAAAGGTGAATTTAGGAAGACATCTTCTTAAACGGAGGGAAAATTTCTTCTCGTCGACTCCCAGTCACTCCCGGGGGATTGCCCTAAATTCGGGCAGTGCCAAATCGGGAAATTTACGTCTGCGGCACTGCTGTGGCACGCGCAGGAGGGGCCATGAAATCCGGTCCGACGGGATCGGTCACATTGTTCTTCACAATCTGGCACGCTGCACGGCGCGCTTCTTCGTCCAGATGCCAGCCTTCAATTCCATCCAGCGCGTCGAGCTGCTCCGGATGCCGCGCGCCCCACAGCGCCACATCCACCGCCGCTTGATCGAGCACCCAGCGCAGCGCGAACTGCAGCACGCGCTTGCCGTAATCCCTCTGCGCGAACGCGTCTAGCTCCTGCACGGCCTTTAAATACTGTGCGTAACGCGGCGGCTGAAATTTCGGATCCACCTGCCGCATGTCGTCGCCCGTGAATTGCGAATCCACTCGCATTCGCCCGCTGAGAAGGCCCCTGCACAACGCTCCATAGACCACCGTGGAAATCTTGTTTTCGCGCGTGTACGGCAGCACGTCGCGGTCGATTTGTTTTTCGAAAAGATTGTAGGGCGCCTGGTCGCTGTGGAGCGGACCGGCGGCGCGAAACCTCTCCATCTGCTGTGGCGAAAAATTGCTCACGCCGATCGCTCGAATTTTCCCCGCTTCGTGCAGTTCGCGCATCGCGAGCGCGGTTTCTTCGATCGGCACAAGCGGGTCGGGCCAGTGAACTTGGTAGAGATCGATGTAGTCCGTGTGCAGCCGCTGCAGCGAGTGATCCACTTCTCGCAGGATCCGCTCGCGCGAAGCGTTCCGCGAAACGCCGCCGTTGCGCCACTCCACACCTGTTTTCGTCGCCAGGATCACGCGGTCGCGCCCGCCGTGTTCCTTCACCGCCTTGCCTACAATTTCTTCCGAGCGTCCGAACCCGTAGACCGGCGCGGTATCGATCAGGTTGATGCCCTTGTCGAGAGCAGTGCGAATCGTCCGGACGCTGTCCTGCTCGTCCGTCCCACCCCACATCCAGCCGCCGACTGCCCACGTGCCCAGGCCGATTCGCGACGCTTGTAGGTTCAACCCGTTAATGGCGCGATATTCCAAGATTCTTTCCGCATTCCGTAACTGCACTCACACTTCCAATGCAGGCGATGCCAGAGAATCTTGTCTAACGCGCAGAAAAGACGAGGAATAGCTGCACTAGAGGTGGCGAGACCACGACTTTCAAATCGTCTGTCTGTCGATTGAAACCGCGGTAATATCCCAAGTGTGACGGCGGGCCGTCACTTCCACGGCTTCTCGATTCCCAGTTTATTCATCTTGTAAACCAACGACGTCCTCTTCATCCCAAGCTTCGCCGCCGCGCCATTCGGCCCACCGATCACCCATTTGCTCTCTCTCAGCACTTCCAGGATGTGCTGCCGCTCCACTTCATGCAACGTGGCCGGCTTCGGCGCCGTCGATTCTCCGCCTTTCAATTCCGCCAGCGGAGCACGCAGCACCGATCCCGGCGTCAGAATCACGGCGCGCTCAATCACGTTTTGCAGTTCGCGGATATTCCCCGGCCAACTGTAATCGCGCAGCGCCTCGAGTGTTGCCGCCGGCACAGACGGCACTTTCTTGTTCATCGCTTTCGCGTACTTCGCCACGAAATGCTCCACCAGCTTCGGAATGTCGCCGCGCCGTTCGCGCAGAGGCGGCACCGACACGGGAAAAATATTCAGCCGGTAGAAAAGGTCTCGCCGGAATTGCCCGTCCGCAATCATCTGGCTCAAGTCGCGGCTCGTTGCCGCCACCATTCGCACATCCACGTGCGTCGTCCGCGTGCTCCCGAGCCGTTCGAACTCCTGCTCCTGCAAAACGCGCAAAAGTTTCGGCTGCAGTTCCAGCGGTATATCGCCCACCTCGTCGAGAAAAAGCGTGCCCTTATTCGCAAGCTCGAAGCGCCCGACCTTTTGCGCGATTGCGCCAGTGAACGCGCCCTTCTCATGTCCAAAGAGCTCGCTCTCCAGCAAGCCCGTCGGGATCGCCGCGCAGTTTATCTTCACGAACGCCTGCTCGTGCCGCGGACTCAGGTTGTGTATCGCCCGCGCGATCAATTCTTTTCCTGTGCCAGTCTCGCCCAGGATCAGCACTGTCGAATTCGTCGGTGCCACCGTCTCCACGTGCCGCAGCACCGACTTCAACGCCGGGCTGTCGCCGACGATTTCCTCGAAGTTGTGCTCGATCTTGATTTCTTCCTTCAGGTAGCGCCGCTCTTCCGCCAACCGCGCGCGCGATTCGCTCATGTGGCTGTAGTCCAGCGCGTTCTCCACGGCGATTGCGATCTGCCCCGCTATCTGGCTCAGAAAATGCACGTCCTCTTGCGTGAAAGGCTCGTTGCGCAGCCGGCCCAGATTCAGGCTGCCGATCGCGCGTCCACGGCTGATCAGCGGCAGAAAGCACAAATTCGTCAGCCCTTCTTTGTCGCGAATGCTCGCGATCGGCGAACTCAGCCAGTCGGGCGATGCTTTGCTCAGCACGAGCGGCCGCATCGTCAGATACGCTTTCGCCGAACTCGCCTGATCGAAAGGGACAAGCATTTCTTCGTGCAGCAGGCCTTTCCCTTCCGGAAAATCCAGCGCGTACATCCGCATCACGCGGTCTTTATCCGGATCGGGCAGGGAAAGTCCCGCGTAGTCACAAGCCATCACGCGCCGAATGCCCGATGAAATTTCGGCGAAAAGTTCCCGCAGATCAAGATTGGAAACGACGCGGTTGTTTAAATCGAGGAGCAATTGCAGCCGGTCGCGGTCGCGCGAAAGTTGATGATGCAGTGTCTGCGCCTGCTCGAAGTTGAGCGCGTTGTCCACCGCTACCGCGAGCTGCGCCGCCACCAGTTGCGGAAATTGCAGCGCGTCTTCTGAAAAGGCCGCCGGTTCTGCCGCGCCGAAATTCATCGTGCCAAGCCGCCGGTGTGCCGACGTGAGCGGCAGGCTGCAGAACGACCGCACATTCTGCTCGCGCAATAGCGACATCACGCGCGGGAATTTTCCAAATGTTTCGGTGTCGTCCACGATCAATGGCTTCTGCGTCTCGAGCACCAGCGCCGACGGCGACTCGTCCATCGTGTATTCGTCGCCCTCATGGATTGAACTGGGCGTCGTCGTCTCTAGCACGTGCATCCGCATCACGTCGCGGGCCGGGTCGTACAGCACCAGCGACAGATAATGAAACGTCAGCAAATCCTTCAGGCGCTCCGATAGGTCGTGAAACAGGTCAGCGAGGTTTTTATGGGATGCGATCGATTTAGATACCTCTAGCAGCGTCGCATACTGCTGGACTGTCGGCGGCGAGACACTCTTACTCGACTTGGCAGGTTGAGCCATTGCAAGGAGCTGGCACTCGGGTAGCATTCGTGCGCCCCCAATCCCTCAGAGCCAGCTCATCTAGAGTATCACGTGACGGCCCGCCGTCACGTGTCAGCCCGCCGTCTCCAATCGCATCTTCGATGTAACCGCCATCACCCCTTCGCACGTCTCATTACCCGGGAATAATCCCAACTTTATCTTTGGCTTGTGGCTCTACGGAGAATCGACGCCCGTTTTGGTGACGGGCTTGCATCCTCGCCAGCCGACGTTGTGTCTGATGTCGTTCATCGTTTTATCCGGCGTCAATCGTCTGTCCGTTTTTCTGGGGGCCGTTTTCGATGTGGATAGTTCGACTCGCGCTTCGTAGGCCTTACACCTTCGTCGTCGCGTCCATCCTGCTCTTAATCCTGGGCGTCGTCTCGATCCTGCGCACTCCCACGGATATTTTCCCGAACATCGACATCCCGGTTGTCAGCGTCATCTGGAACTACACCGGTCTTTCCCCCGACGATATGTCGAACCGCATCGTCCTCAACTACGAGCGCGTTCTGACCACCACCGTCAACGACATCGAGCACATCGAATCGCAATCGCTGCCCGGCATCGCCGTCGTGAAGATCTTCTTCCACGAAGGCGTGCAGGTCGGCAACGCCATCGGCCAGGTCACCGCCGTCTCGCAGACGATTCTGCGCAGCTTACCGCCCGGCACCACGCCGCCGCTGGTCATTACGTACAACGCGTCGACAGTTCCGATTCTGCAGCTCTCGCTGTCGGGCCAGGGCCTTACCGAAACGCAGCTCGGCGACATCGGCTTGAACTTTCTTCGCCTTGGCCTCGTCACGATTCCTGGCGTCGCCGTTCCGTACCCCTATGGTGGCAAGCAGCGTCAGGTGCAGGTCGATCTAAACACCGCGGCGCTCCAGTCGAAGGGCCTCTCGCCCCTCGACGTGGTTAACACCGTCGCCGCGCAAAACCTAATTCTTCCCGCCGGCACCGCTAAGATCGGCCCGTTCGAATATCAGGTAGACATAAACGGTTCCCCGCAAACCGTTGCCGAGCTCAACGACGTTCCCATCAAGACCGTTAACGGCTCAACCGTCTACATTCGCGACATCGGTCACGTCCGCGACGGCTTTCCGCCGCAGACCAACATCGTTCGCGTGGACGGCAAGCGCGCCTCGCTGATGACGATTCAAAAGATCGGCAAATCTTCCACACTCGACATCATCTCGAGCGTCAAGGCCTACCTGCCGACGATTCTCGCCGGTCTTCCGCCGAACCTGGTCGTCACGCCCCTCTCCGACCAGTCGATCTTCGTGAAGGCCTCGATCGAAGGCGTCATCCGCGAGGGCGTCATTGCCGCCTGCCTTACCGGCCTGATGATTCTGTTGTTCCTCGGCAGTTGGCGCAGCACTCTCATCATCGCCGTCTCGATTCCGCTGTCGATCCTCACGTCGATCATCGTTCTCAGCGCCATCGGCGAGACTATTAACATCATGACCCTCGGCGGCCTCGCGCTCGCTGTCGGTATTCTCGTCGACGACGCCACCGTCGAAATCGAGAACATCAACCGCAACATCGACCAGGGCAAGGAAATCGTTCAGGCCATTCTGGACGGCGCATCGCAAATCGCCGTCCCCGCCTTCGTTTCGACGCTGTCGATCTGCATCGTGTTCATCCCGATGTTTTTCCTCTCGGGCGTCGCGCGCTACTTGTTCGTTCCACTGGCCGAAGCCGTCAGCTTCGCGATGCTCGCTTCATATCTCCTTTCGCGAACCATCGTTCCCACCATGGCCAAGTACCTGCTCGCCAGCCAGACCGAAGAAACCCGCGAAGCCACCAAGAAATCCCGCAACCCTCTCGTGCAGTTCCAGCTGAAGTTCGAGCACGGCTTTGAGCACATGCGCGACCGCTACCACGGCCTGCTCGATCGCTGCATTCGCCACAAAAAACTTTTCGCCGTCTGCTTCTTCGCCTGCTGCTTGCTCTCGTTCGCGCTTATACCGATGCTCGGCCAGGACTTTTTCCCAGCCGTCGATAGCGGCGAGTTCAAACTTCACATGCGCGCTCCCACCGGCACACGTATTGAAGAAACCGCCGCGCTTTGCGACCAGGTTGACGGTGCCATCCGCCAGCTGATCCCGAAGGATGAACTCGTCAGCGTCACCGACAACATCGGCATCCCGTATTCCGGCCTCAACCTTTCGTATAGCAACTCCGCGCCGATCGGTCCCGGCGACGCCGACATCCTCGTCGACCTGAAAAAGGACCATCACCCGACCGCGAAGTACGTTCACGATCTACGCTTTGTACTCGCGAAGAGCTTTCCAGGCGTCACTTTCTATTTCTTGCCGGCGGACATCGTCGGCCAGATTCTCAACTTCGGCTTGCCCGCGCCGATCGACGTTCAGATTGTCGGCCGCAACATCGACGCCAACCGCGACTTCGCCAACCAACTGTACAACCAGCTAAAGACCGTTCCCGGCGTCGCCGATCTGCGCATTCATCAGGTCTTCAACCAGCCCAAACTGCACTTCGAAGTCGACCGCACCAAGGCCGACCAAGTCGGCTTCAGCCAGCGCGACATCGCCACAAACCTGCTCGTCTCGCTTAGCGGCAGCTTCCAGACCACGCCGACCTTCTGGCTCGACCCGAAAACCGGCGTCAGCTACAACATCGCCACGCAGTCGCCGCAGTACGATATCGACACGCTGCAGAAGCTGAATAACATTCCGATCACCAACGGCACGCAAGCGAGCGCCACGCCGCAAATTTTCTCCGGCCTCACATCGCTCACCCGCGGCGCGGAGAGCGGCGTCTCCTCGCATTACAACGTTCAGCCCGTCATCGATATTTTCGGCAGCGTCGAAGGGCGCGACCTTGGTGGCGTATCGCGGGACATCGACCCGATCATCCAGCGCAACAAGAAGTACCTCCCGCGCGGCACTCAGATCGTCGTTCGCGGCCAGATCCTCACGATGCAGTCCTCGTTCTCCGGACTGCTCTGGGGCTTGCTGTTCTCGATCGTGCTCGTCTACATGCTCATCGTCGTGAACTTCCAGTCCTGGCTGGATCCTTTCGTCATTCTCATGGCGCTGCCCGCCGCGCTCGCCGGTATCGTGTGGATGCTCTTCATCACCCACACCACCGTCAGCGTTCCCGCGCTCACCGGCGCGATCATGTGCATGGGTGTCGCCACGGCCAACAGCATTCTTGTCGTCAGTTTTTCGAAGGAACGCCTCGAGGAAGGGAAGACCCCCGACGAAGCTGCGCTCGAATCCGGCTCCACGCGCTTCCGCCCCGTTCTCATGACCGCTCTGGCCATGATCATCGGTATGTTGCCGATGTCTCTCGGCCTCGGCGAAGGTGGCGAGCAGAACGCGCCGCTCGGCCGCGCCGTCATCGGTGGCCTGTGTTTCGCCACGGTCGCCACGCTCTTTTTTGTGCCGGTCTTTTTCACGATTGTTCACGGCGGAAAGAAAGATCATCGTCCGCCCCCGATTCACCCCGCGCTCCGGGAAGACTGATCCCGCGAACACGCGCACCAAAGCAAACACGGGCCTAGACACACGATTCGTCAACGTTGAGGTGGCAGAGGAAACAATGAGCGAACCAGCAGAACGCAGCTTGACTCCATCGCAGCCGGGCGTCCAGCCTCATCACCGCGGCCACGGCTGGCTGATTCTCTTTCTCGTGGTCGTGATCGTCGCGCTTGTCGTGATCGGTGGCATCCTGCCCCGCGTGCACGCTCGCGATGTAACGAAGAAAGAAACCGACCAGCTCGCCAAGCCGACCGTAATTGTTCAATCGCCCAAGCAGAGTTCTTCCAGCTCGGAAATCGTTCTGCCCGGCAACATGCAGGCCTTCATCGACGCGCCGATCTATGCCCGCACCAACGGCTACTTGCAATCTTGGTATTTTGATATCGGCGCGCGTGTTAAAAAGGGCCAGCTCCTCGCCATCATCGATACGCCCGAAGTCGATCAGCAGCTCAGCCAGGCTAGAGCCGACCTCAACACCGCGCAGGCGAACTTCGCGCTTTCGGGACTCACCGAACAACGCTACCAGGACTTGAAAAGCACCGACGCCGTTTCCAAGCAGGACGTGGACAACGCGCACGGGGACTTCGAATCGAAAAAAGCGCAGGTCTCCTCCGCGCAAGCCAACGTCAAGCGGCTCGAAGATCTCCAGTCTTTCACGCGCATTTACGCTCCGTTCGACGGCGTGATCACTGCGCGTAACACCGATATCGGTCAGCTCATCGACTCCGGAAGCGGCACGCCCGCGAAAGAACTCTTCCACATCGCCGCCATCAACACGCTGCGCGTCTACATCAACGTGCCGCAGCAGTATTCAACCTCCGCCAAGCCCGGCCTCACGGCCGATCTCACACTTGCGCAATTTCCCGGCCGCACGTTCCAGGGCCATCTCGTTCGTACGGCGAACGCAATCGACCTCGCCACACGCACGCTGCTCGTCGAAGTAGATGTCGAGAACAAAACCGGCGAACTGCTCCCAGGCGCTTACGTTCAAGTACACTTGAAGACGCCGAACGCCATTCCCGCCTACACCGTTCCCGTTTCGGCGCTCATCTTCCGCTCCGCCGGACTGCAAGTCGGCGTAGTCGATGGCAACAACAAAGCGAGTCTGGTTTCCGTCACTCCCGGACGCGACTTCGGCAACGAAATCGAAATCATCACGGGTCTTAACGCCGGCGACAAAGTGATCATCAACCCGCCGGACTCGCTGATCCAGGGCGAAGACGTTCAGATCGTCCAACCGCCCGCGCAGAACAACGGTCCACAGAACCAGCAAGCCAGCCAGCCGCAACAAAAGCCCGGAGGCCAGGGGAAGTGAGCCCGCGCCGCCAATCCGTTTTAGCCGCGGCCGCTGTCGCCGCTCTTGCGCTCGCGGGCTGTTCGGTTGGGCCGAAGTACGTGAAGCCCACCGCCGAAGTCCCCGCCGACTTCAAGGAAACTCCCTCGAATTTCAAAGTCGCGCAGCCCAGCGACGCGGTCACGAAAGGGAAGTGGTGGGAGATTTACGGCGATACGCAGCTCAATTCGCTGGAAGAACAGGTCAATGTCTCAAACCAGACTCTGAAATCCGCCGAAGCGCAATTCCGCGAAGCCCGCGCCGCTGTTCGCATTTCCCGTGGCGCTTTATATCCGACGGTCGGAGTCAATCCCAGCGCGGGCCATACCGAACAGTCCGAGAACGCGCCGCTCTTCAACAAGCAAACCGAGGTTCGCTCCTACAATAACTTCTCGCTGCCCTTCGATTTCTCCTACGAACTCGATCTCTGGGGCCGCGTCCGCAAGACCATCGAAGCCTCGCGTTCCGAAGCGCAAGCGAGCGCCGGCGATCTTGCCAACGTTAACCTGAGCCTCCATGCTGAACTCGCGATGGACTATTTTCAACTTCGCGGCCTCGACGCGGAAAAGCAGCTCCTCGATTCCACCGTCGTTTCGTACCAGAAAGCTGTCGACCTGACCAACAGCCGCTTCAAGGCCGGCATCGCCTCCGCCGTCGATCTTGCGCAGGCGCAGACCACGCTCGAAACCACTCGCGCGCAAGCCGTCGATGTTGAGGTCGACCGCTCCGCCTTCGAACACGCCATTGCTGTGCTTGTCGGCAAGCCTGCATCGACCTTCCATATCGATCCGTTGCCGCTCGATCTTTTGCCGCCCGCGATGCCGCCGGGGGTTCCGTCCGATCTTCTCGAGCGGCGTCCAGACATTTCCGCAGCCGAGCGTCGCGTGCAGGAAGCGAATGCGAACGTCGGAGTCGCGCGTACTGCTTACTATCCGCTCGTCACGCTCGGCGGGGTGGGCGGCTTCCAAAGCAGTGCGTTCACCACGTTGATTCAGGGTCCCAGCGGCCTTTGGTCGTTGGGCGGCCAGGCCGCACAGACGATTTTCGATGGCGGCGTCCGCCGCGGCACCAACGAACAGGCTCGCGCCGCTTACGACAAATCCGTTTCGGACTATCGCGGAACCATCCTCACCGCATTTCAGGAAGTCGAAGACAATCTCGCCGCGCTCCGCATTCTCGAAGACGAAGCCAACAAGGAAGACGGCGCCGTGGCCGCCGCGCAGCACTCGGTAAACCTTTCCGTCACGCGTTACAAAGGTGGAGTCACCAACTACCTCGAAGTCACCACCGCCGAAAGCCAGTCGCTTGCCGATCAAGTCACGGCCGTCACCATCCGCACTCGCCGCATGACCGCTAGCGTCAATCTGATCAAAGCTCTCGGCGGTGGCTGGTCCATCTCCCAAATTCCACCCGTCTAGTTCATCGCTGACACCTATTTAGAGTGCGACGGCAAGCCGCCTTTCGCCACCCAAGCCGCCCGCATCTCCAACGCCGCCTCGCACACGCAACCCGCGCAGCCATTCTTAGAATGCGGTGGCTTGCCACCGCCGTGCCCGCGAAATGCCCTCCTCCCAAACAACCTCCGCACAGCGCCGCACGATTGGCCCCGGCCCTGCTCTTCGCTCGTATTTGTGCCCGTCTCCCTTCCCGCATCCCCCGCACTGTGATACACATGTCCCGTCCAAAAATGGTCCCGCAGGAAAAATCGCCCCGCAAAAAGTCCAAATCCTCCGCCGTCACCCTGCGTGACGTGGCCGCCGAATCCGGCGTTTCCCCCGCCACCGTCTCGATCGTCCTCAACAACGCGCCCCTCGCGCGCTACATCCCTTCCTCCACCAAAGACCGCATCGAACGCGCCGCCAAAAAACTCGCGTACCGCCCCAAAGTCGTCTCGCGTTACTTGAGCGCGAAGCGCAACCGCACCGTGGGCGTCATGGTTTTCGACATCACCGATCCGTTTTGCACGCTGATTCTTCGCGGCATCGAGAACACTCTCTACCAGGCGTCGTACCTTCCGATCCTCACCGACGTACACAACCAGCGCGGCCGCTTCGAGCGCTACCTCGAACTCCTTCTCGCTCGTCCCGTCGAAGCGCTGATCTTCGTCGCCAACTGGCTCTTCCTCGACGTCGACCTCCTCGCCGACATCGAAAAGCGCAACATCCCCGCCGTGATGATTGGCAATACGCTCGAGTCCGGCGCGATCAGTTCCGTCATGGTCGATAACGAAGCCGGCGCGCACCTCGCTATGGAGCATCTCTACGCCCTTGGCCATCGCAAGATCGCTTACATCCGCGGCCCGAAAATGCTCGCTGACACCGCGCCGCGCTGGCGCGCCGTGCGCTCCTTCGCCCGCTCCGTCAGCCTCGAAATCGATCCGTCGCTGGTCTTCGATCTGCCCGATTCGCTCGATCCGAACTCCGGCTACGAAGGCGGAATGAAGCTCACTGAGGAATTGCTGAAGCACAAAAAGAAATTCACCGCGATCATGGCGTTTGACGACAACACCGCCTTCGGCTCGATTCGCTCGCTCACTCGCGCCGGTCTCCGCGTACCCGAGGATTGTTCGGTGATCGGGTTTGACGACGTGCCTCCCAGCGGCCTCGCCGTTCCGTCGCTAACCACCGTGCGCCAGCCTATGGAAGCGCTCGGCAGCACGGCCGTCAGCATCATCATGGAGGGAATCAACGCCGCGATCGAAGACCGCGAGTCCCGTTCCGTTCAGCGCCTCCTCGCGCCCGAACTCGTCGTCCGCGACTCCACCCGCGCTCTCTAGCGCACACCTCTCGCAGGTGCAGGCGACGGGTAGAATGCAGCTTTATTCTTGACTCTGGCGCAGGGCAGGGAATAATGCTTTGGTTTTAATAAAGTTTAATGAACTCGCGGCACAGGTAATCCTGCCTGTGCGCCCAGCTAGAGTCGTTCTACAGAACAAATTCTTGCCTCAATGCCGAGTGAGAGGGCTCCAAATGCCGACTACCATCCAGCGCCATCCAAGCCTCCGTCGTCACCTTCTCGCGCTTGTCATAGCAGCGACCTCCACGCTGGCCCTCCCGTCCGCCTCCCTGGCGCAAACCGCCGCCATGCCCGGTGCAAAGACGCCGCTCCACGACGACTGGAAGCTCCAATCGGAATGCCAATTTCAGGGCACTCCAGAAAAAATCTCCACGCCCGGGTTCAGCACCGAAGGCTGGCACTCTACGACAGTCCCCATGACCGTGGTCGCCGCTCTCGTCGCCGACAAAACGTATCCCGACCCGTACTACGCGATGAACCTGCGCAACCTCCCTGGAGTCGACTACCCCATCGGCCGTGTTTTCTCGCGCATGCCGATGTCGAAGGACAGCCCCTTCCGTTGCGCCTGGTGGTATCGCACCGAATTTAAAGTTGCGCCGTCGTCCGAACCGAACCACCGCGTCTGGCTGAATTTCGCCGGCATCAACAATCGCGCCAACATCTGGCTGAACGGCCATCAAATCGCCGACTCAAACTCCGTCGCCGGTTCCTATCGCACTTACGAGTTCGATATCACGAAATTTCTCGCGCCTAATGGCGGCGTGAACGTCCTCGCCGTCCAAACCATCGCGCAAACCGAAAAAGATCTCGGCATCAATTTCGTCGACTGGAATCCCTCGCCGCCGGACAAAGACATGGGCCTATGGCGCGAGGTCTATCTCCGCGAGAGCGGTCCCGTCACAGTCCGCTATCCGGCCGTCTTCACGCACTTCACCAACGATTCGCTCGCGCAAGCGAATCTCACCGTGGAAGCCGAGTTGCACAACGCTACCGACGCATCCGTCACGGGTACGGTCGCCGGCGCGATCGGTCCCGTGAAGTTCGAGCAGCCCATCACGCTCCAGCCGAATGAGACGCGCACCGTTCGCTTCACGCCCGAACAGTTTCCGCAGCTTCAGTTCAAGAATCCCAAAGTTTGGTGGCCCTACCAAATGGGCGACCAGAATCTTGAAACTCTGCGCATCCATTTCGCCACGGCCTCGGGGAACGCTTCGGACGCGCACTCGATCCGCTTTGGAATCCGCGAAGTCACCGCGCACATCACCGATTCGAAAGCCCTGCAGTTCTACATCAACGGCAAAAAAATCCTAATCCGCGGCGGCGGCTGGTCGCCCGACATGCTCCTTCGCGAAAACCTTACCTACCTCGACCAGCACTTCCGCTACGTGAAAGCGATGGGCCTCAACACCATCCGCCTCGAAGGCAAACTCGAAATCGACGACTTCTACGACATGGCCGACCAGCGCGGCGTCCTGATCATGCCCGGCTGGTGTTGTTGCGATCATTGGGAAGAGTGGAAGAAATGGCAGCCCGGCGACATCGACATCGCCACCGCCTCGCTTCACTCCCAGGTGCTGCGTATGCGCGTGCACCCGAGCATTTTCGTCTGGCTCAACGGCAGCGACGGTCCGCCTCCCGCCGACGTCGAGACCGCCTACATCAAAGTTCTGAAAGATCTCGACTGGCCGAATCCATACATCTCTTCCGCCTCCGCCACGCCGACCACCGTCACCGGCCCTTCCGGCGTGAAAATGTCCGGCCCGTACGATTACGTTCCGCCCGATTACTGGCTCATCGATAAGACCCACTTCGGCGGGGCCTTCGGCTTCAACACCGAAACCAGTCCCGGCCCCGCGCCTCCCGTCGTTGACTGCCTGAAAAAATTCCTGCCCGAAGACAAACTGTGGCCGCAAAACGAAGTCTGGAATTACCACGCGGGCGGGGAAGGGTTCAAAAATCTGAACCACTTCAACGATTCGATGAAGGCGCAGTACGGCGAAGCCACCACGCTCGACAACTACGAAGTAAAGTCGCAGCTCATGGCCTACGAAGGCGAGCGCGCGATGTTCGAGGCCTACACGCGCAACAAGTACACTGACACCACTGGCGTCGTTCAGTGGATGCTTAACAACGCCTGGCCCTCCACCATCTGGCACCTCTACGATTTCTACTTCCAGCCCGGCGGCGGTTTCTTCGGCACCAAAAAAGCCTGCGAGCCACTCCACATCCAGTATTCCTACGACGACGGCTCCATCGCCGTCGTCAACAGCCGCTACGAAAAACTCACCAGCCTCACGGCGACCGCCACGCTCTACGACATCGACCTCAAACAGCGTTTCACGAGACAGCAGTCGCTCGATCTCGATGCCGACGCTGTCGCGAAACCGTTTAGCATTCCCGCCGACGCCTTCACGCCGGCGTCTGGCGCTTTCTTTTTGAAGCTCGTGGTCACCAGCGCAGACGGCAAAGTCCTCGACCGGAATTTCTACTGGCTATCGAACGACAAGAGCCAGTACGACTGGAAAAAAACCACGTATCAATTCACGCCGGTCACGCACTACGTCGATCTCACCGCTCTCCAGTCGCTTCCAAAAGCGCAGGTCGAAGTTGTCGGCAGCATCATGCCTTCGCCCGACGGGCCCGTCGCTCACGTGCAAATCAAAAATCCCAGCGACCACCTTGCTTTCCAGATTCGCCTCGCGATTCGAAAATCCGGAGAAGAGGGAGAAATCCTGCCCGTATTCTGGGAAGATAATTACATTTCGCTGATGCCGGGCGAAACGCGCGAACTCACCGCGCAGTACGTTCCCAACGCAGCCGTCTTCGGCGGCGTCGAACTTCGCGTCTCGGGCTGGAACGTCGATCCTGCTACGATTCGGCTCAAAGAAGGGCGGGGAATGCCCGCCGCTGCTCCGGCTGGAGGCCAACCTGGAGGCCAATGATGTCCGCTGAGTCTGAACAGAAAACAACCAGCGCGCCCGCTGCACCCGGCGCCGATCCGCGCACGTTTCCGAAATTCATGTTGCGCGAAGTCTATGAGCAGCCGCACGCCATTCGCGAAACCATTCGTGGCAACGTCGAAGGCGACGTGATTTTTCCGAAGTCGCTGCAGCCAATCGAGACTGCTCTCTCCACGTTCAAGAAAATCATCATCGCCGCCAGCGGCTCCAGTCGTCACGCGGGCCTCGCCGGCGAAATCATGATCGAGGATCTTTCCGGCGAATCGGTCGACGTCGAGTATTCCAGCGAATATTGCTATCGCTCAACGCACGCAGGCGCCGATCCCATCGTGGTCGTGATCACGCAGTCCGGCGAAACTGCGGACACCACAGCCGCCCAGCGCGAAGCTTTGAATCGCGGAGCAAAAACCGTCGCCATCTCCAACGTCGCGAACTCCACCATCGCCAACGAAGCCAGCGCCGCGCTTCTCACTCGCGCGGGCCTCGAAAAGGCCATTCCCGCGACGAAAAGCTTCACCTCGCAGCTCACGCTCCTCTACCTTTTTGCGCTGTTTCTCGCCCGCAAGCGCGGCCGCATGACCTCCGAAGTCACGCGCACGCACCTCAATCACCTTGCCGACATTCCCACGTCGATCGAAAAATCGCTTCCCACATGGGACACGCAAGCCGCCGGCTGTGCCCGCGCGTACCAATCCGCGAAAGCGTTCCTTTTCCTCGGCCGCGGCGTTCACTACGCCATCGCCCGCGAAGGCGCACTCAAGCTAAAAGAAATTTCCTACGTCCAGGCCGAAGGTCTTCCGGCCGGCGAACTCCGCCACGGCCCCAACGCGCTCGTTGACGAAAATCTTCCCGTGATCGTCCTCGCCACGCGCGACCCGCACGATCCCGATTCCGATCTGCGCTACCGCAAAACTCTTCAGATCCTCGAATTCGTTAAGAAGAGCGGCGGCAAAGCCATCGCCATCGCCACCGAAGGCGATCGCGAAATCACCACGCTCGCCGACCGCACCATCTACGTTCCCGCGGCGCCCGAGCTCCTTCTCCCGATTCTCGAAGTCGTTCCGCTCCAGCTTTTCGCCTATCACTTCGCCGTCCTCAATGGTTGCGACGTCGATAACCCGCGCAATCTCGTCAAGTCGGTCAGCGAATGAGTGAGCCTCTTCAGGCACAGAGTCCGGTCAAGCTTCGCCGCGTCCTCGGTCTCTGGGACCTGATCATCATCGGCATCGTGATCATCCAGCCCATCGCGCCGATGGGAATTTACGGCGTCATTAGCAATGACGCCCGTGGCCACGTCGTCACCACCATCCTGATCGCTATGGTCGCGATGCTTTTCACCGCCATCAGTTACGGCAAAATGGCGCGTGCCTATCCATCCGCCGGTTCCGCCTACACCTACGTCGGCCAGGAGCTGAATCCTGCCCTCGGCTACGTCACCGGCTGGGCGATTGTGATGGATTACATCCTCAACCCACTCATCTGCACCATCATCTGCAGCCAACTCACCCAAAATATTCTTCCGTTCCTGCCGTATTGGACCCTCGTGATTTTCTACGCGGGCGCGTTTACCCTGCTCAACATTCGCGGCATCAAAACTTCCGCGCGCATCAACGACGTGATGGCAGCAGGAATGAGCATCGTCGTCGTGATCTTCTTCGTATTCGTCGTCCGTTTCCTTTGGAACATGCACGAATTTGGCGCCGGATTTTTCACGCACCCGTTCTACAATCCCGACACTTTCAGCTTCAAGAGCGTCTTCCACGGCACCTCGGTCGCCGTCCTCACGTATATCGGCTTTGACGCCATTTCTACTTTTTCCGAAGAGGTCGAAAATCCTCGCCGCAACATCATGCTTGCCACCGTTCTTGTCTGTCTCATCACCGGTGTGCTCGCATCGCTCGAAGTTTACGCCGCGCAGCTCGTATGGCACGATCAACCCTTTCCCGCGGACAAAATCACGTCCGCGTTTCCGCTCGTCGCGCAAACCGCCGGCGGCTATTTCCTTTTTCAGCTGATCAATTTCACGATTCTGATTGCCAACATCGGCTCGGGAATGGGTTCGCAGCTGGGCGCTGCACGTTTGCTTTA
>JBEKJW010000036.1:0-24681 GCA_050011035.1 Candidatus Acidiferrales bacterium
CGTGACGTAAGCGACGAGTCCCAACTCGCCTGCCTCGGAGAGCGCGCGAAATTTCCGCGAGATGCGTGTATCGAGAGCCGTTTTCATTGTCGGTTGAGAATTTCTGCGCGGCACTCAGACGTAGCGCGAAAGAATCTCCATGTCCTTGTCACCGCGCCCGGAAATATTCAGGATCACGAGCTGGTCTTTCCTCATTTTCGGCGCGCGGCGGATCAATTCAGCGAGAGCGTGCGAGGATTCCAGCGCCGGAATAATACCTTCCTGCCGCGCTAGCGTCTTCGCTGCCGCGACCGCTTCATCGTCTGTCGCCGCGGTGTATTCCGCGCGCCCTTCGTCCGCGAGCCACGCGTGCTCGGGCCCAATCGCGGGATAGTCGAGTCCTGCGGACACCGAATGTGTGCTCGCGATCTGCCCGTCCTTCGTTTGCAGCACGTATGTGTAGGTTCCCTGCAACACGCCGGGACGCGCACCGTCGAATCCCTGCGCCGCCGCGAGCCGCGCTGCGTGTTCGCCGAGAGATTTGCCGCGCCCACCCGCTTCCACGCCCAGCATTTTCACGCTGGCATCCGGAATGAACGCGTAGAAAAGCCCAATCGAATTCGAACCACCGCCGACGCACGCGACGAGAAGATCCGGCAGCCGCCGCTCCGCTTCCAGAATCTGCGCGCGCGCCTCTTCGCCGATCACTTTCTGAAAATCGCGCACGATTTGCGGATAAGGATGCGCGCCCAGCGCCGAACCGAGCAGGTAGTAAGACGAATTGACGTTGGTCACCCAGTCGCGCATGGCTTCGTTGATCGCATCTTTCAACGTGCGGCTGCCGGAATTAACGCCGATTACTTCCGCGCCCAGCAGCTTCATCCGGAACACGTTCAGCCGCTGCCGCTCCATGTCGTCAATGCCCATGTAGACGGTGCACTCAAGCCCCAGCCGAGCCGCAACCGTTGCCGTTGCGACGCCGTGCTGCCCTGCGCCCGTCTCCGCGATCACGCGCTTCTTGCCCATGCGCTTCGCAAGCAGGCCCTGGCCGATTGAATTGTTGATTTTGTGTGCGCCGGTGTGGAGCAAGTCTTCGCGCTTCAGATAAATTTTCGGACCGCCGAGCAATTCCGTTAGCCGTGAGGCAAATTGCAGTGGCGTGGGGCGCCCCGCAAAATCGCGCAGGAGTGTATTCAGTTCGGCGTGAAATGCCTTATCCTCGCGCGCAGCGGCGTACGCGGCTTCGAGTTCCTCGAGCGGGGCGACGAGCGTTTCCGGCACGTACCGCCCACCGAACGCGCCGAAGCGGCCTTTGGCGTCCGGCAAAACGTGAACGGGTGCGCTGGTCATTTTTCCTTGCTCCTTTTCTTCGGTGCGCTCGCGGCACGAACTGCTGCCATTAGCGCCGCGATTTTCTTCGCGTCTTTTTTTCGCGGTGACGTTGACTCAACGCCACTGCAAATATCCACGGCGTACGGCCTCGCCACGCGAATCGCTTCTGGTACGTTCTCCGCATTCAATCCGCCGGCGACGAAGATCCGCCGCTTACTCCCCACACGCCGCGCAATCTTCCAATCGAAGGTCTTACCTGCGCCGCCTCGGACGTTCTTGTCGAACCCATCGAGCAACAGCGCATCGGTTCGCGCGAATCGCTTGAGCGTTGCGGCGCCAACAGCCCCTCTTATGCGTAACGCTTTGATCACCGGCAGCTCGCGCCGCAACTCCGCCACCGCGTCTGGCGACTCTTCCCCGTGAAGCTGCACCTCGTGCAGCCCCACCGCGCGTGCAATTTCCAGCACGCGCGGTGGCTTTTCATTCACGAACACGCCGATCCAGCGTGTCCCGCGCGGTCCAGCTTTCACAATCCGTCGTGCGGCCCGCGGAGTCACGTATCGCGGGCTGCCGCTGTAAAAGTTGAGCCCCAGAAAATCCGCGCCCGCCTTGATCGCAGTGCGCGCATCCCGCACGTTGGTAATCCCGCAAATCTTCACCTTTACCGTAGCCATGGCCGCCGCTCAATCCGTCGTGCGGCTCGCCGCCGGTTCCAGCAAGCTTCGCAACGCAGCGCCGGGATCGCGGCTGGTCATCAGGTGCTCGCCGATCAGAAACGCATCGAAACCCGCCGCCCGCAGCTTCTCCAGATCGCTGTGCGTCCGGAGTCCCGACTCGCTCACAGCGATGCAATCATCGGGGATCCGCTCGATCAACTCGAGCGAAGTCTCGATATGCACGCTAAAATCGCGCAAATCGCGATTGTTGACGCCTACGATTCGCGCACCCGCCGCAAGCGCCCGGTCCAGTTCCTCGCGCGAGTGCACTTCGATGAGCGGCTCGATGTCGAGCGACCGCCCCAGCAAAATCAAATCGCGCAGCGTTTCGTCGTGCAGCACCGCGACGATCAGCAGAAACGCATCGGCGCCCGCCGCCCGCGTCTCCCACACTTGCCACGGATCGATGATGAAATCCTTCCGCAGTACGGGAATGTTCGTCGCTCGCGACGCATTTTTCAAATCCGCCAGCGAGCCACGAAAGAACTCCTCTTCCGTCAGTACAGAAATCGCCGCCGCGCCCGCGCGTTCGAGTCCCGCCGCTAGCGAAATCGGGTCGTAGTCCTCGCGAATCACGCCAAGAGAAGGCGACGCCCTCTTCAGCTCCGAAATCACGTTGATTCCCGGCTTCGAAAGCGCCTGCGCGAACCCGCGCGGCTTCGGCGCTTTGGTCTCCACCGCAATTTTCAGCGCGGCGTGGGGCAGCACGCCCTGCCGGTGCTCGATGGATTTTTTGCGAGCTTCGACGATCGTTTGGAGAATATTCCTCGACGGTGAACGCGTTTCCATCGGCGGATCGTACGATCACTCCAGGCAGGCAAGGCGCGCCCTTAGCGCGACTCGAAGGAGGAATCGCTCGAACTATGCTAGCTGCGCGGTGCGAGCAGTGTCAATTTGCGGCGCGTCAAGATTTTGTAACAATCGGTCGCGCAGGCGAACGTCGCGCGAACCTACTGGGAAGTCACTTCGCCGCCGTCAACAGCGGCTGCGAAAACCGGATCGGAATGCCGAAGTTCGAACCACCGAAGCCCTTCAGCACCGCATACGTAACCCCGATCACTTTGCCCTCGCGGTTGAAGAGCGGACCGCCCGAACCGCCCGACGTCGTCTGCGCGTCGAACACAATTTTGTCCGGCAGCACGTCCCCGATGTGTCCTTGGGTGATCAGCGGGCGGATCAGGTTACGTTTCGCGAGTTCCCCAAGCACCTGGCCTACGTCGCCGCCGCTTTTCTGCATGATTTGCTGCGCGCTTTCTTCATCCGTGCGCGCCAAAATCGCCGCAAGGCCCGTGGCGTAACCCATCAGGATGATCGCCGAACCGCTCTTCGCCGCGTCATTCTTCGAGTCGATCGTCAGCACGGAACGCTTGAGGTCCTGCATGTCCACGCGCATAGCTGCAAGGTCGGTTTCTTGCGATATTTCGTTGATCTCGGCCTTAAATGCTCGCGGGTCGTTCGGAAAGTAAGCGTGTATCGTCGAAATCTGCGCTTGCAGGTTCTGCTTGGTCAGCTCTTCGAGTTCGTCGTTCTTCCACCACGGCTCAGCTACGTGTCGGTTCGTGATCACGCGCCCATTCGGCCCGGCAATGAAGCCTGTACCGAATACGTCGATCTTTACCTCGGGGCCGTTTCCATCAAGCGTCAAAATCGGCTTGCCGGCGCTGTCCTGCAGCGGATCGCCGTCCTGATTCAAGCCCGCGTAACGTAGCCGCTTCCCCGAATCCTTATCATTGAACGCGACCGCTACGTGCAGCAGGCACACCGATTGCACGTCCGCCGGAATAATCGCCTGTGCCGCAATGCCCTGTTGTTCGAGCTTCTGCAGCCGCGTGTTCGTGTCTGCGAGCTGCTTCTGCAAACTGGCCGATTCATCCGGGCTCGCGTTTGAAATTCGCGACTGAATATCCGCCGCTTGCTTTTGGAGATTCTGTCGGGCCGCCGCAGTCGCAGAGTCGTCCCCACTCGCCTCGCGCAACTTGCGCGCCTGATCGATCAAATCCTGCTGGTGCGTAAAGGTGCCTTCCAGTTTGGCGATGTAGAGGTTCGACCGCTGGGTCTCTTTCTGTGCCGTATGCGCGAAAAGGAAGTAGACGCCCACCATCACCAGAATCGCCGCGAACACCACTCCAACGCCGATCTTCAATCCACGGTCGAGCGACGTCGCATCGCTCGCCATCTTCTCCGTCACCGCCAGCGCCTCGAACGCCTGATGCGCGATGTGTTGTCCCTCTTCGGCGATGCGGGTCTTTTCGAGCAGGCTCAACTCGGCGCGCCGCAAGCGCATCCGCGTGCGAATACGCGCCAGAATCTCGGTGCCCTCGGCCGGCCGTGAAAGCACGTCGTGCGCGCCATAGTCGAGCGCCGCCGAGCGTTCCGCGGCGCCGCCATCCACCAGCACAATCACGCGAACGCCGCTGGTCGAGTTTGCCCCACGAAGCGTCGCCACAAACGAGCTCGCGCTGGGATCCGCGGCTGCGCCATCCAGCAGCACCACGTCCGCGCCACCTTGATGAATCGCGTCGAGTCCCTCGCGCGACGTCGCAAACGCCGTCGCCACATACCCCGCCGACTCCATCGCGGCGCGCAGGTGCTCGCGGCTCGCCGGGTCGGCTTCAACTACAACTACTTTTTCGATGCTGGCGTCCATGATGCGCAGGCTCCGCGACTTTTCGTTCGAAACATCCTAAAGTATCCGTGGGAAAGCACAAGTGGCGGGCCACTCGGCGAACGCGCCGGGCCAAAGTACTCCCACTCACTAAGACGCGCCAACCTGCGCGTCGGATACAGGCAACGGGAAATCGACCAAAATTGTCCAACGCCTCTGAGATCGCCAAACTCAACGCCCAGATCGTTCGTTGCCGCAAATGCCCGCGCCTGGTCGTCTACCGTGAAAAAGTGGCCGAAGTTAAGCGCCGCGCCTTCAGCGAGTGGGAATACTGGGGTAAGCCATTGCCCGGTTTCGGCGATCCCAACGCCCAGCTTCTGATCGTCGGGCTCGCTCCTGCGGCACACGGCGGCAATCGCACCGGTCGCATGTTCACCGGCGACCGCTCCGGCGACTTCTTATATAAGGCTCTCTACGAAGCCGGCTTCGCGAATCAGCCTACTTCGGTCCGCCCCGACGACGGCCTCACGCTCACGAACGCGTTCATCTCCGCAACCGCCCGTTGCGCCCCGCCCGACAATAAGCCCCTCCCCTCCGAACTTGACAACTGCCGCCCCTACTTCGAACGCGATCTCGAAATCCTGAAGCCGCGCGCTATCCTCGCCCTTGGCGGTATCGCCATGCGCGCCTACCTCGGCGTGCTGAAATCGCGAGGTCAGATCAAAGGCCTCGCTGACTACCCTTTCGCACACGGCGCGAGTTTCTTCTTTCCGCCACCGCTTCCGCGCCTCTTTGCCTCCTATCATCCGAGCCAGCAGAACACGTTCACAGGCCGCCTTACCGAAGCGATGCTCCGCGACGTGCTTCTCGACATTCGCAAGTTTCTGCGCAGGGCCTAGCCGCCCGCCGCGATCGCTGGTCTTTTTCACCTTCGCCCCGCATCGAACTCGTTGTACGCTCCGAATCGATGGCCTCGGCTCCCGACAGCGCGCAGACCTCCGCACCCGTCGTCGAATTTCGCGACGTTACCTACTCCGTTCCCGAAGGCCGCGCTATTCTCGACGGACTCACCTTCTCTCTCAGCCGTGGGGAAACGCTTGTTCTGCTCGGCCGTAGCGGCGCCGGAAAATCCACGGCGTTGCGCCTGATCAATCGCATGATCGATCCCACTTCCGGCGACGTTCGCGTCGAAGACCGCGCTACCCGAGAATGGAATCCCATCGAGCTGCGCCGCCACATCGGCTACGTGATCCAGGACGTCGGCCTCTTCCCTCACTACACCGTCGAGCAAAACATCGCGCTCGTTCCGCGCCTCCAAAAATGGAGTCGCGAAAAAATCAAGTCGCGCGTAAAGGAACTACTCGAGCTCGTTGGCCTCGAGCATTTCGAATATCTCGACCGCTATCCGCACGAACTCTCGGGCGGCCAGCGCCAACGCATCGGTTTTGCTCGTGCTCTCGCCGCCGATCCTCCAGTCCTCTTGATGGACGAGCCTTTCGGTGCGCTCGATCCCATCACACGTGGCGAGTTGCAAGGCGAATTCGTCGAGCTTCAGAAACGCCTGGGCAAGACCATCGTCATCGTCACGCATGACGTGGGCGAAGCGCTGCTGCTTGGCACGCGCATCGGCGTGATGGAAGACGGCAAGCTCGGGAAACTTGTCTCGCCTCACGAGTTCGTCTCCGCCACCGATCCGATCGCGCAGGCCTACCTCACGAATCTCCGCATGTACGAAGCCGCGGAGCGCCGCGCCGAGGGCGTGCAGTGAACCTCATCGAATATTTCGCGCGCCATCATGGCGAAATTCTGCGCGCCACGCTCGAACACATCTGGCTCGTGGGCGCTGCTATGCTTCTCGCCATTGCCATCGGAGTTCCGCTCGGAATCGTCGTCGCTCGCCGCCCGTTTCTTGCAAAATTCATTCTCGGCGGCGCCAACATCGCCGAAACGATTCCCAGTCTCGCCCTTTTTGGTTTTTTGCTGCCCGTACCGTGGCTCGGCGCGCGCGCTGAACGCCTCGCGATCGCCGCGCTTCTGCTTTACGCGCTCCTCCCGATCATTCGCAACACGGCCGCTGGAATTGTAGGCGTCAATAAATCCGTGCGCGAAGCCGCGCGCGGCATGGGCATGACCGATTCCCAGATTCTCTGGCGCGTCGAGTTACCGCTCTCGTTCTCGACGATGCTCGCCGGTATCCGCGTTTCCACCGTGCTCACCATCGGCGTTGCCACCATCGCCGCGGCCATTGGCGCGGGAGGACTCGGAGAATTCATCTTCCGCGGCCTCGCCATGGTCAACGACCAGCTCATCCTAGCGGGCGCGATTCCGGCAGCACTTCTCGCTATCGCTGCCGACTTGATACTCGGACTTCTCGAGCGGCGTCTCCGCCCGGTTCGCTCCTGATGCTCCACACGTATCCCTCGCGCCGCCTCGCCGTCCTTTTCTGCGTTGTCGCTCTACTTTGCGCCGGGTGCAGCCCGCCTCGTGAAAATGTCATCGTCATCGGCTCCAAGAATTTCTCCGAATCTGCCCTGCTCGGGGAGATCCTCGCACAGCATCTCGAAGCGAAACTTCACCGCCAAGTTGACCGCCGGTTCTATCTCGCCGGCACGTTCATCTGCCAGCAGGCCATTCTCTCCGGCCGCATCGACGCTTACGTCGAATACACTGGCACCGCGCTTACCGCCGTCCTGAAAGATCCCAGCGACTCGAATTCCGCGGCCGTCTTTCAGCGCGTGAGCGACGAATACCAACGCCGCTTCCATCTCGACGTTCTGACATCGCTCGGCTTCAACAACACATTTGCCCTTGTCGTTCGCGGTGAAGATGCGCGCAAATACGATCTGAAGACCATCTCCGATCTCTCGCGCGTCGCGGCTCAGTGGCGCCCCGGCTTCGGCTACGAATTCATGGAACGTCCTGACGGTTATCCCGGCCTCAAATCCACCTATGACCTCGACTTTCCGACCTCTCCGCGCATTCTCGATCTCGGCCTGCTCTACCGCGCGCTGCTTAATGGCCAGGTCGATGTCGTCGCAGGGAATTCCACCGACGGCCTGCTTTCTGCCAACGATCTCGTGATCCTTCAGGACGACAAGCACTACTTCCCCGCGTACGACGCCGTTCCCGTCGCCCGCCCCGACACGTTCACGCGCTTTCCCGGCACTCGCGAAGCATTACTCGAGCTCGCAAACACAATCAGCGACACGGAAATGCAGAAGATGAATTACGAAGTAGACGTGCAGCATCGCGACATCGCTGACGTCGCGCGTGATTTTCTTCAATCGAAGGGATTGGACAAGTAGCGCGCGTTACTTCGCGCTTGCGTTCGTGGTGGTGGACGGGCCGGACTGAGGGTCGTCTTTGAATGAGTATTCGGTGGTGATCGCCTCGTACGGCTGGCCGTCGAGTTCCGCGTATGCCTTCATAAAATAATTGAGCGGCGCGCCCTTTTGCGGCGGATACAGGTGAATGTCGCGCCCCGCGAAAATCTCCACGCGATTCGCGTCCACGCCGCCAAAATAAAAATGGCGCTCGTTTTTGTCATTTGCGCCGTCGTACGGATCGACGGGCACCCAGCCTGTGCCGGCAACGTGAATCTGCGCCCAGGCATGTTCGTCTACCAGTGTGCCGGAGTGCGCGTCTGTAGCTAGGATGAATCCTGCCTCAAATCGCGACGGAACGCCCGACGATCGCGCTAGAGCCACGAAAAGCGACGCAAAATCCGCCGAGTCGCCCTTCATTGCGTGCAGGGTGCTCAACGTATCGGCCGCACTGAGCTCGCCCGAACCGCCGGTACTTTTCATTGCGGCAATCATGTAATCGTAAACTTTCTGCGCCTTCTCCAGCGCCAGCGTCGCATAAGCCGTTTGCTGTTGCGCGATGTCCGCGATTTCACCGTCGATCGGCGCAAGCCGGTCCGACTGCGTGAGCCGCCTTAACGCCGCTAGCGGCACCTCCGGCACGTCTACCACGTTGGCGATCGCAGCTTGGTGCTCGAATCTTTGCACGTGGAATGAAGCCTTGATCTCCGTGGTGTGATCGAGACTCGTCGCCGGAATCGTGGCGTACGCGTAGCGATTCAGATATTCCGGCTCGATGTACATCTTCCAGTGGCTGAGTCCTGCGATCTTCGCATTGCTCGAGCCCTGGCTGCTTTCCTCGTACGGCAATGGAATCCACACACGGAGATCGGCGGAGGGCGCCGAAACTGGCGCAATGTGGATCGTTTCGGTAAGCGTAAACGAACGCGACGGAGGAACCGCGGTCTGCGAGGAAACTCTGGGCGTGAATGCGAATCCGAGCGCAAACGACGCGGCCAGCAAAATCCCAACAGCGGCTACTTCCCTCTTGCGCGACATTCGCAGGCTCCGGAACCGGACACAACTGGCCCTACTGAATTCTCACATCAGTGGTTCAGAAATTCTGAAGACGCGGCGCGTAGCGAACGTGCTTGAGCACAAACGGGCAACAGGAAAAGTTTGCCGCCTACGACTCCTGCATCACCTTGAAATCGGCTTCGAGCGCTGCAGCGTACTGGCGCTGTGCTTCGAGTTCGGCCTGTAGTTTCTTGACCAACAATTCCAACCGGCGCACGTCATTTTTCAACTTCACCAATTCCGCGGACGGAGCCGCCGGGGCTGCGATTGGTGCAGCCTGAGGACGAATCACATTCGGCGGGGCTGGCGGAGCGAATGCCGCAGGAGCTTGCTGTCGCACGGCCGGAGCGGCAGGCGGCGCAACGTGGAACGCATCTGGTCGAAACGTTTGTGGCTGGTGCGCGGCTACCGGGGGTGCAACCGGCGCCGCGGCAGGCGGAGGTCCAAAAAGGCCTCCGAGCACGCGCGACGCTTCCGAGGCCTGCACATCCTCGCCATGCAAGTTTCCGCTCACGGAACCCTTCGGGTTCAGCAAACTTTTCACACGCGCGATCAAATCCGCGGGTTGGAACGGCTTCCGCACCAGCTCGTCCGCCTTCACGGACATCGCCTTCTCGGCGACCTGCTTGTTCACGATGCCGGACATCAAAATCACCGGCACCTTCGCGAGCGTCTCGTTCTGCTTGATGGCCTGGCACACTTCGTAGCCGTCTTTGTCCGGCATGATCACGTCGGTGATCACCGCGTCCGGCGGCGTCGTGGCGAACTGTCCAAGCGCCGTCGCCGCATCCGGACACGTAACCACCTGTATGTTCTCTTTGCGAAACGCGATCTTGATCACTTCGCGCATCGTTGCGCTGTCGTCGATGAAATACACCGTCGGCGTGCGCGCCGCCTGACTCTGCAGTTCGCTCATGACACTTCCTCTTCCGCGCGTTCGTTATCTGATTGCATCTGCTCTTCGTCGAACTCGCGCATGGCATCCAGCAAAAGATCGGTGGCCGAGCGCAGTACCGTGCGCTGCGAAGCCGTCGCGCCGTAAACGAATTTGTACACGCCGCTCTGGCATGAATGGCAAAGCTTGACGATCTGCGTCACGGCTTCGTCGCCGAAGAGCGTCCCACTCTCGGCGTGAAACATCTCGCCCGCCTCGAAAAAAATAATCCCATCGGCGTCCAGCGCATTGATGTGCAGCGCGCCCGTTTGCCGCGCCTGCCCGAGCATCTGGATCACCCCTGGCAGATCGAGGTGCGACAAGCTGCCGCTCAGATCCGTATCCGCCTTCGCAATCATCTGCGTCGGCTGGAAGCCGTCCTGCCGGCTCAAAAGATAACTCTTCACGTGCGCCGCGATGTCCGCGGGCGAACGCCGCCGGTCGACGAGATCGTCGCATCCTGATCGATAGGCTTCGAGCAGCGCCTGATCACCGCCTCCACCAATCGCAATCAGCGGAATCGTCGCGGTCTTCGGATCGGCCCGCAGAATCGGCGCCATCTCAAACGCGCTCATCTCCCGCAAATTCGTCGCGCACAAAATCGCTGCCGGCACATTCCATTCCAGCATCGTCAACGCGTAGACGCCCTGCGCGCACGGAATCACTTCGAATCCCACCTGCTGCAGCGCTTCACCGAGGCGCTTCGCGAAATAAACGTTGCTGTCGATCAGCAACACGCGCGGCAGATTGGAAAGCGTCGTCATGCGTGCGCTCCCTGCAGCGCCGCCCGCGCCGCGCCCGCCACCACCAGCGCTTCCAAATTCAGCACGTTCACCGCTTCCTCTTCCACGCTCAACTTCCCCTGGAAATATTCCGGATCGTCCTCGGCCCGCGGTCCCACGTCGCCCGACGCCAGCTCGCACTCGCCCGTCACCGGAATCGCGCTTGCTTCCTGCTCCGTGCCAACCGCTACGTTCGAGATCAGGTAAAAACGGTGGAGCGGCGACTCGCGCCCCGTCAGCAGCGGCGCCACGTCATACACCGGCACGATTCGTCCCCGCCTCACGATCACTCCCGCCACGAATTTCGACGAGTGCGGGAAATCGTGCAGCCGCACCGGCGGCGCTAGCTCCACGATTCCGCGCGACGGCAGCGCGAAGCGGCGGTTGCCGATCCGCAACAACACGTACGACGCCCGTTCGGTTGCGCCCACACCGCTCATCCTTCCGCCACTCCCTCGAACTGAACTGCTCTCGCGGCGGCATCCAGCGTTTCGAATTCCGCCGCCGTCAGAAATCCCGAAGGGCTAACCACCGGAATCACGTTGTCCTCGATGTACGCAAGCCCGCGATACCAGTTTCGTTCTTCTCCACGAAACGCCTTCGGCAGCGCGTGAATCGCGCTCAACTCTTCCATCCGCTCGATCCCATCGACCAGCACCGCCGCGCGAATCTGCCGCAAAATCAAAACCAGTGTTGGCCGCGTTAAGCGCAGCCCGAAGTGCGTGCAAGCGTTGACGATGAAGTAGTTCCGTCCCGCGCGCTCCACAAGATGCTTCACCTTCGGCACGTCGGTCTGATCCAGTTCGATCGCCGAGCCGCCCAGGCTGTCCGTGCTCCGGATTTCCTGCACCGACTCTGCCGCGATCGCGAACGTTCGATGCCCTGCGTTGAAAAGAATCGCCTGCTCGGAGTTTTTCCCGCGACGCGGCTTCGCCTTGTCGTGGCTTGCGATTTTCATCGCGCACCTACCGGAGCTAGCGCCGCAATCTTCGCTACCGCGCGTTCGATCGAGCCCGCAATGTCGTCGAGCGCCAGAACCTCGTTCACTGCGCCTGTCTTGATCGCCTCAGCCGGCATTCCAAAAATCGCCGAGGTCGCCTCATCCTGCGCGATCACGAACCCGCCGTTCGCGCGAATGAGCTTGATGCCCTTCGATGCATCCGAACCCATGCCCGTCAGTACCACGCCAACTGTCTGGGCTCGCGCGTAGGCTGCAGCGCTATCCAGCGCGACGTCCGCGCACGGCAAATACCCATCGATCCGTGGGCCGTCATCCAGCGCAATTCGCCCCAGCGCCGTCAGCCTCAAATGGCTCGCGCCAGGACACAAATAGACCGTTCCCGCCTGCACCGTCTCGTTGGCTTCGGCTTCCTTCACCGGCAACTGCGCGATCTCTGCGAGTTGCTTCACCAGTTGCGCCGTAAACGCCGCCGGCATGTGCAGCACCAGGATCACCGCAGCCTGCAAGTTCCTCGGTAGGCCGGACACAACGCGCATCACCGCCGCCGGTCCGCCTGTGGACGCAGCGATCACCACGACCGGCGTCTTCCCACCAAACTTTGCAGCCGCCGCGCTGCTTGCTGCGGCGCTCGCTGGGCTCGGCAGCGGCACGGGCGCGTGCGGCATCGGCAGCTTAGAACGCGTCGCGGTACGAACCACACGCACCTTCGCTGCCATTTTCAATTTGCGCGTCAGTTCATCGCGCACGTTGCGAATGTCCAGGTCGATCCCGTTCGACGGCTTCGGCACAAAATCAATTGCGCCCAGTTGCAGCGCCCGCAGCGTGCTGTCTGCTCCCTCACGCGATTCCGAACTCACGATCACAATCGGCCGCGGGTTCTGCGACATGATCAGCTCGGTCGCCTGCAACCCGTCGAGGTGCGGCATGTTGATGTCCATCGTGATCACGTCGGGCTGCAAAGACTCCGCCATCATCACCGCCGCACGCCCATCGCGCGCCTGCCCGGCGACTTCCATGCCCGGATCCGCGTTGATGATCTCCTGCAGGACCTTGCACATGAAGGCCGAGTCATCCGCGACGAGCACCCGAATTTTCTTTTCCGCTTTCACCGTTTATTCCTGCCGCACCGGCACACGCGGCGCAGGGCGCCCCTTCGGCGTGTCCGATCCGATCAGCTCTTCCACTTTCGCCACCAGTTGGTCTTCCTGCACGGGCTTGGTCATGAAGCCCGACGCGCCTTCCTTGATCGCGCGGTCGCGATGCTTCGCTCCTGCGCGCGACGTCACAACGAGCACCGGAATTTTCTTCGTCGCCGGGTCCTGCCGCAGGTGCGCCATCAACTCGTACCCGTTCATGCGCGGCATTTCGAGGTCCGTGATCAGCAAGTGGCATCCGACCTGGGCCACGATCTCAGACGCCTCCAGGCCATCCGACGCAAGCTTCACTCGATAGCCCGCCTTCTCCAGCATGCGTCCAACGAACTTGCGAATGCTGATCGAGTCGTCCGCCACCACCACCACGCGCTCGCTCTCGATCGAATCCACCGCTTCGGCCGGAATGCTGCCCGATGCCACCGCCTCCGATCCCGGCGCAAACACGCGCGCCGCCGGCGACGCCGACTGCATCGATCCGCGCTCGGCCGCATCGCCCGCCACCAGGCGGTTCAGGTCGATCAACAAAATCAGGCTGCCGTCCGGCGCGATCGTCGTGCCGGGGAACAGCTTCACGCGGCGCAAATACTCGCCAAGGTTCTTGATGACGATTTCGTCCTTGCCCAGAACTTCTTCCACCACCACTCCAACGTGCCGTCCTGCGACTTTCACAATCACCATGTGGAAATAGCCATTCATCGGTTCGAGCGTAGGTAATCCGAGCTGCAAATCGAGGCGCACAACTTCCGTCACCACGTCGCGGACGCGCGTCAGCAGCTTTCCGCCAACGTCTTCGATCTCCGCCGGCTTCACGCGCCGGATTTCTTCGATCACTGCGAGCGGCAGCGCGAACGTTGAATTTCCGCAACGCACGAACAGCGCCTGCGAAATGATCAGCGTGAGCGGCACCTTTACCGTAAAGCACGCGCCCTTCCCTAGCTCCGACCGCACTTCGATTTCGCCGTTCAGCGCGTGAACGTTTGCTCGCACCACATCCAATCCCACGCCGCGCCCGGCAAGCTCCGTCATCGAACTCGCCGTCGAGAATCCCGGGCGGAACAGCTGTTCGCGCAGTTCGCGTTCGCTCAATTCCTCCGCCGCCACCGCCGAAACCGTGCCGCTCTCGACCAACTTCTGCCGGATGCTCGCGTAATCGATGCCCTGGCCGTCGTCTTCTACCTCGATGAAAATGTGGTTTCCGCGGTGATACGCACGCACCGTGATCCGCGCTTTCTCGGGCTTCTGCGCTTCGCGGCGGGCGTAAGGCGCTTCCACACCGTGCGCCACAGCGTTTCGCACGAGGTGAATCAGCGGATCGGAAATGTGCTGGATGATATTGTTGTCGAGTTCGGTGTCCGCGCCTTCCAGGTTCAGCTCGATCGGCTTGCCTGCCGCCTTCGATGCGTCGCGGGCCGTGCGCGACAAGCGCGTATAGAGGTTCCCGATCGGCACCATGCGTGCCGCGGTGATCTCGTCCTGCAAGTGGTGCGCGAGCTTGGTGAACTCGTCGATGTCCGAATCGACGCGCCCCATGAAGCCTTCGAGCTGCGTCAGCACCTCGGTCACGTCCGCCGAGATTTCCGTCAGCGACCGCGACAAAATATTGAAGTCGTCGTAGCGATCCATTTCCAGATCGCTGAATTCCGCGAACTCACCCGGCGCCACCAGCGGCATCCCGCCCGCAAAATTCGGCCGGAATGTGTCCATCTGGGGTGCGTAACTCGCGCCGCTCATCAGCGACGGGTTGATTTTGCTGAACTCATGCTTGTCCTGAAATTCAGAAACTTTGCCTGACAGCCGTCCCTTGGAGAACGTCAGCACTTCCACGAGCTTTGCGAGTTCCGACAGGCGTCCCACCATCCGCGTACGGTTAATCACCAGTTCGCCCACCGCGTTCATCATGCGGTCGAGCCGATCGAGCGCAATGCGCACCGACTTTGCCGGCACCAGTTGTCCGGGCCGCTTCGCGTCACCCGGACCGCTGCCCGCTCCCGCGTCTGGGTCCGCAGCGCCAGCCGCCGCAGCATCGCTTTCCGCGCCGCTCGCGCCCGCGCCGCTGCCCGCAGCCGAACCGTCTGCCGCCGCTTCCTCCGGTGCCAAATAATGAATTCGCGTGAGAAGCGGATCGACCTCGGCTCGCATCTCCGCGTCGCTCGCAAATTGCCGGTGCAGGCACCGCTTCAGCACGTCCACCGACTCGAGACACACATCGATGATTTCCGCGCTCGGCTGCAGTCGCCCGTCGCGCAGCTCGCCGATCAAATCCTCGACGCGGTGCGCGATCGCCGAAAGCCGCGCGAGGCCCACTTGCGCTGCCGAGCCCTTTACCGTATGAATCGAACGGAACAGCTTGTGAATGTCTTCCGCGTTCGGATGCGCTTCGAGCGCGAGCAAGCACTCCATCACCGCCTGCAAATGCTCCTCGGCCTCGGGGATGAAGAATTCCATCACCTCGTCGGGAATTTCGCCGTCCGCCGGCAAATGATCGACGAACGAATACGCGGGCGCTGCATCCGCCTCGGCTGCCGCGTTGCGCGCTTCCGCGTAACTCGGCTCGCTGGCCTGTTCCGCGCCTGGAGGCGGCGGAAACGCAAATGAATATCTCTGCTTGAACGCTGCGACGTCTTCGATCGTCTCCGAGCCGTCCGAGCTGATCTGCAGGAGATCGAACTCGAGCACCGAAATCGCGTCCGAAATGAATTCCGTTAGCGGCCCGTGCATCTCCGCCGTCAGCGTGGCGTGCATGGCGTAATGAAAAATGTGCGCCATCTTCGCCGACACTTCGGAAAACAGCGGATATCCATAGCTCGCCGAAGTGCCCGCCAAGGTGTGCGCCGCAATGTACAGTTTTTCCAGGTCTTCCGGCCGCGTCTGTGGCTCCTGCAGCATCCCGGAGTACTCGCGCAAATACTGCAAGTGCTCCGACGCTTCCTGCAGGAACAGCTCGACCGATTCGTGGTTAGGCCCGTTCATTGGCCACTCTCCACGACGGCGAGCGCGCGATTCAGCTCCGCAGCTACCGGCTTGCGATAAATTCTGCAATCGCCCAGCACCACCGATTCGAATTTCATCGGCAGGTTCGAAAGCGTTTCCGAATGCCCGAGAACGAAAAATCCTCCCGGTTCGAGCGCGTCATAAAACCGCCGCAGAATCTGCAGCCGGCGCTCCTCGGAAAAATACATCAGCACGTTCATGCAGAAGATGCAGTCGAGCTTGCCCACATAGGGCGCTTCCGCCAGATTCATCTGCGCGAACGAAATCATCCGGCGCGTGCGTTGCTTCACCTGATAGCCGTGCTTGGTCGATTCAAAGTGCATATCGACGTGGCGCGGCTCAACGTTTTGGAGGCTGCGCTTTGCATAGTGCCCGCGCTCGGCGTGGCGCAGCGCGCGGCGGCTGATGTCCGTCGCCAGAATTTCGATTTCCCACGCTTCCGCGAATTTCAGCGAGTCCGTCACCGTAATCGCGATCGAATACGGCTCCTCACCCGTCGAGCAGCCCGCGCTCCAGATGCGCAGCGTGCGCGGGTTGTGCCACACCTTGCGCTCCTGCACTTCCGGAAGAATTTTCTTTTGCAGCGCTTCGTACACGGCGGGATAGCGGAAGAACGAAGTTTCTTGCGTCAGTAGTCTTTCGAGCAACGCTTCGTACTCGATGCTCGATCCCCTCACCGCACGCAGCAGCTCACCGCCGTCGGGCAATTCCTTCTCTCCCAGGAATTCACGAACGCGCGTCGAAAAAAATCGTTCGCGCGACGCATCGAGCAAAATTGCGGACCTCTGCTCGATAAGCGTGCGGATCTCGTCGAGATGGCTCTCGAGCAGGATCGGGTTCGTGGATGGGTTCGGTTTCATGGTCGGCTCGCGTCAGCGGCGCAGGACAGCCTGAATCGCCGCGAAAAGCAGCCCAACGTTATCGGCTCGCCCCCACTGGCGTTACCGGACGAATTTCCTCCACGTTGTGGTCCTGGCGCGCCGAACGGAACTGGGCCAGTGCTTCGTTCAACTGCTCGGAGAGCTTCACCATGTTGCCCACCGTTGAAGCCGTCTGCCGCGCGCCCTGCGTCGTCTGCCGCGTGATGCCCGAAATGATCTGCATCGCGTTTGCGACGCCTTCCGTTCCGCGCACCTGCTGCTTCGAAGCGAGTGAAATTTCCTGAACCAGCTCGGCTGACTGCCTCACCACGCTCGAAATCGCTTCGAGCGCTTTACCTGCTTGATCCGCGAGGCCCGCCCCCACTTCCACTTCGCGTGTGCCTTCTTCCATGACGACCACCGCTTCGTTTGTCTCAGCCTGAATCGCTTTGATCAGCGCAGCGATGTCTTTTGTCGCGCTGCGGGAGTGTTCTGCAAGCTTTCGCACTTCGTCCGCGACGACCGCGAAGCCGCGTCCGGCATCGCCCGCGCGCGCCGCTTCAATCGCCGCGTTCAACGCGAGCAGGTTGGTCTGCTCCGTGATGTCGTTAATCACGTTGATGATTTCCGAAATTTCAAGCGACCGGTCGCCCAGCGACTTGATCTTCTTCGCCGTAGCCTGCACCGAAGAACGGATGCGCTGCATACCTTCCAGCGTATCGCGCACGGCGCGGTTGCCCTGTTCTGCGGCGTCGAGCGCGCGGCGCGCGGCTTCGGCGCTCGCTTCCGCGTTGTTCGACACCTGTTTCATCGATACCGTCAGCTCTTCCACCGCCGACGATGTGTTCGTGATTTCCTGGTCCTGCTGCGTCGCGCCGGCGGTCATGTCGTCCGCCGCGTCCAAAATCTGGTTCGCGCTGCCGCTCACGTCGATAGCGGCCTTGCGGACGCGCTCGAGAACCTTGGTGAAGTTGTCGAGCATAAAATTCACGGAGTCGACGACGTTACCGAGCGCGTCGTTCGTCACCTTGCCGCGGATCGTCAGATCGCCGCGCGCTACCTGATTAATTGTGTTCAGCAGGTCGGTGATGCTGCGCTGCAGCGATTCCTGCGCCTGCTGGCTCGTCACCGCGTGCGCCACCTTCGCCGCCGAGCGGCTGAAATTCTCGGCGATGAATCCGAACTCGTCGCTCGTTTCCACCTCCACACGCGCGCGGATGTCCCCCGACGCCACACGCTCCGAGAATTTCGCCAGCTCTTCCACCGGCGTCAGCACGCGCTTGGTGAGAGTCATCACCAGCGCGATCGCCGCCACCAGCGCCAGCGCTCCCGCCGCGATCACCGCGCCGTTTGCGCCACCAGGAACCGACGAACCTTCCGCGGCCGCCGCCGCGTGCGACCCGGCGTAATACGCCAGGCCCAAAACTCCGAATAGCGCTAGTCCCACAAAGAAGACCAGCCCCCAGATTGTGGAACTCAAACGAGATTTCATGACTTCCTCCCCAAACCTTTTCGAAGACCTTTCGCGAGAACTTTCACTCGCCGATACCGCCGAATCCTCATTCCTACCCGCAAACGCCCGAAACTTGCCCGCCTAAATCACCGGCACGGGAAACACGTCCGTCAACCTCCGCAAATCCACCACCAGTGCCAGCCGGTCCTCGTGCCTGAGCATCCCGCGGCAATGCGGCACATCCGCCGGAGCCTGATCGAGCAGCGCGTCTTCCGCCGCCGAAAACGTTCCAATCACTTCATCCGCCGCGATTCCCAGGCGCATCACGCCGCGCTGCGGATCGGCCTCGAGCGCCGCCACCACCACGTGCCGCGGCAAAAGCCCCGGCCGCCGGCCTTCAGTGAACGCGATATCGATCAGCGGCACAATCGTCCCGCGCAGATTGAACACGCCCATCAAAAACGCGGGCGACAGCGGAATCCGCGTCACCAGCGGCCAATCCACCACTTCCTCGACCTCGAGTACCGAAAAGCAGAATCGCTCGCGCCCCGCGCGAAACACGCAGTACTGCCGCTCGACCCGCCGTTCCTCGGGAGCGGCATCACTCTCCAGAAATTCGCCCGCTTCCAGTTCCGTTGCGAGCAATCCGTTTTTGAGTTCTTCGCTCATCCTGTTCGCTTAGGCCAGCGTCGTCACCGGACGTTGATTCGTGTCACCGTTCGCGCCATTCGCCTGCAACGCCACATTCACCGCGCCCAAAAGCTCTTCTGGCGTGAACGGCTTGGCCACGAACCCATTCGCGCCCTGCTGCTCGCCCCAGTACCGGTCGCTCGGCGCCGCCTTCGACGTCACCAAAATCACCGGAATATTCGCGTACGTCCCGTGGCTTTTCAGGTCTCTGCACACCTGGAATCCATTCCGCTGCGGCATCACTACATCCAGCAGAATCACGTTCGGCCGCTCTTCCTCGATCGTTTCCTCGGTCTTCGTGGAATCGAACAGACCCACAACCTGAAATCCACCCTTCTGCAGCATCGTCTGCATCAGGTGCACTTCCGCTTGCGAGTCGTCGACGATCAAAACCTTCTTCACAGCCACACCTCCACGGAATATCGAACGGAATGATTGCAAGTCGAGAGCCACGCGCGCGGCGCGCTTTCACTTTTGCTACACAACTGCAACCGGATTTTCTTTCTTGCACTTACCGAGGCGGGGAAAACTCTAGCGAACCGGCGCGAACGCGTCGTCGGTCGCATACGTCTCAGCTTGAGACGTTGTCTCACCGTTCCGCAGTTCCGCATCAATCGTTGAGAACCGTTGCATGATTTCGTTGAGCCGCAGCGCCATCATTTGTATTGCTTGGATTTGATCGCGGGCCGCCTCCGGCAGCATTGCCGGTTCGAGCAGCAGCAGATCCGCGTTGCCCAGCACCGATGTAAGGGCGTTATTCCATCGCGGCCGTGCTTCCAGCATGTAACGCCCGAGTGCCGCGCAGCGTTGATCTTCAAGCTTGTCTTCGGTCTCTGCGTCCGGCTCCGCCACGGCTTCGCTGCGTCCCAAAGCTTCGCCCGCGGCAGCGGTCACCGCTCCGGCCCAATCTTCAAGGCGCGCGATCGTCACCACATTCGGATGGTAATGCGCCACTTGCCCGAGAATCCGCTCGTTCAGCGATACGAAGATCACTGCCGAGGCCGACTGCTCCGCGAGGGCTTCGAGCAGCGCCTCCGTGATCTCGTCGGTCAGCGGTCCGACGATCACCACGTCGTGGCGCTCGCCGATTGCCGTCGCCCACACGTCGCTCGTCGCAAGCGTAACGTCGGGGGCCATGCGTTCCTGCTGCCACCGCGCCGTTATCTCTCGCGTGAACTCCGCATCATCCGAAATGATCAGGACGCCCGCTTGTGTCAATTTGCCTGCCCCCGGTTTCGCAGCCGATCAGGGCTGCAGCTTCTCAGCTTCCTCAATGAATGAAAGCAAACGCTTTGTGCTGATACCCAAATTCACGGCCGCTTCGGTATTCTTCGCGCGCTTCGCCGATTCCACGCGCCCCTGGAAATAAGACGCTTCCGATTTCGCGAGCGCGAGTGCCGATGCGAGCTGCGCGACGTCTCCCGAGCGCTTCCGCTGATCCGTTCCCAGTGCCAGCAGCGCACGGGCCACCACGGCGCGGCGCAGATCTTCCGCTTCCGTGTCGCCTTCCGTGACGAACGCCGCCACTTCCCACGACGAGAGCAGCACTTTCGTATCCTGCAGTACCACCGTCGACATCGAACGCCCGCGTGACGGCGGCGCCGCAATCAACTGCTCCCAGATTGCTTCGAGGCACTTCTCCATTTCCGCGGTCGCCGTCGGCGTCGCGGAATCGTCGCCCGTCGCAGCGTTCACGGACGGCGCCTTCGGCGAAGCCGTTGCGGGCTTTGCAGCAGGAGGTTTCGGTGCCACCGCTCCATCGGCGCGCTTTGGCGCAGGGGCATTCGAAGGCGACACCTGCACATTCGCCGCTGGCGGAGCCACCGGAGCAGCCGCCTTCGCCGGTTCGCTTCCTGTCGCCGATTTCGCAGCCGGTGTCTGCAGCGCGCTCGCCGCTGGGGGAATCGCCGACGGATTTACGCGGCTCACCGCTTCTTCGAGGTCCGCCCGCAGCGCAAGCAGCTGCTCGAACGCGCGGTTCACTGAGCTTTCGGTGTAGTCCTTGTAGAACGGTTGCTTCCAGTTCTCGGAGTAATAAATCAGTTGTGACGTCGTCTCCGCCGCTGAAAATCCCGCGCGCCGGCAATCGACTGTCTTCACGCCCGCCGCTTCCAGCTGCAATGCCGCGTGACGCACCGCGGTCACATCCGCATGCAGCATCCGAATAAACGCTCGCCGCAGCAAGAAGTTGAACCGGCAGAACGCCACCAGCGCCGCGGGCTCATAAAAATGCTGCCCCGCCGTTTCCTTCAGCAAGCGCCCCTGTTCCAGAAGCCCGTGCTCCATCATGTCCCGCAAGCTTTGGCACTGGCTGATTTTCTGCAAAAGCTGGTCGAGCGGCTCGCACCACTCGCAGCCCTTGCCGCCGCCTTCCGGGATCACCGGCTTCAGGACTTCCGCCACATCCTCGATGCGAATCTCTTTGCGATACAGCTCTTCCGGCGCGCACAGCGCGAAATACTGCACCGCCAGCAAGTCGATCTTGTCGCGATCGGACGGCACTTTGTCCGCCTTCTTCATCTGCCGGTGCAAGAACGCGCGCAAGCTCTCTTCATTTGCATTCAGCGTCGCCGGCGGAAGCTGGCGAATCTGAAACGCCTTCACTTTCTCGTCGACTGTGGCCAAAAAATTCAACACCGCGTCGAAAACCTCGCGCGTTGGCCGGATCGGCGGAAGCTCGCCCGCTGGATGCGGCAGTGGCGCAAAGTTGAATTGCGTTGCCAGCGCGGCATAGAGCGGGTACGCGAGGCGCGCCTGTGTCCACTGCGCCGAGAAATCAGCCGCAGTCGGCTGGCTCGGTGCCGGAATTTTCAAAGTCGAAGTATCCGATTTAATCGTCATGTCTTAAGGTCCCGTTCCCCGCTCCCGAGATGTTTCCCGCTCGTCTGTGCAACACTTGCAAACTTGCTCGCACGAGTGCCTCGATGGACACACGTGCAGACGGATATATGCCGGAGAATGATTTGCACGGCGACGGCCAAAGAATTTTGGTGTCCGCGCTAACTTAAGGTCTGCTTTTTGTGGGAATTACAAATCGAACCTTCGTGCGTGAGACGAAAACTGTCTCACGACGATACACTTCCGTCTCACCGAAGCACGAAACGAGACACTTTCTCGCGACGAAAAAACCGCAGGCCGCGCAACAGTACGTCGCGCGACAAAAAAAACTACGACGCCATCGGGATATCGTCCTTATCCGAGTGCCGCAGCGAAATGTTGTAGCGCTTTAGCTTGCGATACAAAGTCGCGCGGCTGATTCCAAGCATCCTTCCCGCCCGCGCCTTGTCGCCACCCGCCTGCTCGAACACTCGTAGGATCGTAATGCGCTCCAGGTCCGCCAGAGCCGTAGTTGAAAGCGAACTCGATTCGCCCGACTCCACCTCGGCTGCCTGCAATTCCGAGATCGCCGGCGGCAAATCCGCCACGTCAATCGTCGAATGGTCACCTAGCGCCACAGCGCGCGCCACGCAATTCTCTAGCTCGCGCACGTTGCCCGGCCAGTCGTACTGCAAGAAGCTCTTCATCGCTGCCGGCGTCACCTGAATCGTCTCGCCCGGCGCGTAGCGGTCCAGGAAGTGATGCACCAGCTGCGGAATATCCGACTTCCTCTCCCGCAGCGCCGGTGAATGGATCGCCACCACGTTCAACCGGAAGAAAAGGTCCTTGCGGAACGTCCCCGCCCGATAGGACTCCTCGAGGTTCCGGTTCGTCGCCGCTATCACGCGAACGTCCACCGGCACCTTCGTGTTGCTGCCCACCGGACGGATCTCCTTCTCCTGCAGCACGCGCAGCAGCTTCGCCTGCATCTCCAGCGGCAGCTCGCCAATTTCGTCCAGGAAAATCGTCCCGCCGTTCGCTGCCTGAAAAAGCCCCGACTTCGTCTTCAGCGCGCCTGTGAACGATCCCTTCTCGTGCCCAAACAGCTCGCTTTCCATCAGCGTTGGCACCAGCGACCCGCAATCCACCGCGATAAACGGCATCCTCGCCAGCGGCCCGCGATAATGAATCGCGCGCGCGATCAATTCCTTGCCCGTCCCGCTCTCGCCAGTGATTAATACCGGCGTGCGCGTTTCTTTGAGCCGCGAAATCATCTTCAGCATGTCTTGAATCTTTGCCGAAGAGCCTACGATCCCGTCGAGCTGCGTCTCGCTGCTCACGCGCTCGCGCAAAAACTGGTTCTCCGTGACGAGCCGCACCTTCTCCGCCATCCGCTGCAGCAGCTGTCTCAACCTTTCCACGCGGAACGGCTTCTCGATGTAGTCATACGCACCGAGCTTCATCGCGCCCACGGCCGATTCGATCGACCCGTGCCCCGTCATGATGGCGATTTCGGTCGTCGGCAGCGCTTCCTTAATCTTCCGCAGCAAATCCCCACCCGAAAGGTTCGGCAGCTTCAAATCCGTCACCACGATGTCCGGCGGACGGGTCTCCAGCGTCTCCAGCGCTGCTTCGGCTGTGTCCGCCTCGCAGCACTCGTATCCGAGCCCCTGCCCCACCGTCACGCACAGCCGGCGGATACTTTGCTCGTCATCCACAATCAGGAATCGCAATTTCGTTTCGTCAGTCATGGTTGTCCAATAATTTTTTCCACCGCGCCCAGCAATTGCTGCACGCGGAAGGGTTTCTCCACGCACGAGATCCCGGCCTGCGCCAGCAGCGCCACCGTCTCCGTGCTGGCCGTATCACCCGTGATAAAAATCATTCGCGTCGCCACTTCCGGCCGGTGCCGCTTCAGCCAGTCGTGAACGTCCGCTCCCGTAATCCCGCCCGGCGTTCGAAAGTCCGATATAACGCCCCGAAAATCGTTCGTCGCAAGAATCTCCAGTCCGTCCGCCGCCGAAGGCGCCAGCACAATCTCATAGCCGCGCCGTTCGAGAGCGATCCGCAAGAACGCCGCCACCGAGGGCTCGTCTTCAATCAGCAGGATTCGCGCTCTCTCGAGCGTTGGTATCGCTCCCGTCTCCATTACTTCGCGGCTTCGCGCTTTTGAATCTCCGGAGTCGCCGTTACCGGCAGCCTCACCAAGAACGTGCAGCCCATCCCGTCCGGATTGTTTTTCGCGCTGATCTCGCCCCGGTGCGCGCGCACAATTCCGTAGCAGATGCTCAAGCCGAGGCCCGTACCCTTACCGACTTCCTTGGTAGTGAAGAATGGATCGAAAATCCGGTCGGCGTGGGAAACGCCGGGCCCGTTGTCGCGGAACGTCACCTCGATGTTTCCGTTCCGGTGCGCCGTCTCGATTTCGATCTTCGACGCGCGCCGCGTCTCCTGCACCGCGTCGTACGCGTTATTCAAGATGTTCAGGAAGACCTGCTGGAGCTGGTGAGGGTCGCCGATCAACACGGGCAAATCCGCGTTGTATTTCTCGATCACATTCACGCCATGATTCGAAAAGTCGTACGCGCGCAGCTTCAGCGTGTTCTGCAGGATTTGGTTCACTTGCACTGGCTCGCGCTGCGCTGGCATCTGCCGCGCGAAGCTCAGTAAGTTCTGAATAATCACGCGCGTCCGCTGCGCCTCCTGCAAGATCACCCGTAGCTCTTCCTTCGCGCTTTCCGGAACCTCCTCATTCTCTAAAAGGAGATCCGTGAATCCCACGATCGCCGCCAGGGGATTGTTCACCTCGTGCGCCACGCCGGAGACCAGTTGTCCTAGCGCCGCCATCTTCTCCGTATGCATCAACTTAGCGTGCAGATTCGCAGCGTCCGTGATGTCCGTCATCACGACGACGATACTGTTGATGTCGCCCTGCTCATCCCGCATGGGGCTCAGGCTGATCGAAAATTGTCCGGTCGTATTGTCGCCGCGCAGCAGCGGTAGCTCGAGCTTGTCCAGCGTCGTCCCG
>JBEKJW010000037.1:0-24605 GCA_050011035.1 Candidatus Acidiferrales bacterium
GAGAGCGCCAAGGACGATCCGTGGCGCGACATGTACAAGTTGCCCGCATACGTCGAAGACATGCTGAAGCGTGGGATGCTCGGCGACAAGACCGGCGGTGGCTTCTACCAGAAGCAACGGAAATCCAAAGACGGTGAGATCCTGACGCTCGACTGGAAAACGCTGGAATACCGGCCGAAGCAGAAGGCGAAGTTCGGCTCGATCGAAGCGGGAAAGCAGATCGAAGACACGCGCGAACGCGTGCGCGCGCTTGTGGCGCCGGTGCTGGATGGCAAGGGCGGAGACAAGGCGAACCAGTTTTTGTGGGCCACGATGAGCGGAATGTGTCTGTACGCGGCGACTGTTATGCCGGAGGTCGCGGACAACATCGTCGACGTGGATCGCGCGATGCGATGGGGATTCGCGTGGGAGCTGGGGCCGTTTGAAGTGTGGGACGCGATCGGCGTCGAACGTATGGCTTCCGCGATCGAGAAGGAAGGCAAGAAATTGCCGCCGCTGGTTCAAAAGGTGCTGGCGTCGGCCACGAAGTCCTTCTACACCACCGAAAAGGGCTACACGAAGTATTTCGATCTCGAGAGCGGCGGACTGAAGACGCTCGCGGATCAACCGGGAGTGTTGATTTTGAAGTCGATCAAAGAACGCACGGGCGTGGTACAGAAAAACGCCGGAGCGAGCTTGATCGACATCGGCGACGGAATCGTGTGCTGCGAATTTCATTCGAAGATGAATTCGATTGGCGGCGATCTGGTCGCGATGATTCACGCGGGGCTGAAGCGGCTCGGAACGGAATTCGAAGGTATGGTGATCGCGAACCAGGCGCCGAATTTCTCCGTCGGCGCAAATCTGATGTTGGTTTTGGTGGCGGCGCAGGAGCAGGAGTGGGACGACATTCACCTCGCGGTGAAGCAGTTTCAGCGCGTGAATATGGCCATCAAGTACGCGCCGCGTCCGGTGGTAGTTGCGCCGCAGGGAATGGCGCTTGGCGGCGGATGCGAAGTGAGCCTGCACGGCGCGCGGATTCACGCGGCCGCGGAGTCGTACATCGGGCTCGTTGAGACTGGCGTTGGCCTCATTCCCGGCGGCGGCGGGACGAAAGAGATGATGATTCGCGCGAACGAACACGCGGCGGGCACGGAGACGCTGGACTTGTTTCACGCGATGAAGCCGGTGTTCGAAACGATCGCGATGGCGAAAGTATCGACAAGCGGAGAAGAAGCGCGGTCGATGGGATTTCTGCGCGCACAGGATTTGATCGCGATGAACCGCGACCGGCAAGTGGCGGACGCGAAAGCGACAGCTCTCGCCATGATTCGCGCGGGTTACCATCCACCGGCGCCGGCGGAAATTCGAGTGCTCGGGGAGGAATTTCTGGCCGGGGCGAAGCTCGCGATTCATATGCTGGTGCGAGGAGAATTCGCGTCCGAGTATGACGCGGTGGTGGGACGAAAGCTGGCGTACGTGTTGGCCGGCGGATCGGTGACGGCGGCTCAAACGGTGGGCGAGCAGTACGTGCTGGATCTGGAGCGCGAGGCCTTTGTCAGCCTGTGCGGCGAACGAAAAACGCAGGAACGCATCGCGCACACGCTAAAGACGGGAAAGCCCTTGCGAAATTGAGCCGGGCGCGGCCGAGGACTATACGCGGCGCGCGACTTTTTTCAAAACTCCGGGTTTCTTACGCCGGAGAAACCTATCCCAGCTAAACTGTATCTAAGTGCAGGACCACAGAACCACCGTTGAGGTGTGCCCCGCAGTCGTGGAACTTTCTGGGGCATAGCGGCGAAAAGAAAGTAGCGACACGCATGGCGTAGTTCGCATGTCGGCGCGGCCGCTCGCGATCCGAGGGAGCTCGCGTAGCGCCAAGTCCGCGCGCTAGCGGCATGAATTTATTCAGCACTACATTGGACGAGCGAGATCGAAATTCGTTTGGGGCGAAAGGGAGATTTGAGATGCGGAAGCGGGTGCGTTCCATTGCGTTTGTGGCAGCGATGTTCGGAATGGTTTTGCTGGTGGCGTGCGGAGGCGGCGGAGGTGGTGGTCACACTACGCCGGTGAACGGCGCGCTGACGATTTTGCCCGGTTCGCCAAGCGTCCCAATAGGACAGTCGGTGCAATTCACCGCGTATCTCGACAACACCGCGACGAGTTCGTCGTGGACGGCTTCTGGCGGAACTGTGAGCTCGAGCGGGCTTTTCACCGCGCCCTCTTCGCCTGGCAGCGTGACGCTCACTGCGACAGCGGGTTCGAACGGCGGCACGACCACAGTGCAAGTGGTTGCGGCGCAGCCGATCACCGTTTCTCCCTCAGCCCTGACGATACCTGCGGGCGGATTGCAGTCGTTCACTGCGTCTAGCGACGCTGTGACATGGTCGGTGAACAACGGCGTAGGCAACTGCCTCACGCCGGCGCCGGGATTCACGGGCCAGTGCTACGGCATCATCGACGCGAACGGAAATTATCAGGCGCCGCTGGCACCGCCTACAGGCGGCTCGGTGCCGATCACTGCGACGGGCGCGGGCGGTTCGGGCACGGCGTCGGCGACGATCCTTTTCTCGTCGGCTTCGCTCACGTCGAACGGATCGACCGGGCAATACGTGATTGCGTTTGCTGGCATCGATCTGAGCAACGGGTACCAGATCAGCGTCGCGGGAAGCCTCAGCACGACGGGCTCGGCGACGTCCACGTCAGGCACGATTCTTCCCGGCGGTGAACTGGACATCAACAGTCTGACCTTCGGCTTGTTCCCAGCGGTGCAGATTACCGGCGGCTCATTCCAGGTAGGGCCGGTTGACGGACGCACTTCGCTGACGTTTACGAACTCATCGAATACGAGCGGCATACCATCCTTTACTCTGCAGGTGGCTTTGGAAAATAGCCAGCACGCGTTGCTGATCGACTTCGACACTTTCGCAACGGGCAGTGGAACATTGGACGCGCAGAATACCCAGGCGTTCAATACGCTTGCCGGGAACTTCGCATTCGATTTTTCGGGCGTGGATACCACCCTGTTTAGTTCGACACAATACTTTCTACCGGTCTATGCGGCGGGAACGTTTCTGGCGAACGGCAATTCGATTCCGGTGAATCCGGTGAATGCGCCGACGAACGTGCAAGATGTGATCGAGAACGCGTTGCAAACGCCGATCGTGACCAACGATCAGACCTTAAACGGGTCGTATACGAACCCTGACGCAAACGGCCGCGGCACGATCAGCATGAGCAGCACCGTTTTCACTACCATCAACTTTGGCTACTACATCATCGACCAGACCCACTTGAAGATCGTGGAAATCGATTCTGCTCAAAACCAATCGCTCTTCGGAGATGTGTACAGCGCGCCGAGCACGCCGACTCCGCTGACTGGGCCGGTCGCGTTTACGGCGGGTGGTGCAACGGTGCAGCTGGGGCCGTACGTCACCGGCGGCGTGTTTACGTTGAACGGGACTAGTATTACCGGCGGGGGACAGATCGACAACAACACGGGCGTCGCAAACCAAATCGGAAACACAATCCAGAGCGGCAGCCTGATCAACAACACGGGGTCGGGTTTCGTGCCATCGCGCTATGTGCTTTCGCTAACGACGCAGAAGCCGAGCGGGACGCTGCAGTTTGCGACGTATACGACGACGACGAATCCGCCGTCGGCAGTGATGGTCGAGACCGATACCTTTACCGGCGGCGCCACCGGACAGGTGTTCCAGCAGACGGCGGGCGGCTCGAACACCGGCAGCTTCGCAATGAACCTCACGGGAGTCGGCAGCTCGAAATCGCTTGGCACGTTTGAGCAGGACTTGGTGGGCCAGATCGGGCTCGTGGCGAACAGCACCACGGTGACCGGTACCATCGATCTGAACAACGCAGGGACCTCCACCAGCCCGATCGTTTCGAACAGCACCACTACGATTTGGAACGCACCGGCGACAAACGGGCGAGGAACAGGCGTCTGGAAAACGCAAAACGGAGCGATCTTCAAGCTGGCGTACTACGTGATCAACAACAGTACGATTCTGCTGATCGACACAGACTCGAACCGCGTGGCAGCTGGAATCATGGCGAAGCAGTTCTAGCGTTGCGCGTCTAGTTCGACGAGTTGATGATTCATTCGGCCCGTCTGGTGGAAGGTCACCGGCGGGCCGACTTTTTTAGTGCTCCCCCAGCATTCTTCAGCCGCGGATTCATTTTCCCTGAAACCGAATCACAACTCGCGCGTCTGTAGGCGAAACGGGTGGTGTGTCTGGGTGGTGCGCGGAGTGGATCCGGCGCAAATTGTGACGGCTTGCTTTCGCTCCTTCCGCTCGTTAGCATCAATCGCTTTTTGACATGCAGCATTTTCAGATTCGCGCGGGCGCGGGTGCGTTTGCGCAGGGGTGCGACGTGGACAATCGGACGGGGCGTTTCCGCGGTGAAAAGAGTGCGTGTTCTGTGCGAACGGCGCTGGCCGCGCTTGCGATGGCCTGCTGTGTGATCGTGTGTGCGTCGATTCACGCGGCAGCCGCGCCGGCAGAAGGTGGTCCGCCGCGCTACTACGCGATTACGAATGCGCGGATCGTGCCAGTCTCCGGCCGGGTGATCGAAAGCGGCACAGTGGTGGTCGCGCGTGGGTTGATTCAAACGGTTGGCACGAGCGCGACGATCCCGCCCGAAGCGTGGGTGATCGACGGAAAGGGGCTGACGGTGTATCCCGGGTTGATCGATGCGGGAACGAGCGTCGCGCTTGGCGATACCGATAGCGGCGCGAAGAAGCCGGGCGGCGGCGGGCCGATAGCGACGAGCCCCGAGGACCGGCCAGGGACGACGCCATGGCGTGTAACGGCTGACGAGTTGAAGACCGACGACAAAAAGATCGAAACGTGGCGAAGCGCGGGCTTTACCACGACGCTGGTGCTGCCCGACGGCGGAATTTTTCCGGGGCAAGCGGCAGTGATCGATCTGGCAGGAACGCGGCCGGGGGACATGGTGGTGCGCGCGACGGACAGCGTGCCGATTTCGTTCCGTCCCGTCGGCGGATTTTTTGGATTTCCGGATTCATTGATGGGGACGATTGGATACGTGCGGCAAGTTCTCGACGACACGAATTGGTACGCGCAGGCTGAGCCAATCTACGAAGCCGCGGCAACGAAGAACGAACGCGTCGCGTACGACCGGACGGAAGTTACGCTCAGCGAAGCGAAGCAGCGTAAGGAAGTCGTCCTGTTGCCGGCGAATAACTCGATTCAGATTTTGCGGGCGCTGCGTCTGGCGGACGAGTGGAAATTGCAGCCGGTGCTTTACGGCGGACAACAAGGCTACGAGGTGACGGACGCGTTGAAGGCAAAGACCGCGTCTGTGATCCTGAATTTGAAGTGGCCGGAGCGCGCGAAGGATGCCGATCCGGACGCGGAGCAGACACTGCGCGAGTTGCGTTTCCGTGACCGCGCGCCGGGAACTCCGGCAGCGCTGGCGAAAGCGAATGTGAAGTTTGCGTTTTACTCCGGCGGGCTCAGCGGCCCGAAGGACATACAGAAGAGCGTGAAGAAGGCGATGGATGCGGGACTCACATCCGATCAAGCGCTTCGTGCCTTCACACTCGATTCGGCCGACATTTTGGGATTAAGCGACCGGCTCGGCAGCATTGCGCCGGGGAAGATCGCGAACTTGGTGGTGACGGACGGCGACATCTTCAATGAGAAGACCAAAGTGAAGCACGTGTTCGTCGACGGGCGGTGGTTCCCGATCCACGAAGAAACGAAGACCGAGAAACCCGGCGATAAGAGTGCCGGCGGTGGCGACGAGGAAGACTACACCGACGGCCACTCACGGAATCACGAAGGAGCGGGCCGATGAAGCGCGCAACGCTGGTGTTAGCCGCGCTCGCGGGAGTGATGCTTCCTTCCTGCGTTCTGGCGCAGAGTCCGAAGACGATCTTCATCAAGAACGCTACGGTGATGACCGTGACGCACGGCAACATCGAGCACGGTTCGATTCTGATTCGTGATGGAAAAATCGCGGACGTCGGCGCGAACGTGACGGCTCCGGCCGACGCAATGGTGATCGATGGAACGGGACAATATGTGATTCCGGGGATCATCGATTGCCACTCGCACATCGCCGTCGATGGAAGCGTGAACGAAGGCGGGATGGCAGTGTCGTCTATCGCCAATATTAAGGATGTGCTGAATCCGGAAGACATCGACATTTATCGCGATCTTGCGGGCGGCGTGACGACCGCGAACATTCTGCACGGCAGCGCAAACCCGATCGGCGGGCAGACGGTGGTGATCAAGCTGCGGTGGGGCAAGCCGGCGAGCGATTTGCCGTTTGAAGGCGCGCTGCCAGGCATCAAGTTCGCGCTCGGTGAGAATCCGAAGGAGTCGAACTTCCAACCGCCGCCGGGGATTCCGCAGCGGTATCCGGCGACGCGGCTTGGCGTGGAGGAGGTGATCCGGCAAGCCTTCATCGAAGCGCGCGAATACAAGAAACGGTGGGACGACTACAACACGCGGAAAGCGGCGGGCGAAGCAAATCTGATTCCTCCGCGGAAGGACGACCGGCTCGAGCCGCTAGTCGAGGTGATGGAAGGGAAGCGGTACGTGCACGCGCACTGCTACCGCGCCGATGAAATTCTGATGCTGATCCGCGTTGCTAATGAATTTGGGTTCAAGGTGCGAACGTTCCAGCACGTGCTCGAGGGTTACAAGATCGCGGACGAGATTGCGGCATCGGGTGCCGGCGGCTCGACGTTTTCGGATTGGTGGGCGTACAAGGTGGAAGCGTACGACGCGATTCCGTACAACGCCGCGCTGATGGCGGAGCGCGGAGTCGTGGTTTCCATCAATTCGGACGACGCGCAGGAAGCCCGGCAACTAAACATCGAGGCGGCGAAGGCCATGAAGTACGGCGGGATGTCCGCGAACGACGCACTGAAGCTGATCACGCTGAATCCGGCGATCCAACTGGGAATTGACAGCCGCGTAGGATCGATCGACGTGGGCAAGGACGCCGACCTGGTGATTTACAATCACGACCCACTAAGCGTGTATGCGGTGGCGCAGAAGACCCTGATCGACGGACAGGTTTACTTCGACCGGCAGAAAGACATCGACGGGCGCGCGGCGCTGGCGAAGGAAAAGCAGGATCTGATCGACAAGGAAAAGAAGGCCGCGGAAGAGAAGAAGCCTGACGATTCGAGCGGCGCGAAGAAACCTGACCCGAAGAAGAAGGGTGCGAAACCTACCGCGGCTGCAGAAGGAATTTCGCTGGGAGGTGCACGGTGAGAATCCGCCGAGTTTCATTCGCCATAGCGATTGCGGCGTTGGTTTGCCTTGCGGCGATTCCGCAAATTGTTGCTGCCCAAGCACCGGCAGCGTCGAAAGCGCCGAGCGTTTACGCAATCAAGGGCGCGAAGGTTTACACCATCGCCGGAGCGCCAATCGAGAACGGCATCGTCGTGATTCGCGACGGCAAAATCGCGGCCGTTGGTGCGAATGTTGCGATTCCTTCGGACGCCCAAGTGATCGACGCGACGGGACTGGAGTTGTATCCGGGCCTGTTCGATCCGGTCACGCAGATCGGGTTGAATGAAATCAGCCAGGTGAGCGCGACGATGGACACGGTCGAGCTGGGCGACTACAACCCGGAGCTTGTGGCGGCGACGGCGGTGAATCCCGCGTCGGCGCACATCGCGGTGACGCGGGCGAACGGAATCACGCACGTAATCGCGGCGCCGGGAACGGCGGGCTTTGACGCTGCGGGCGGTGGACTGATTACGGGACAGGCATCGGCGTTCAATCTGGCCGGCTGGACGATGAAGGACATGCAAATCAACCAGTCGGTGGCAATGGTGATCAACTGGCCGTCGATTCAGACGCGCACGTTTGATTTCGCGACGTTCAGCTTCAAAGAGAAATCGTTCGACGACGCGAAGAAAGAATACGACAAGTCGATCAACGAACTTTCGGATTGGCTGGATCGTGCGCGGCACTACGCGCAGGCGAAGGAGAAAGGTTCGGCGGCGCTGTACGAGCGGGACATCAAGCTGGAAGCGCTGGTGCCGGTGGTGGAAGGCAAAATGCCGGTGCTGGTGATAGCGGACGATCATCGCGACATCAAGAACGCGGTCGACTTCTGCACGAAACAGAATTTGAAGATGATCCTCGGAAGTGGCGCGGAAGCGTGGCGCGTGAAAGACCTGCTGAAGGAAAAGAAAATTCCGGTGGTGCTCGGGCCCACCGAGAGATTGCCGGAGCAGGAAGACACCGCGTATGACAAGCCGATGACGCAGCCGTCGGAGTTACTTGCGGCTGGCATCCCGTTTGCGTTCTCGAGTTTTGGGACGGCGTTCTCGCGCCGCCTGCCGGATTACGCGGGCACGGCGGTAGCGTATGGACTGCCGCACGACGAGGCGTTGAAAGCGGTGACCATCAACGCCGCGAAGATGTTCGGGATCGACAGCGAGGTCGGAACCATCGAGACGGGCAAACTCGCCAACTTGATCGTGACCAATGGGGACCCGCTCGAGGTTCAGACGCAGGTGAAATTCCTCTTTATAAAAGGACAGCTCACCAGCCTCGACAACCGCCACCTGGATCTCTACGAGCAGTACCGGAAGCGGCCGAAAGCCGGAAATTAGGCGTTCAAGGAAGCGCCTCGTTCCGCTCGGGACGGGGCGTTATTTTTTCGATGTGGCGCGACGCCTCGTTTCTGCTGCGGCGGTACGAAATTCCCACCTTCAACCGACTCTGCGGTTCCCTCCAAAGCCCTCAAAACACGCACGTTCTTGGTGCGCAAAGCGTTCTCAGGGAGTACGAACGTACTATTGCCGCACTTTTAGGCGCCCGTCGAAAATTCAGATGTAGAGCTAGCGTTCGCAATCCGAAATCTGTTCCCGGGGGAACGGCTTTTCGCCGTTTAGCACGATGGCGCCACTTACAAAAGAACCGGAAGTTTTGACACCTGCCGCAGACGCGACCGCTTCGCGTCCAGGCGGGCAAACTGCAAAGCCCGCGGCACCGGCTGCTCCTGGCGTGCGCGCCGACGCCGTTTCGGTGGAAGTGCAGGTGCGCGTGTATGGTTCGCGCATCACGCAAGTTCCGGGGCAAGCCGAACCGAACAGCGAGCCCTTCGAAGAACAAACGTCGACGATGATCGTGTTTCCGCAAGGCGCCGTGCTGCGGATGTCGACGAATGTGGGCGTTGGTCAGATGCTGGTGGTGACGAACGCGAAGACTAAGGCCGACGCGATCTGCCGCGTTGTAAAAGTTCGCACATTTTCGAACACGCAGGGATACGTCGAGGTGGAATTCACAACCTCGCAGAAAAATTATTGGGGAGTGCGATTTCCGTCGGAAGGACCTGCGCCGGCGGCCCCGGCACCTTCAGCTCCAGCAGCGAGCGCGCCGGCGGTCGTGGCTCCGCCGCCAGCTCCTGCGGCACAAAAACCTGTTGATTCCGTGAAGGCTCCTGCGCCAGCACCAGTCGCGGCGACGCCAAGCGTGCAAGCTCCGGCTTCGGCTGCCCCCGTTGCGCCGGTGGTAACGCCCGCTCCTGTAGCGACGACCCCGGCTTTTGCTCCGCCTCCAGCACCGAAACCCGTCGCTGCGGCACCGCCGCCGGCAATTCCGGCCGCGCCGAAGGTTGACGCGCCAGCTCGTGTTGCTTCGGCGCCCGTCGCGCCTGCTGCGTCGGTAGTGGAAGACGAAGACCTCGAGACAATTTTGAGTCGGCTTACTCCTGCAATGCCGACGCCTGCGGCAGCGTCGCCCGTCGCGGCGCCTCCGTCGCTGGACGCCGTGTTCAGCGCGAAGCCGGTAGAGACCGTTGAACCAAAGGCGAGCGCTCCGGTTGCGGTCGAACCTGCGAAGCCCGCGCCAGCGATTGAATTTCCCGCTGTGCCTCCTCCGGCGCCCGTGCCGTCGCTGACTCTGAGCGATCTGCGCGGCGATGCAATCGCGGAACCTGCGAACAATTCGGAAGACACGGAAGTAATCGAGCAGGAATCGCTCCTGAAACATGGCGCTGTGGAGCCGGTGGTGGAAGCGCCGCGGCGCAGCGTTGGAAGCTTTTCCGGTGGGCTGAGCCTGACCGGCGGCGCATCGATCGCAGCATCATCGGCGGCAGAGACGACGGTTGAGGAATCGGCTTCGTCGAACACGGAATCGAGCAGCGTGATCGGCGGTGGTTACGCCGAACCCACAAAGAAGAGCAATTTCCTGTTGATCGCGGCGTGCATCGGCGCGCTTGTCGTGGTGGCGGGCGGAGGCGCGTTTTACTTCCACACCAGCGCTGCGGGCAGCAAAGCGGCGGCGCCGAATGCTACGGTGCAGGCGCCCAAATCGGCGGAAGCCGAGGCACCCGGCGAAACTCCGGAACAGTCCGCGCTGCGCAATACGGTGACCGAAAGCAATGCTTCCGGGCAGCCTGCAGTTGCTATACCGGTGGCGACTCCGCAACCTGCGAGGGTTGCAGCAACACAGCCTACCGGCAACGATCCCGGCGTGACGGTGACCCCGACGATTTCGCACGCGCGGCAGCAGAAGGCGATTGAGAACGTCGTCGATGCGACGGCGAACGCGCATCCGGTGGCGGCGCAGCGGACGGATGCAGGCGGTCCGGGCGCGGCCCCGGCTGTCGATGGTGATGGTAGCGGATCGGGCAACACGCTTTCAGGATTGGTGGCAGGAAACGACGGCTCTTCGCTGAAGGCGCCGGAGATTCGGCAGGAAGGTCCGTTGCGCATTGGCGGCAACGTGAAGGAGCCGCAGCTGCTCTCGCACGTGATGCCCCAGTATCCGCTGACGGCGAAGGAAGCGGGTATTCAAGGCGATGTGGTGATTCAGACGACCGTGGACGAGCACGGAAACGTAGTGAACATGAAGGTCGTCTCCGGACCGATGATGCTGCGCCAGCCGGCGCTCGAGGCGTTGAAGCGCTGGAAGTACGCGCCTTCGACGTTGAATGGGCAGCCGATTTCGGTGCAGATGTCGGTGACGATAAAGTTCAACAATCGGTAAGCGTTTGTGGTGTGAGCGCCGTTTCGGCGTTTGGCCTGCGACTAACAATTGATAGTTCGAATGATTCAAACGCAGCGCGGGGATATCCCGCGCTGTTGCTTTTTGCGGCGAACCGCATCCAATATAGACGTTGACCGTGAGTAGTTCCTGCCGAGGTGAATCATGCGTGAAGCCGTGATCGTAAGCTCCGTCCGCACCGCCGTGGGCAAGGCACCCAAGGGAGCGCTGCGAACGACGCGCCCAGACGATCTGGCCGCGACGGCGATTAAGGAAGCGATCGCGCGGACGAAAGGACTCGACCCGAAGGAAATCGACGACGTGGTCATCGGCTGCGCAACTCCCGAAGCAGAGCAGGGAATGAACGTCGCAAGGATCGCGTCATTGCGCGCGGGGTTGCCAGTGACGACGTCGGCGATGACGATCAACCGATTTTGCTCGTCAGGACTGCAGGCGATCGCCAACGCGGCGCAGAGCATCATGGCGGGCCACAGCGAGATTGCGATCGGCGGCGGCACCGAATCGATGAGTATGATTCCGATGGGCGGAAACAAAGTGGCGCCGAATCCATGGCTTGCGGACAACTACCCCGATACCTACCTGAACATGGGGCTGACCGCGGAAAACCTTGCGAAGAAATATGGAATTTCACGCGAACAGGCGGACGAGTTTGCGTTGGCGAGCCACCAGAAGGCTCTGGGGGCGATCGCGGCGGGAAAGTTCAAGGATGAGATCGTGCCGGTCGAAGTGAGCTACGCGTACTTCGAAAACGCTGCGAATGGCGCCACTGCTCTGAAGCCGAAAATGGTGAAGACAACGTTCGAGGTGGACGAAGGCCCGCGCGCGGATACTTCGATGGACGCACTGGGGAAATTGAAGCCAGCATTCCACGCGCGAGGCACCGTGACGGCGGGGAACAGCTCACAGACGAGTGACGGCGCGGCGGCGGCTGTGATCATGTCCGCGGAGAAGGCGCGCGCGATGGGTCTAAAGCCGATGGCGAAGCTGATCGCGTTCGCTGTGGCGGGATGCCCACCGGAGGAAATGGGAATTGGGCCCGTGTATGCAATTCCAAAGGCGCTGAAAATCGCAGGGCTGACGCTCGATCAGATCGGCGTGATCGAGTTGAATGAAGCGTTTGCGGCGCAGGCGTTGAGCGTGATGAAGGTGGCTGGGCTTGATCCTTCCAAAGTGAACGTCAATGGTGGCGCGCTGGCGCTAGGGCATCCCCTCGGCTGCACGGGCGCAAAGCTGACAGCTACAATTTTGCGCGAAATGGAACGGCGCAACGCGCGTTACGGCCTGGTGACGATGTGCATTGGTGGCGGCATGGGCGCTGCGGGAATTTTCGAGCGCTCCGCGTAAGGTATCGCACTAAACGAATTCAACGGCTGCAGGCGTTGCAAACGGATTCGCGAAGGCTATTGTGCTTCACGGTACTCGGATAGAAAATCGGCGCATAGCGCATTACTACGGAGGAACGGATGGCTTCCCCCACAGTTTCACAGGCCTTGAATCGCGGCGGCTCGTTTCTGATTTCGGCCTCGGCGGCAGAAGACGTGTTCACTCCCGCAGACCTGACCGATGACCAGCGGCTGATCGGGCAGACGGCCGAAGAGTTCGTGCAGAAGGAAGTGGTGCCGAACATTCCCGAGCTGGAAGCGCACAAAGACGAGAAGCTGATGGCGCAGATGCTGAAGAAGGCTGGTGAGATCGGACTGCTCGGCGGGGGCATTCCGGAGGAGTACGGCGGATCGGGGCTCGACAAGATTTCGGCGATTTGCCTTGCGGAGAAGCTGGCGAGTTACGGGTCGTTTGCGGTATCGCACGGCGGGCACTCGGGCATTGGTACAGTGCCGATTGTTTATTTCGGAACGGAAGAGCAGAAGAAGAAGTATTTGCCGAAGATCGCGTCGGGCGAGCTGCTCTCGTGCTACTGCCTCTCTGAGCCGCAGGCGGGGTCGGATTCGCTGGCGGCGCGAACACGCGCTGTGCTTTCGCCGGACGGCAAGAGCTGGATCCTGAACGGGCAGAAGATGTGGATCACAAACGGCGGTTTCGCGGACGTGTACGTGGTGTTCGCGAAGATCGACGGCGAGAAATTTTCGAGCTTCATCGTCGAGCGCGGAACTCCCGGATTCAGCAACGGCGGAGAAGAGAAAAAGATGGGGATTAAGGGCAGCTCCACGACGCCGATCTTTTTCGAGAACGCGCACATTCCCAAAGAAAATTTGCTGCATGAGCCGGGCCGCGGGCACGTCGTCGCATTCAACACTCTCAACGCTGGACGCTTTTCGCTGGGCGCGTACTGCGTGGGCGGCGCGAAGGAAGTGCTTAAAGCGTCTTCGAAATATTCGAAGGAGCGCAAGGCGTTCGGTAAGTCGATCGCGGACTTTGGGCTGATCAAAACGAAGCTTGGCGAGATGGCGATCCGGATTTTCGCGATCGAATCGATGGTGTACCGCACGGCCGGAATGATCGAAGCGGCTGCGTCAAACTTGCCGGCTGGTACGGACAAGACCAAACATGCGATGAGCGTGCTGGAGGAATATGCGATCGAAAGCTCGATCAGCAAGGTGGGCGGCAGCGAGATGGTGGATTACGTGGTCGATGAGGCCGTGCAGATCTTCGGCGGCTACGGATTCCACGAGGATTACCCGGTGGCGCGCGCGTACCGCGACAGCCGCGTGAACCGCATCTTCGAAGGCACGAACGAAATCAATCGCATGCTCATCATCCAAATGCTGATGAAGCGCGCGATGGCCGGCGTGCTCCCGATCATTCCGGCGGCGATGAAGCTGGCGGACGAGATTCTCGCAGGGCCTTCGTTTGAGGAGGGACCGACGGGAGAGTTCGCCGAGGAAGAAAAATCGCTGGAGCAGGCCAAGAAGATTTTCCTCCTGGCGGCGGGAACCGCAGTGCAGAAATTCCGCGACAAGCTGGCGGAGGAGCAGGAGATCGTTGGCTCGCTCGCGAATGTCGTCATGGATGTTTACGGGATGGAATCAACATTACGGCGCGCACAGAAGGCGCACGCATCGCGGGGCGAGGCGGCCAGCGTGATGGTTGATGCGGCGCGAGCGTATATTTACGACGCGATGGACCGCATCGAGAAGGACGCACGCACGGCGCTGGTAGCGACCGAAGGCGGGGACACGTTGACAACGCAGCTGGCGGTTTTGCGCCGTTTTGCGAAGCACGCGCCGGTAGACACAATTGCGATTCGGCGGCGCGTTGCGGACGCTGTGCTGACGCAGGATCGCTATCCATTCGAAGGACGCTAAAAGCGAACCACAATTCGCAGTGTTACGAAGCGGCCGGTAAGCGATTGCCGGCCGCTTTTTCTTTGCTCACCACCGACGCCGCGTGTTCGCCTTTCGCCTTGAGGGAGTTTTTCGGTACTAGCGAAGTGACCAAAATCGTCGCCAGAAATTGTCAGCCTCGCAGAATTCTTCGGTTCGACGACCTTCCGTTCGGCAGGAAACGGATTTCCCTTTAGCCCGTTGTCTCAATATTGAGAGCGCGTAATGCGCTTATTATCAGTGGGTTATATCACCCTCTTTTGGACCCCCCCGTGCATCCAATAGCGCGTAAGCGAGTGAGGCCCATGAGAATCAACTTGGAATCGATGAAGACCAGTTTCGCCGCAGTAGCGCAGAAGGCGAAAGTCCGCAAGGGAATGCTGACGATCATCGCAGTGTTCTTCGTGCTGCAGATTTACTTCGTGCGCGAGTTGCTGGCGGCTGAGCTGCTGTTTGGAATGGGATTCGCGGTGTTGTTCGTGATGGGATTGATCTTTTATTTCATCGGAATGATCGGCGAACGCGGTTTGGAGCTAGGCGAGGCTGGCGTGCGCATGATTGCATCGACGACGCGGCGCGGCATCGAAGGCATGGAGTACGTGAACCGCAAAGCGTTTCGCAACGCTGGATCCGAATCCGCACAATAAGCAATTTCGTACCCTGGCGCTTTAAAATCGAGGCCGTGGACCCGACTCTCTCCCGTGTCCACGGCCTTTCTGCCGTCTAGCCTCGAATTCAACCCTGCCCGCATCAAACTCAAGTGGATACGCACGGGTACGTTCATTGAACGCAAATCGAGCGAACAAAGTGACACTTCGCATTCGGTTCATGTAAACTATTGAGGCTTATGGAGAACGCGGTGACGCTGACACATATTCATGGAACCAACCACGGAGCGAAGACGCTGGTGCGCGTGCGCCCGCGTGGATTTTGCGCCGGGGTGGTGCGCGCGGTCGATATCGTCGAGTTGGCTCTCGAAGCCTACGGAAACCCGGTGTACGTGCATCACGAAATCGTTCACAACCGGTACGTGGTGGACCAGCTGCGTCGACGCGGCGCGATTTTCGTCGAAACAATCGAGGAAGTGCCCGAAGGGGCGGTACTGGTATTCAGCGCGCATGGGGTGCCGCCGAAAGTGCGCGCAGAGGCGAAGGAACGCAATCTGAAAGTGGTAGACGCCACCTGCCCTCTGGTGACGAAAGTACATCTGGAAGCGCTGAAGTTTGCGCGTGAAGGCCGGACGCTGATCCTGATTGGCCATCGCGACCATCAAGAAATTATCGGAACCTCGGGTGAGGCGCCGGATCAGACGGTGATCGTGGGCAGCGTTGAGGAAGTGGACGAATTGCAGGTCCCGGATCCGAACCGCCTGGCGTTCCTGACCCAGACGACGCTTTCGCTTTACGACACGCAAGAAATTGTGGCCCGGCTCAGGCAGCGGTTTCCAGCGATTGTTGGGCCGGCGTCGGACGACATTTGCTACGCGACGCAGAATCGGCAGGAAGCGGTGGAGGCGCTGACGCGTGAGGTCGAACTGATTCTCGTGGTTGGCTCGGCGAACAGCTCGAACTCGAACCGGCTCGTGGAAGTGGCGAAACGAGCGGGTGTGGCGTCGCGACTGATCGAAGATGCGAACGATATCGATGCATCTTGGCTCGAGAAAGTGTCGAGCCTCGGACTAACGGCGGGTGCATCGGCTCCGGAAATTCTGGTGGAGCAGGTAAGCCAGCGGCTTTCGAGTTTCGGTTTTACGAATCATCGCGATCTCGACTTGATTCGCGAAGATGTTCGTTTCACGCTGCCGGCAGAATTGGCAGCACGGCAACGCCCCGTGGCTCGCTAGAACGCGCGAGAACCGGAGCGAAGACCACAACAACGATCAAGGAGCGTCTGGGTGGCGGCAAAGATCGTCCGCCAATTCAACAAGATTACCCTCCTGGGAGCGCCGACCAGTGCGGCCGCGATGTCCGCAGGCCTCGAAGGCGCACCCGCAGCACTACGTGCCGCCGGCCTAACCAACCGTCTCCGCAAAATCGGGTACGAAGTAACCGACCTCGGCGACGACGGCGCGCAAACTTTCCAACCAGACGACGAAAGCCCGCGCGCGAGAAACGTGAAGCGCGTGGTGGCCTCGATTGAAGCGCTCAAGCCCCGTGTGGAGCAAGCCGTGAAGTCGGCGGCGCTGCCTGTGATTTTGACGGGCGATTGCTCGACTCTTCTCGCAACGGTGGCCGGCGCGCGACGCTACTTCCGCAACGTCAACGTGATTTATCTCGACAGCGATGCCGATCTGAATATTCCCGCTACGACGCCGTCGGGCTGCGTCGATGGCATGGTGATCTCGCACCTGACCGGGCGCGGCGCGCCCGAATTGGTGCGTTTCTGGGGCGAGCCGCAACTCGTGCGCGAGCCGGACGTGACTCTGTTCGGCATAAACCGACTCGATCCGCCAGAAGAAAAGTTCTTCGAAACGTCCACGCTGCGAAAGTATTTCGCGAAGGACGTGAAACGCCGAGGCGCGACTGCTGCGGCGCAGGCGGCAGTGGAGCGCATCAAAACGAACAAATACGAGTTTGTGCTGCACCTCGACGTCGATGTGATTTCGAATTTCGGGGCGACGAACTATCCGAGCTCCGACGGCCTGACGCTGGACGAAGTTCGCGAGGCGATGCTCGTCTTTGCGCAACAGCCCCAGCTGGCAGTGCTCGAAATTGCGGCATACAATCCGGCGAAAGACGCGGACGGTTCTGGCGCGAACGCGCTGATCGATCTGGTTGCTGACGTTTTGGAAGCGCGTTACACGACGCTGAAGGAAGTCGCGGCAGCCGCACCGCCGCCGGCTCCGAAGGCGACCGCTTTGAAGAAGGTGGCAGTTCCGGTGGAAGCGCCACCAGCGGAAGAAGCGCAACCCAGCGCGGACGTACCTGAAAAGCATTCGTTCGAACCGGTTCCTGGCGAGACATGGTCTTCTGATACGCTCACCGGCGAAGAAAGCGGCGACGCGCCGTCGCGTGGCGGCGAGTCCGTGGAAGATTCCTCCGGCGACGAACCGGGCGAGCCGCGGTCCTGAGTTGAGTTCGCGGGCCTGCATTTCGATGTTCCTTCCTTTCGTATGAAACTCCATCCCGAAGTGATCGTCTTCGATGTCGACGGCGTCTTGGTGGACACGCGCGGTTCTTTCCAGCGGACGACGATCGAAACTGTGAAGTTTTTCACGCGCACGCGGGTGACTTTGCGCGAGCTGCACCAGTGGAAGAACCGGCCCGGGTTCAACGACGACTGGAAGCTTTCGACCGCCTGGGTACAGAGCCTTGGCGGCAAATTCACCTACGACGAGGTGAAGGCCAAATTCGTCGAGCTGTACTGGGGCGCGAATGGCTCGCGCGGTTACGTGGACGGCGAGAAGTGGCTGCTGCCGATCCCGGCGATTCGGCGGCTTAAGAAAAAGGCCGAGCTTGCGATCTTCACGGGGCGCGTCGGACGCGAGATGAGTTACACACTCGAGCGGGTGAAGGTGCGGCCGCTCTTCGACCAGATCATTACCGTCGAAAGTGTGAAAAACGGTAAACCAGCGCCCGACGGACTGATCAAGATTCTCAACGGTCGCGATCCGCAAGCCGCGCTTTATCTTGGAGATAACGTCGACGACGCGAACGCCGCGAAGTCCGCTGGCGTACCATTCGTCGGCGTCTTGCCTCGGAATAGCGAAGAACGGCGCCAACGCGGCTCGACCCTCAAGAAATTGGGCGCGCTAACTATCATTGGCCATATCAGCGAGTTAGAGAATCTGTTGTAACTCCCCAAAGCGCTTTTTGGTTCCAGGACTTTCCGCCCAAACTTCGCGTAGGACCAAGAGGTAGTACTCAGCAGGACACGCGTACCATTGTGCATTTCCGAGCTAAATCCCATATTTACATGCAGAGGACGGGGTCCAGCCCCCAACACTTTTTTATGAATACGCACACCCGAACTGCAGCGGCCCGCGCCTTCGTGCGCAGCCTGAATATCTTGCTCAAGTTCGCGAGGATGTACGATTTTGGTCATCCCCGCACGGCGAAGCAGTATGCGATCGCGTGGAATGAGTTGAGCACGGCGATCGGCACAAGCGGGGACAACGAGGCTGGGCTTCTCCTGGCCGTCTCCGGCGATCAACTGCTACTGGACGGAACACCACTCGAGTCTGCGGCGGCAGAGCGCGGTTTTGCCCGCATGCTTTCTGCAGCGGGTATTGCGAGCATCCACTTCTCTCCGAAAGTTACGCAGTCGAGCCTCGCACGACTGGTGCGCGGATTCCCGACTGGCAATAGCACGAAGCCCGCACTGCTTGCTGAGCAGTTGAAGTCGTCGCTCGAAGGCGATCCGCACGTTCATGTGAACGAAGTGTGCTTCGTGCCGGCGGATTCCGCTGTGGCGAAGTCGACGATGGCGGCTCAGCTCGCAGCGCACACGCTGAACATGAGTTCGGCGCAGACGGAAGAATTGCTGAACGATCCGAACAAGCTGCTGCAACTGATCGTTGCTGCCGAAGGCAGCAAGAATCCGGCCGGCGGCGGAGCGGGACAGGGCGGCGGAAACGGCGAAGGTGGCGGCCCAGGATCTGGCGACGGCGGAAGCGATGGTGGTGGCGGATTTGGAGGCGGTGGCGGTTATCGCTACGGCGGTGGTTACGGATATGGTCACGGTGGCGGCCGCGGCGGACACGGGGCGGAACAGTCGGGCGCGGGCGGCGGATCGAGCCACGGCGACGGTGCCGGCTCAGGATCAGGTCAGGGTTCAGGTCCAGCTAACGGTGTCGCGGGAACTGGAGCCGCCTCGGGTTCAGAAGGAAGCGGCGCCACTGGCGCCTACAGCGGTGGAGGGAGCATTTACGCGCAGGAAACGCCAGAGATTGTCCGCGATTTTGGCGGCTTCATGCCGGGTGCTGGCAACGCAGTTTACACCGACGGTTACGTGAGTCCAGCGACCACGGGCGGGTCGTCGGGTGCAGGCCCCGGCGGAATTAGCGCGGGACCCAGCACGTGGAACATTGTGGGCTCAGGCGAGCCATCCGGTCAGGGCACACCGCTGACGTCGGATGTGGCGGGATTCTGGCTGAACGGTTCACCGCAAGCGAATAACGCAGCGACGGAAGGTGGTTCGAGCGTGCCGGGCGCGGCACCGGTTGGTGGTTTTGGCGGTGGATTCGGTGGTCAGGGTGGTGAAGGCGTCGTCGGTTCCGGATCGGGAGTTGGTTCCGGCACTGGTGGTGGAACCAGCGGTCGCCGCGGTGGCGGTGGACGCTTGCGCGGTTCGAGCGCACGAGTTTTGGAAGGCACAGGTGTAGCAGGCGGAGAAGTTGGTGGTGGCGGCCCAGTTTCACGCTGGGGCAACGCGACTGCGGAAATTCGCGGGCAGCGCTCAGGGCAGGTCGGAAACGGTTCGATGGCCGTCGAAACCGGCTTGATGACGCTGCACGAAGACGAGCTAAAGGGCATCCTGCAGATGCTCGCGCAGATCGCACGCACGGGCGAAGGCGCGAACGACAAGATCGATCCGGGAACATTTCAGTCGCGGCTTTCAACGTTGCCACGTCGCGCGCGTTTCACGGTGAGCCAAGCGCTCTCCGCGCTGGCGGCACAATCGCCGACGGAAGCGTCGGACAAATCGACATTGCTGAAGCTCGCGGAACACATCGCGATTCGTTACGCGATGGAGAGCTTTGAACGCGGCGACATCGAAGTGAACGCCGTGAACCGCGTGATGACGGAAATGAGCGCGGAACTCGACGGGCTGCGCAAAATTCTCGGGGCTTACGAAGAAACGATGGCGCGCCACGGGTTGCAAGTGGGATCGCACGTCGAGCTTCTGGCGCAGCAGTTCTGGGCGCAGGTCACCGACGAGAAGCGCAAGAGCGTGCTCGAATCCGGCGAAGCGTGGTGCGTGCCGAGCGCGAAGGTTCGCGAATACGTGGAGCAGCAAGTTGCACGCGGCGATAAAGACGGCGCCGAAGAGACCCTTCGCAATTACGCGAGTTGCATCGAGCAGAAATCTCCGGAAGCGCGGCGCCTCACGGCGACCGGCCTTGCTGAACTCGCGCCGATGTTCACGCAGTGCAACGACGCGCTACTCGTCGATACGATCCGGCGCGTGGGTGTCCAACTCGCGTCCGAGACCGATTCGCAAATGCAGAGCTTGCTGAGCGCTGCGTTTGTGCGTTTGTCACAGGAGGCCGCGAACAAGCGGTCTTACCCGGCAGTGCAACGGTCGGTGGAGCTCGTCGATTATGTCGAGAGCGAGCGGCCCGGGCTGGGAAAAAATCTGCGGCCACGCATCGGCGTGGAGAACCGGCTGCCCGAGTTCATCGACGAAGCGATCAAAGCCACGACGGTGCCACCGGCGCTGTTGGATCTCTTCCGTCGTATTCCGATTCCGGCGGCGACGCACCTGGCGACGCGGTTTAGTCGTACAGGTTTCCGTGAAGATTGCGACATGCTGGTCTCGATCATGCATGTGCTGGGCCCGGAGGCGCTCGATTACCTCCGCGAACAACTGCGAACGGGCAATGCGAATGAAGCGATCGTCGCGATGGGAATTCTCACAAGGGTCGACGCGGAGACCGTGCAACAGATACTGCCAGACCGCATGAGGGAGTGGAAGCGCGCGGCGCACGACCGCGTGGTCAGGCAAATCGCGGCGAGTGGCGCATTGGACCGCGGGCGTTTGCTGCTTGACCTATTCGACACGCTCGATCCAACTGTGCGGCCGCTGGCAGTGGATGAAATCGGTATGGCAGGCGAGCAGACGGCCGACATGCGATTGCTTCGCCTTGCGGAAGGCGATCTGCCGGACGACGGAACGGACTTTCTGCGATTGAAGGCGATGGAAGCGCTAGGACGCCTGCGAACGTCGGGCGCGGAATCCGTGCTGCGGAAGATCGCAGAGGCGCGCCGCGCTTTCCGCTGGTCAAATCCGAGCGAGCTTCGCGTAGTAGCGGCTCAAGCGATGGAACGCATCGACCCAGAGTGGGTGCGCCACTTCGTTCCGCGCAGCGGTCTGAACGTGGCGGAATTCACGATCGAGCCGCTGGACCGCGACACGGAATCGTCCGCTATTCGGCAGCGCCGTTACCCGCGCTTGCGGCTGGAGCGCCCGGTGGCGGCGATGACGACGAATCTGAAGGAAAACTGCCGAGTGGAAATTCCGGAGTTGACGCTAGGCGGCGGCGTGGCAGTATCCGAGCAGAGTCTGCACCCGGGCAGCGTTGTCGATCTGAAGCTGACGACGGGCGGCAAGTCAGTGAAGGCGCAAGCGATCGTTCGCGACGCGAACACCCAGGCACGCGCATTCGAAGTGATCGAAATGGATCTCGAGGAACGCGCGAAGCTGCGCAGGCTGCTCGTTCAAATCGGAAACACGCAAAAGCAATCGTCGCCGAAGGAACGCACGCACGGCGCGACGCGCGTTATTATTTCGTAGGTGCGCCTGTCAGGCGTTTGTCGCGAAGCTCGGCGTAGTTCTGCGGTGCGTCATACCTCAAAGGACTGTCTAACTGATTGCGCGCGTCGTGCGCTGCGCAGTGGAAGAGAGCCCAGTCCCACGCCCGTTGCAACAAGCAATCCCAAATATGCCGCGATGATCGCGACGGCGGCCTCCGCGTTGTAGTGCAGGGCAATCCAACCCACAACTCCTGAAACGATGGTCGCGGCGATAGCGGCGATCGCGACCGCGCGCGGTGCGAATCCGCGTCGAGCCAGTTCGTCATACCAGTGGCATCGATCGCCTCTTAGCGGGTTTGTGCGCGCGAGGACGCGGCGCGCGATGGCCAGCGCGGCGTCGATGAGCGGCACGGCTGCTACGACGAACGGAAACAGATCGAGAGCGGGATTTGAGTACGTGGGCGCGGTTTTCCAGTGCTCGAGTGCGAGAAACGACACAGCGAGTCCGATGACCGTGCTGCCGGAATCGCCCAGAAGGACGCGGGCGGGCGGCCAATTGTAAGTGAGGAAGGCCAGCGAGCAGCCCAGCAGCGACCATGCAATCGCGTTCGACAGTGCGGAGGGGTATGGCTCCGCCAGGATAAATGCGAGAGCAATCGCGGCAGTCACGCCTGCGGTGATGCTGTCCGCGCCGTCGAGAAAATTGAATGCGTTGATAAAAAGCACAACGACCGCGCTGGCAATCAGCGCGTTGACGATGCTCGAGTTTGTGAGAGCGATGCCCCAGCCCGCGGTGCCCATATACGTGCCGACGGCTACTTGTACCGCGAGGCGCACGTAGGGGGAAACTCCGCGCAGATCGTCGACGATTCCTAGCACCGCAACAATTGCAATGCAGGCCGCGAATTCGGCGATACCTGCGGCTTGCGGGCTCAGAACGAAGGCGATGGCCGTGAGCAAACCCGCTGTCACGGCGACTCCCCCGAGGCGTGGAACGGGGCGTGTGTGAATTTTTAGCGGGCCCGGCGGGTCATAGAGCTTAAGGGCGTTGCAGACGAGGATAACGATGGGCGTCGACACGAAGACGATCAGAAACGCGAGCGCAGCTTCGAGGATGAATTTCATTTCAGTCATGGCTGTTTGCCGGTGATGCGCCTGTTGTAGGGTGAATTGATCGAAAGCCTCCGACTTTGTAGAGAAGTCGCTTCAAGTGCCACGTCCGCACCCGGCCTGCTTTTTTGAGCAGGCCCGAAACGCCGCCCTGGCGAAATGCGGCGCGCACATCGCGAAGATACACGCTACCGAGCCCTCGCGCCACCTCGTCGTAAAATGCGCGCTCGAACGTACCATCTGCCAATTCGCGTGAAAGAATACGAAAGCGATCGAGGATCGCAGCGGCCTCCGTGGGCGCGGGTATGGCGCCGAGGCCGTCCGAGTCGAGCTGCACGGCGTGGACTTCTAGAGTCGCGAGCGCACCGTCGTTTGTGAGCCCCGCGACGATGACGAGGCCTTCGCGTTCTTCGCTCGAAGCGACGTACCCAGACACCAGGCTGCCGAGGCCATAGTTAGAAATTACCTTTTTCGCATTTTCGACAAAGTCGGCGTGTCCACGCGAGTCGAGCTCGTCCTCTATTGCCTGCAAGGGAAGCACAACAACGGCGGCGGCTCGGCGGAGATGGCGACCTGAGATTTTCTGCCGCCGCTAGTTCTTCCGCTCTTTGAGGAACTTCGTCACGTCGCGTGACGTGGGCATGGAGGGCTGCGCACCCTTGCGCGTCACGGAAATCGCAGCTACCGCCGCTGCGTAGCGTGCCGCATCGATCGGTTTTTTCCCGGAAAGTAAGCTCGCTGCAAACGCGGCGTTGTATGCGTCGCCCGCCGCCGTCGAATCCACAGCTTTCACTTCAAACGCCGGAACCATCTCGCGAGTACCGTCGGCGGTAGCGACGAACGCGCCGGTTGAGCCCATCTTGATGATCGCGTTCTTGGGCCCTCGTTTTAGCAGCAACTCGGCGCAGTCGCGCGCGGTTCCTGGCGTAATCGGCTCATCGGCAGCCAGACCGCAAAGCGTCCGCGCCTCGCTTTCATTAGGCGTGATCCATTCCACCAGACGTAGCAGGCCGGACGGCAGTTCGCGCGCCGGCGCTGGATCGAGCATCAGCGGCACATTGTGGCGATGCGCGAAGACGGCAAGCGCTTCGACGGTGATCAGCGGAATTTCGAGCTGCGAGAGGATCATTCCGGCGCCCTGTAGAATGCGCGCGTGTCGGGAGATGTCCTTCGGCAGCACTTTGCCATTTGCGCCCGGCACGACCACGATGCTGTTCTGCCCATCGCTGCCAAGATTGATAAGCGCAACGCCTGAAGAACCGGGCGCGACGCCAACCGCTTTCACATTCACGCCCGCGCGACGCAAGCCGTGCTTCAGCGCCGGGCCGAACTCGTCCTCGCCGACCTTGCCTACCATGCGCACTGGGTAGCCCAGCTTGCCTGCGGCCACGGCTTGATTCGCGCCTTTGCCCCCATTGAACGTCGCAAAGCTCGTCCCGGATAGCGTTTCTCCCGGCCGCGGCGCGCGCTCAGACGTTGCCACCAGATCCAGGTTGATACTGCCAACGACAACTATGGGTTTACGCATGAGTGTGGGAACCTCCGAACCGGCGGGAAAGGTATCACGAAGTGCGGCAGCTCGTGCCTATGGCGTTCTACGCTTTCGACGCCATTGCGAGCTTATGGCTTAGCGGCGGGGAACGCGGTAAGCCAGCGCCTCTCCGCGAATTCCGCGCCTCATGCTAACCTTTTGTTTCCATTCGCAACGACGCCCGGGTGGCGGAATGGCATACGCGGAAGACTTAAAATCTTCTGTCCCTAACGGGGCATGTGGGTTCGACCCCCACCCCGGGCAC
>JBEKJW010000038.1:0-25915 GCA_050011035.1 Candidatus Acidiferrales bacterium
GTTCGTTATCTCGTCCTCTCCTTCCTGGTTCTGGCTTTCTCGCACGCTGCATTCGGGCAAATCGGTATCTCGGTGGGGTTCGGTCCACCACCGATCCCGGTCTATGAACAACCATACTGCCCGCAAGACGGGTATCTGTGGACTCCTGGCTACTGGGCGTACGCGGACGACGGTGGCTACTACTGGGTGCCGGGGACGTGGATTCAACCTCCGCAGCCGTTGTTTCTGTGGACGCCGGGCTATTGGGGATGGGGCGGGAATGCATTCCTGTTCCATGAAGGATATTGGGGACCGCAGGTGGGATTTTATGGCGGGATTAACTACGGTTACGGCTACGGCGGCAACGGTTACGAGGGCGGCCGGTGGGAAGGAAACCGATTCGCGTACAACACCTACGTCAACCGCGTGAACACGACCGTGATTCACAACACGTACAACACGCGCGTCGAGAACGTCTCCGAAAACCGCGTCAGCTACAACGGCGGCAACGGCGGCGTCGACGCCAGAGCCACGTCGCAGCAAGAAGCTTACGGCAACGAGCACCACGTCGGGCCGGTCGAGTCGCAAACCCAACACGTTCAAGAAGCGCGAAACAATCCTGAGTTGCGCGCGTCCGAGAACCAGGGCAAGCCGTCGATCGCGGCGACTGCCCGTCCCGCCGACTTCAAAACCGGAGTGGTAGCTTCGTCCAAAGCGGGCGGCGAATATAAGGCTCCTCCCGCGAACGCTGCGCGTGGAAACGAAGCGCGACCCGCCACGGAAGCCGCTAAACCCGCCACCGAGTCACTTCCGGAAAGGCCGGCGGCGAAACCGGCAGCCACTCCCACGAACCACGATGCGAGCGAATTGCAGCCGCACACGTTCACGCCGCCAAAGACCGGGAATACCGCGACCGATCAGAAGTATCAGCAGCAGCAGGATAAGCTCGCGGCCAAGCAGACGCAGGATCATCAGAAATTGCAACAACAGCAGGAGAGCGAACACCAGCAGGCTGCGGCGAAAAACTACAACGACGCTCAAAAGCAGCAGCTCGAGCAGAAACACACGCAGCAGACGCAGCAGCTGGAGCAAAAGCACGATACTCAACAGAAACAGATGGAACAGCACCAGGCCCCGAAGAGTGCGCCGAAGCCGTCCGGCCATCCCGATAAGTAGATCGGCTCGCGTTACGACCCTTCAACACGCGTCCCTCCGATAAATGAGGCAGGCCAACGCCGTCGAGTTCGAAGCTGAACTCGGCGGCGTTTTGCGTTATGCCCGATGGGCAGTCGTGAGTGACCAGCTCGGCAGCAGGCGGAGGCAATATCGGCAAAGTGCCTGTGCAACGTAAGCGAAACCTGCCCGGCCCCAGCCCGCGTTGCGGGTCGGGGTTCACAGGCAGGAATGCCTGTGCCACGTGGCGCTGGCTGAAGCCTACGCTACGGTGGTGGTGCGTCCGCTAGAAGCGGAGCTTGGCGCCGATTTGGATCTGGCGGGCGCCGGTGGTTCCGTCATTCTGGCCTGCTTGCGAGGTGGAGTACATGAAATTGGGATCGCCGAGAATGTTGTCGGGCTTATTGAACTGGACGCGATTGAACAGGTTGTAAAACTCGAAGCGCAACTGGAAGGAGACGCGTTCGGTGATCGCGGTGTTTTTGGCGAGCACGGTGTTCCAGTTGTTGATGCCGGGGCCGTACCAGGCGTTGCGGCCGAGCGGCGAAGGGACGCCCCAGTTGATGGGAATCGTGCCGTTCTGCGGGTTGAAGGCGGCCGGATTGAAACCGGTGAAGACCGGCGCGCTAGGGACGCCCGGATTGGGATTGGCCGGCGCGGTGTGAAGGATCGAAGGATCGACGACGGTGACGCGATCGGCGAAGCCGGTGTGGAGAGTGTCGAGGAAACCGAAAATGTCGTACGGGAGGCCGGTCTGCCAAGCGGCGATGCCGCTGATCTCCCAGCCTTCAAAGGCGCGGCCGACGAAACCTTCGCTGAGATGGCCTTTGCCGCGGCCGATGTTGGGCGTGTAAACGAAGTTGATGACGCCGCGATGGCGCGTGTCGAAGCCGGAGTTGCCCTTCTCACGGCGGAGGTTGAAGGAGTCGACGGGAAAGTTGGTGTTGTTGAGCGTCGGGAAGAGCGAGTCGGAAGAATCATCGAGCGCGTGGGCGTAGGTGTAAGAACCGCCGATCTGCAGGCCGTGGTAGAGGCGCTCGTTGACCTGGATCTGCAGACCGTCGTACCAGGAGTGGCCGCTGGTCTGGCTGTCGAAGGCGTGGAGGAAGGCGTTGTTGTTGACGGGATCAAAGGGGAGCACGCCCTGCTCGGCGCCGGCGTAGAGCGTATTGAACTGGAGCACGGAGGGATCGATACCCATGGCGAGGAGCTGGTTGACGAGAGCGGGCTGGGGCGGCGCGCCATCGACGACGCGGAGAATGCGAGTGCCGTGGTTGCCAACGTAGTTGGCGTCGAAGGTGAGGGACGAGGTGACCTGGCGCTGAATGCCGAAGTTCCAGGTGACGACGCGGGGGGGCTTGATGTTGTTGGCAAAAATGCCGGGGAACAAGAACGACTCATTTGGCACGACGGGCGAGGGAGTGAGAACCGGAGGCAGCGGTTGATTTTCGAGTTGCGCCGCGGCGGTCGCGCCGAAGTTTGCGACGGGGGTGTTGTTGAAACTCGGCTGGAACGGCGGGTTGCTGCGCTGATCTTCGAACAAGTTGCCGAAGATGCGATCGGTGAACAGGCCGATGCCGCCGCGGATGGAGGTGCGGCCGTCTTTGAACGGATCCCAGGCGAAGCCGAAGCGGGGCTCGAAGTTGGTGTAGTCGTCTTTGTAAAGTTGATGGCCGGTGCCCGGGCCGACGGGAGTGAAAGTGAATGGCGCGGGGCCGCTGGCGTCTTGGAAGAGGTTGGAGATGGTGCCGCTGCGCTCGACGGGGACGCTGTAGTACTCGTAGCGCAGGCCGTAGGTGAGCGAGAGATTGGGAAGAACTTTCCAGGTGTCTTGCAGGTAGCCGGCGGTTTCGTGCTGGATGAAGTTGAGTTCATCGTTGGCAACGCGGGTGCCGGCGCTGGTGAAGAACTGGGTTTGCGTGGCGCCGGCGACGAGACCGAGGATCGAGGAGACTTCGTCTTCGAGCTGCTGCGAATCGACGCCGGGATTGAGCGTCGCTTGATTCAAAGGCGCGACACCGTAGCCGCTGAAGGCGTTGAAAGTGAAATTCTGGCGGGCGACGAAGTCGGTGTAGTTGTTGGAGTAGACGTCGCGGAACTCGCCGCCGAATTTGATGGCGTGATTGCGCCAGACTTTGGTGAGGTTGTCGGCGGTCTGATAGGTGCCCTGGCGATTGCCGCTGGCTGGCGAGTTGTTGGGCTCCGGGCAACCGAAGGATGCGAAGACGGGCAGCTGGTAGTCGGCGCCGCGGCCTTCGGAGTCGACGTTGCCGACGGAGTCAAATTCGGGAATGCCGGTGCAACCGAAGAAAAGATTCAGGCGATTGAAGCCGAAGCGGGCTTCGTTGGTGAGAGTCGGCGAAAAACTGGTGGTGAGGCCGATGGAGACGCCCTGCGTTTTTTGTGTGGAAGGAATGGCGCCGAGGCCGCCGGGCAGCGTGTCCGAATGGAACGGATTCGGGTCGCCGAAATAATTGTAGATGTAGCGGACGAAGAGATTGTTGTTGGCGTTGACCTTGTGGTCGATCTTGGTGGTGGCGTCTTCGTCTTTCTCGCGCGACTCGCTGGGGAAAAAAAGCGTGCCGGTGGCGCCGTCGCCGTTGGGAATGGTTGGGTTTGGATAGAACGCGAGAATTTTTTGCATCGTGGAGTCGAGCGGCAGGCCGGTGCCGTTCTGACCTTCGCCGGGAACGTTGGCGAGGAGGTTGATCGTCTGGCTCGCGCCGGTCTGGGGATTTGTGTAGTTGAAGATGCCGGACTTGAAAGCGGCGGTAGGAACGATCGAAGAGTTGGTGAGGACGGTGACGAAACGGTCGCCCTGATAGTTGAGGAAGAAGAATGTTTTGTCTTTCTTGATGGGACCGCCGATCGAACCGCCGTACAGGTTGCGGACGTAGGGATTCTGCGGCTCGACGAGGCCGGAGACTGGATCAATATTGTTATTGAAGTAGTCGCGCGCGCCGAGAGCGTTCCAACGGCCGAAGTAAAAAAGGTCGCCATGGAAATCGTTGGTGCCGCTGCGGGTGATGACGTCGATGATCGCGCCGTTGTTGCGGCCGTACTCGGGAGCGAAGTTGTTGGTGAGAACGCGGAATTCCTCTGTGGAGTCCGGATTCTGCGCGGTGACGCCGCCGAGATTGCCGGGAACGTCGGCGTCGTTGTTGTCGGTGCCGTCGAGAAGGAAGTTGTTGTTGCGCTCGCGGCCGCCGTTGACGGAAACGCCGCCCATGCCGTCCGACTGCGTGATTCCTGGGCCGAGCAAGACGAGCTGGTAGGGATCGCGGAGAATGAGGGGCAGTTCGGTCATCTGGGTGTGCTCGATCACGTTGCTGAGCGTCGCGTCTTCGGTGTCGATGGTTGGAGCGGCGGACGCGGTGACTTCGACCGTGGCTGTGATGGCGCCGGTTTCAAATTTCGCGTCGAGCGTGACGGGCTGGTCGACCGTGAGCGTGACCGAAGCAAAATTGACGGTCTTGAAGCCGGTCTTCGAAATCGAAACGGAATAGTTGCCCGCGGTCAAGCCGGCGAAACGATAGGTGCCGGCGCCGGTAGTGATCGTGGTGCGGGTGTCGTTGGTCCCGAGATTGGTCGCGATGACGTTGGCGTCAGTGACGACCGCGCCCGACGCGTCGGTGACCGTACCGGAAATCGAGCCGGTCTGTCCGAAAACCGAAGGCGCAGTGATGAAAAACAGAGCGAAAGCGAAGCCAAGGAGTTTGGCGCGCAGGCCCTGGAAGATGTTCATGAACGTTCTCCTGTGAAGAATTCGCGCGTGGCGCGTACGTATAGAAATTTCAATGTGGCGACAGGTTGCATTTTGCAAGCCAGTACTCTGGCGGGTGTGCGAGTTACAGGGACGAACGCTCTGAAATGTTTCTAAATCGGGCGAGTCGATTGATGTGGAAGAAGTTGCGTCGCAGGAGGCGGAGCGCGGATTTGTTTGCTCTTTAGAACAGTGTTCGCGCGGGAGCACAAGAGCGCGGCGTTTTCTCGCGAACGAACAGATGATAATTTTTCGCCGTGTGAATTCTGGGAAGAACCGAAGCGTTTAAATATGGAATGTCGGAGGGTCGTGCGACGCCGCGCTGTGATCGGTTACAAATCGTGAAACGGCAAACAGACACACGACGGCTTAAGGCCGTCGTGAGATTCAGGAGAATCGAGAAGACGTCAGCAGAAGGATTGCGAGATTTTCGACGGAGACGCCGCGACCGCGACGCCAGCAGAACTTACCTGGCGCGAAGAAGCAGCCATACGCGAGGGATTCGGCGCAGAGCCGGTTTCCCGGTCGCGCGTCGATTCGAAGGGACGCTTGCGCGGCGGATTCTGACGCTGCCAGATGGTGTAGTTTTCGCGCATCTGCTGGATGTGATCGGGGATGTGGCGCTCCTGGCGGCTGAGCCACTCTTCGAACGTGAGTTCGCCGTAGACGGGATGATTGGCGACGATGAGCCAACAGGTTTCTGGGACGGTCTGCAGCAATTTGGAAGTCGCCGCGCGAAGACTGTGAATGATCTTGAGCGCTTCACGTGTGCCTTGATGAAAATATCCGAGTGTGTCCATCCAGGGCTCGACGTTCGGCGTACCGCTGGAGCAGCCAGTGGCGATGATCTGGCGGCAGAAGACGTAGTCGACGGCTTCGCTATCGGCCAGGTGCAGGATCATTTCGTGGATGCTGCGGCGGCCGGGCGCGGGTTTGAAAAACCACATGCGCCGTGGGAATTCACGCATGGCGATACAAAGCGCCGTCGGCGCGTAGCTGAAGGAATCCAGGGTCTTGCGGCGGCTGTTCTGCATGGACACACCTCCCGGGGAGCTAGCTTTCACTTTGCAAGTTAGAAGCAATTCCGGCGGAATGGTTAGCTGAAGAGGCGCAAATCCGCATAAATTAAATCTAAATTCGGCAGGGAAAACGCAGGGAAACGCGTCGAACAGCAGCGGTGACAAACCATTTACATCGGCGCGGGCGCGGGCGAATTTGGGATTGTCCGGACGCGCGAATATAGTGTTCGCAAGCGGTCAGGGACTGAAGACGGGTTTCGGGAAGTTTTGGAAGTACTACGAGGTTCAGGAGGCGGCGCGTGGAAACGCTCTGGCAGGATTTTCGGTACGGGCTCCGCATGATCGCGAAGAATCCGGGATTTTCAGCGATGGCGATATTGACGCTGGCGCTGGGGATCGGCGCTTCGGCCGCGATTTTCAGCGTGATCGACGGCGTGCTGCTGAATCCGTTTCCCTACGCGAACGCGAAGCGCCTGGTGGTGATGGAGATCGACGACGCGGACCAGAGCGGCGACTCGGGCGCGCGAAATGGAGTGACGCCCGCAGAGTTTCGAGAATACGCGGCCAAGAACCGGGTGTTCGATCGGGTGGCCGGATACACGCGCGCGGACCTGCTCTACACGACTTCTGAAGGAACGGAGAGATTCAACGGACAACTGGTAGCGCCGGGAACGTTTGAAGCGCTGGGCGTGCCTCCGCTGATGGGCCGCGCGATCACGGCTGAGGACTACAAGCCGGGAGCGCCACCGGTGTTCGCGATGCGCTACAAGATTTGGGCGACGCGATTCAATTCCGATTCGAAGATTCTGAACCAGACGTTCGTGCTGAACGGCGTGCCGCGAACGCTGGTGGCGGTGATGCCGCCTCGATTTGCGCTTGGGGGCGGCGATATGTGGGTTCCCGATTCCGTGGATCCTGCGAACGCGTCCACCGACATTTTTTTTCAGTACTGGGATTTGATCGGCGGGCTCAAGCCGGGCGTGACAATCGCGCAAGCCGAAGCTGATTTGACGCCGGTGGCGAACCATCTCGCGACGGTTTATCCGAGCGAATATCCCAAACACTTCCGCGTGCATTTGGATCGCTACGTAGATGCGGTGGTCGGACAATTCCGTGAAACGCTATTCATCGTGCTGGCTGCCGTGGGCCTGCTGCTGCTGATCGGATGCGCGAACGTGGCGAGCCTGCTGATGGCGAGGGCGACGACGCGCGAAAAAGAATTCGCCGTGCGCGCAGCGCTGGGCGCGAGCCGCGGACGCCTGATCCGGCAGATGCTCATCGAGAGCGGGCTGCTCGCGGCGGGCGGAGCGATTCTGGGCTGCGCCCTGGCGTGGCTTGGGCTCACCACGCTGGTGGCGATGATTCCGCCGCAAATTCTGCCGGAAGAGGCGGTGGTGCAGATGAACGCACCGGTGCTGCTCTTTGCGCTCGGCGTGGCAGTGGCGACGGCGCTTCTCTTTGGACTCGCTCCCGCGCTGCAGATCTCAGGGAAGAATCTGAATTCACCGCTGCGTGACGGAGGGAAAGGGTCCGCAGGAGGATTCCGCAAGAGCCGCGTGCGAGGGCTTGTGGTGGCGATGGAAGTCGCACTATCGCTCACGCTGCTCGTCGGAGCGGGACTGCTGATGCGCAGTTTCATCGCTTTGCGCGAAGTGAATCTTGGACTGAAGCCGGACCACGTACTGGCGACGCGACTGCCGCTGCCCGAATCGCAATACAAGACGGCCGAACAAGTGAGCGCGTTCTTTCGCGTGCTATTGCCCAGGCTGAAGGCGCTACCGGGCGTGGTGGACGTGACGGAGACGAGCACGCTGCCACCTTATGGAGGGCTGCCGAGCGCCGTGGAAGTGCCGGGCAAGACAACGGAGAAGGACTCGCGGACGTTCTACCAACTGGTGAGCGCGGACTACTTCCCTACTCTGCGGATTGCGATTCTGAAGGGACGCTCTTTCGACGAAGTTGAGGAGAACAGCGCGCGAAAAGTGGCGGTGGTGAATCAGGCGTTTGCGAAGCGCTATTTGAGCGGGCAGGATCCGATCGGGCAAGAATTCAAACTGCCGGAGGCGGAGAAACTTCCGGACCCGGTGCACGATGCGTGGTTTGAAGTGGTGGGTGTGGCGGCGGACGCGAAAAATCAGGGTCTCGAGAAACCAGTGCTACCGGAAGTTTGGGTGCCATACACGATCACGGGATCGGGGCGGCGCGGCGTGCTGGTTCGAACGGCGGGAGATCCGCTGGCGATGATGCACGCGATACAAACGGAAGTATGGGCGACGGATCGGAACGTGGCGCTGGCGATGAGCGACAAGCTGGAGAATTACATCCAGTCGTATTCGTACGCGCAGCCGGAGTTCGGATTTTTGCTGATGGCGATATTCGCGGGGATCGGACTGGTGCTTGTGACGATCGGCGTCTACAGCGTGATTGCGTATACGACTTCGCGGCGGACGCAGGAGATTGGGATTCGGATGGCGCTGGGGGCGGAGCCTACGTCGATTTGCAAGCTGATCTTGCTGCAGGGGGGAGCGATGGCGGCGCTCGGCGTGGTGGCGGGGGTTATCGCGTCCCTGGCGCTGACGCGGGTTTTGACGTCGATGCTGTTTCAAGTGAAGCCGAATGATCCGGTGATTTTTGTGGGTGTGGCGGGGTTGCTGCTGGTGGTGACGTTGGTGGCGTGTTTGATTCCGGCGCGGCGGGCGATGCGGGTGGATCCGATTGTGGCGCTACGGCACGAGTGACGGGGTGTGTGCTTGGCGAGTGGACTGGTGACGGGCGGTTGGGGTTTGTGGCGCGCACCCTTTTGAGGAGAAAAGGGTACGGCACCCGGAAAGGCGTGGAACGGCGGTTCGGGATGGTGAACGAAGTTACAGCGGGGCGAGCGTTGAGTTTGTAGCGAAAGCGGCGGCTTGCCGCCGCGCTCTAAATGGTTCGGCGACAAAACTGGGGATTGGGATCAGCTTGATTGCGGTGGTGATTTGGTGATGGCTCAACCCGAGACCCACTTAGAGTGGGTCTCGCACAGACTCTAGAGTCTATGTTACAGCGCGCTGAAGCGCGACCTGACTTGAGTCGCGGTGCGTTTATTTGCCGCGCTGGTCGTCGGATTCGCGGTGGGGGATCTGCGCGACTTTTTGGTCGGAGCCTTGCAACAACGGGACGCCGATGTCGGCGATGAGCTGCTTGAATTCGGGCGTGTCGCGCAGATTGTCGAAGTCTTCGTCTTCCGAGAGGAAGACCAATTCGGGTGAGCGTTCTTCGTAAGCCCGCCGGAGTAGTTTGAGCGCGCCGGTCTTGTCGCCCAATTCGCTGTACACCTCCGCGAGCGCGTAATCTGAAATGGGAGCGCGTGCGCGCTTTGATTCCAGCTCCGAAAGAACTCTTTCCGCCGCAGGCCTGTTACCGGAACGCGCGTAGGCGATGGCGACTTCCGTCTGGATCATTGGCGAGTCGCCGGCTTCCTTCGCGGTCGCGAGCGCTTCGGCGTAACAACTTCGGTAGACGTACGAAGCGGCGAGGTAATACTCGGCGACGGAGTTTTTCGGGCTTTCATCGAGAACCTTCTTGCACTGGGTGATGGCCTTGTCGTAGTTGCGTGTGATTGCCAGCAGGGTGCAGATGTTCATGTCCGTATCGGTGGGATCGGGATCGATTTTTTCGGCGCGCTGGTACTCGTCCATGGCCTGCTTGAAGCGCTGCGTGGCGGCCAGATACATCGCGTAAATCCGCATGGAGTGCGCCGAATTCGGATCGACCGCGAGGGCGCGGTGAAATTCCTGCTCGGCACCGTGCCAATCCCAATCCGATTCGTAAAGGGTCATGCCGAGGATCATGTGCGCGTCAGCGAGCGAATCGTCGAGCGCAATCGCTCGTTGCGCGGCGGCTTTCGCGAGCAAGAAGGACGTGCGTGAATCGGTTTCCGACCACTCCGCGGCGGTGATGTAGGTTTGCGCGAGTCCGACGTAAGGCTCGGCGAATTGCGAATCGAGTTCGATGGCGCGCTTGAAATCCTTGACGCTGTCGGCGGTGCGATCGGGGCCGGTCGCGGTGTGACTCTTCATTTCGTAGAGGCCGCGCAGGTAATGATCGTAGGCGTCGGGATTGACCTGGTGCGGGCGGCCCGACGAAACGACAAGCGACGACGGTTTTTCGAAAACGTTGACGTCGAGAACGCGTGCGACGTTGACGGCAACGTCTTGCTCGACAGCGGGGAGATCTTCGGAGCCGCGATCGTAGGACTGCGCCCAGATAATTTTCCCGTCACTGGCCTGAAAGAGCTGCGCGGTGAGATGAAGGTGGTCGCTCTGGCGGTTGAGCGTGCCTTCGACGACGTAGCCGACTTTTTGTTCGCTGGCAATTTTATCGAGCGGGGCGTGGTGATCGCGATACTGCATGCCGGCGCTGCGCGCGACCACGGCAATGTGAGAGGGCGAGCGAGCGCCGAGCTGCGTAATGAGTTCTTCGGTGACGCCGTCGCTCAGATAATCCTGAGAGGCGTCGCCACTGAGATTTTCGAATGGCGCGACGAGAACTTTTGTTTCGTCGTTCCAGGCGTCGGCGCTGGCGCGGCCGTGGCGGAGATAAAAAACTCCGGCAACGGCGAGCGCGATAACGAAAGCACAAGCCATAGCGGTGATGGCAGCGCGCGAGGCGCGGTAGTAGAACGGACTTGCGGAATCGGCGGACGCAAGATCGATTTCGGCCGCAGCGCCGGCTTGGGCAAGCGCGGTGGTGTTCGCGAGGAGACCGTTTGCCATTGGCGCGTCGACGGCGGTGACCACGGGCTGGGAGACGATCGGCGCCGATTCGACCAGAAGCACGCCCGCGATGAAACGGTAACCCTGACGCGGAACGGTTTCGATGTACTGAGGCTTGTCGGCGGAATCGCCGAGCGCGTGACGGAGCGTGCTGAGCGCGGTGTTCAGATTCGCGTCGAAGTCAACGTAGGTGTCAGCGGGCCAGAGACGCGCGCGAATTTCGTCGCGGCGAACGACGCGGCCGGCGCGTTCGAGAAGGACAGCGAGAACTTGAAAAGGCTTTTCGTTGAGCTTGATTTTGACGCCGTCGCGGCGCAGGTCACGTTCGTCGAGATCGACTTCAAATGCGCCGAAGCGCATGCGGAAAGCTGGATGTGGATCCTCTGCCATGGACAATCACCGCGCTAAAGGTGGTACGCGAGGAGGAGCCGCGATGTTCCCGGGCGTAAATAATCTTTATACGAGTGCGCCGGGGGCGAAGCGGAACCAAAACGCACCACGAGATACTGGCTTAGACGACGAAGCGAGAAATAGGGTGCCGCGAACTCGCAGAATGTTCGAAAAATGCGGCGCTTCGAGACGCCCGACTGCGCGCTTCAGCAAAAGTACATGCATTTGAAACGCCGTTGTTACGACGCACGGAATTTAAGGCGGTTACAGCTACCTAAATTGTTTGTGGACGATGGTGGGACGGAATTTCGTATGGGAAATTGATGTGAAACGCTACGAAATTCGGGATTTTCGAGGGTTTTTGGATGCGGATACGAGCGGCGGGAGTGAGGTGGCCGGCGCCACTGTCCAAAATGGGACGAGGCGGACGCCGGCCGGTTTTGGTACGAAGGCGAGGGCTACTGCGCGCGCTTGACCTCGACGCTGTCGCGGCCGCCGTAGAGAAGGTAGGTTCCGGCGGTCGGGCCGGCGACGACCTGGAGCGGCATGGGGCGCTTCATGTCCGCGTCGTGCTTGGAGTCGACGGTGAGAACATCGTGCGCGCCGAGATCCTGCACGACGAATTTTTGGCCGGCAATCCAGCCGATGCCGTAAGCGCCGGCGGGGAGTTTCTGGCCGCCGATTTCGAGGGGCACGTCAGTGATCAGGTAGGCCTGATATTTTTCGCGGACGCCGCTGGTGTAACCGGAAGTGTCGACCATGGCGGCGAGGAAGTACTGGCCGTCGGCGAATTTCACGCCGCCGGAATTGCGAAGCTGCGAGGGCGCGGTCTGGCCCTTGAAGTAAACGTGATCGGGGAACAGGTTGGCAGTGATGTCGCTCGCCTTCAAAACTTTGTCTTGCGCGACGGCCGGCTGTGCAGCAGCGAAGCTCATCAAGAAAATCGCGAACAGGCTTAACACAAACGCGTGAAGTTTCATCGTCTCTTTCTCTCCGTGATGCTGCGGGATGCGTGCACATGCTACTCGATTGCGCGCGATGCGAACAAGCACGAGATGGTTTTTTCGAATAGTGTTTTTGTACTAGACGGAATTTTTGCGGAGCTGCACGAGCGTTCTGCTACGATGCGCGGCCATGCATGAAACGGTGAAGAGTGCGCGGCGCGATGTGGTGACGGCGGAGGACGAGGCGCGGCGCGAGTCGGGATTGCGGCGAACGCTCAGTTCGCTGCAAGTGGCGATGATCGGAATCGGCTGCACGCTGGGGACGGGACTCTTTCTCGGCAGCTCGATTGCGGTGCAACTTGCGGGACCGGCGGTGGTGGTGAGTTTCGCGGCGGGCGCGTTGATCGCGCTGACGGTGATGTGGGCGCTCGCGGAAATGTCAGTGGAGCTGCCGACGGCGGGAGCGTTCGGCGTTCACGCGGAAGTTTATTTCAGCCGGTGGGCGGGGTTCGCGATCCGATTTACGTATTGGGTTTGCCTTGTAGTGATCATCGGAAGCGAGGTGCTCGCAGCAGCAATTTTTTGCCAACTGTGGTTTCCGAATGTGCCGTCGTGGCTTTGGATCGTGGGATTTTCGGCGGCGATGATTTACATGAACACGCTGGCGGTGGAGAACTTCGGGACGATCGAATACTGGTTCGCGATGATCAAGGTGGTGACGGTCGCGGCGTTTTTGATCATTGGGGCGGCGATCGTTTTCGGGACGAAGCTCGGTCACGAGGCGGCGACGAATTACACGGCGCTGGGCGGATTTTTCCCGCATGGATGGAGCGGCGCGGGGCTGGGCGTGACGATCGCGATTTTTAGTTATCTGGGGCTGGAGGTGGTGGCGTCGACGGCAGGTGAGGCAGTAGATCCGCAAACGGCGGTGCCGCGGGCGCTTAGGCGGACGCTGTTTACGTTGGCGCTTTTTTACGTGGGCGGGCTTGCGATCGTTGTGGCGATTGTACCGTGGACGCAGATTGGGCTGGGTGAAAGCCCGTTTGTGCGCGTGTTTGAAATTGCGGGGCTGCCTGCGGCGAAGCACATTATGAATTTCGTGGTGTTGAGTGCGGCGCTCTCGTCGGCGACGTGCAATTTGTATTTTTGTTCGCGGCTGCTATTTTCCCTTTCGCGCGGGACGTACGCGCCGGCGATTTTTGGAAAGTTGAGCAAGCGCGGGATGCCGGTGCCGGCGGTGCTGGCGTCGAGTGTGGGGATGGCGGCGGCGCTGTTGCTCGAGCACTTTTTTCAAAACACGGCGTTCGTGTTCATGATCGGCGTAGCGTTTTTTGGAGGGCCGTTTGTTTGGGCGATGACGCTGGTGACGCATGTTGCGTTCCGGCGGAAGATGGCGGATGAGGGGCGCTCGATACTGAAGTTTGCGCCGCTGGGGATTTGGGGATCGGTGGTTGGGGCGGTAGCGCTGGTGGCGGTTCTGATTTCGACTTGGTGGGTGCCGGCGTTTCATGTGGCGTTGCTGGCGGGGCCGCCGTGGCTACTATTTGTGACGGGGTGCTACTGGGTGTGGAAGAAGAGGGCGCGAGTGGGGTGAGCTGGTCGTGGTGTCAAATGCGCTGCTCAACGCTGGAAGAATCGCAGAGGATCCTTCGCCTGCTAAAGCAGGCTCTGGATGACGAGGATTTTGCTTTTTTTGTCGTTCGAGGAGACGAGCTAACGGGCGTGAGACAAAGTGCGAGCTACGCTCGCACACAGGCAAGATTGCCTGTGCTACTTGGCGTTACTTTACGTCGGGGAATAGTTTTTGGAGGGTGTCGGCGACGCCTTTAGGCTTGAAACCGAAGGGGCCGGGACCGGCTTTATAGGCGATGCGGCCGTCGCGGTCGATTACGTATAGGCGGTCGGGCCAGCCGGTGTAGTCGCGTTCGGTGGTGTTCTGGAAATTATCGAGCACGGCGGGAAACTTGATGCCGAGTTTGACGACGCACAGCTTTCCCATCTCCGCGCGCTCGTCTTGATTTTTGGGCGCGGCGAAGATTACGTGATCGTCGATATTGTCAGGATCCTGCCAAACGTCGGTGGTGTGCGCTTCACGGATGTAGACCGCGTAGAACGCGACCTGGTCCTTGTATTTTTCATACAAGGCGTTGAGGGCGGGAACCTCCCGCCGGAATGGCGGTCAGGTGTAGCTGCCGAAGACGAGGACGACTGGCTTTTCGCCGCGGAATGAAGAGAGCGTGACGGTCGATTGGTGGTCGACTGTCTCGAGAGAAAAATCCGGCGCCATATCGCCGACCTGGTGGCTGCCGCCGCGCGCGACTTTCCAGAGCGGCTTAAACGGAAACACCACGAAAGCAGGCCAAGGAACGTAACGCATCACACTCGCAAATCGGTCTGGGCCCGACAACATCAAGGCGAAGAATGCGGCGGTGAGCACGCCGTACATCACAACGAGAACGACGAGGACCTTGAAAATTTTCTTCACCATGCTTTATTTGCGGTACCCGTGGTGTGCGACCAGCTTGCCGCGCGAGCGATGCCCTTCATCGGAAACAGCAGGAACGCCCGAGGCCGTGATCCAGCGGTTGTAAAAATTGAAGAGCGCACAGACTGTGATTGTGTAGAAGATCGCGTCGTCGGTCCATCCCAAATCGCGCAGATGTTGCGAATCGGCGGCGGTGACGGTGGGTAGCGCGAGCGTGACCTTGGCGACGAAACGCAGCAAGGCCTTCTCCTTGTCCGACAGCGTTGAGGAGCTCGGATCGTCCATCACGGCGCGGACGAAACTTTCGTCGCCGTAGAGTTCGCCCGCAATGGCGGTGTGCGACTTCATGCAAAATTCGCAGTCGTTCAGCCGCGAGGTGTAGGCGGCGATCAGTTCGCGGAGCTTTGGCTCGATGGGAGCAGGCTCATGCATCGCGGAGTGGGTGAAGTTCGCGAGGTGGGCCGTCATTTCCGGTTGAAACGCGAAAAGGTGCCAGATCTTCCAGTACTCGCCGCCGGACTTCTGCGCGCTGTGGATGAGATCGGCATAAGCGCTCGGCTGAGGATTTTGCTCTACGCCGGGCAGATGCATCGGCTTCATGGCTTGCGACGTGGTGGCCATCTGAGGTTCCTTCGAGAACGCACTCCCGATTGTAAATGACGGTACAAGTTTCGAGAATTTGTGTCTCTAGTATTTTCCGATTATTGCGGCGGCGCGCGTCTCGGTGGAGATTACGGACAATCTCCAAAGCTACGTATTTGCCACAGGGAAACCGAGGAGCGTGTTGATGAAGCGGAAGCTTTTTTGCCAGTGCGTTTTCGTTGCGATTTTGTGCGTATTTGCGGCAGTGGCCGTGAAGGCCCAGGTGCCAACGGGCACGATCAATGGCGCGGTGACCGACCCGGGTGGGGCGGTGGTGACCGGCGCGAGCGTAACCGCGACGAACCAGACCACGACGGTAGCCCGCACGACCGTGACAAACTCCGACGGCCTCTACATCATTCCCGACCTGCCGGCAGGACCGTACACGGTTACGATCACGGCGAAGAGCTTCGCGGACATCGAGTACAAGGATGTGGTGCTGCAGGTAGGGCGCGTGGTGACCATGGATGCGGAGCTGAAGGTCGCGACCGTGGGAACCAGCGTAACGGTGGGCGCGGCGACGGACTCGGTAGACCTGACGCAAAATACGATTCAGGGTCAGATTACCTCGACGACCATCCAAAGCATCCCGCTGAACGGCAGAAACTTCCTCGAATTGGCGTACCTGGTGCCTGGGAACCGGCCGGCACCGAACTTCGATCCGACCAAGACGAACACGCTCGAAGTGAGTTCGGACGGCAGCGTGGGACGCGGCGGCAACATCACGGTGGACGGCGGAGACAACAACGACGACGTGGTAGGCGGCACACTTTCCAATTTTCCGCAGGATTCCATCGCGGAATTTCAGATCGCGACCGGACAATTTTCCGCGGAGGCAGGACGGTCCGGAACGAGCATCATCAACATCCTGACGAAGTCCGGCACGAACCAATTTCACGGGTCGGTATTCGACTACGAGCGTAACCGGAACCTGGATGCGGAACCCGGCACGCTTTCGAGCGGGCTGCCCAAGGCACCGTTTGACCGCGAGCAATTTGGCGGATCGCTGGGGGGACCTTTCAAGACGACCAAGGCGTGGTGGTTCGGTTCGGCCGAATACAGAAATCAGAACGGTGCGATCGAAGTCGGCCAACGCGATTTCACGACGGATTCAATCATAAACACCTATGCCTCTGCGCCGCTTCGCGATGCGCTGGTTTCTTCGCGCGTGGATTTCCAACTGACGCCGCAGGACACGCTGATGGGCCGCTACTCTTTCAACCGTTCGACGGACACAGCGCCGGCTTCGGCGGCGAGCGTGACGCCTTCCCTTTCTGCGACCGAGCGGCAGAATTCGCTGAATCGGTTCAATACAAGCGTGGTGGGCTGGACGCGAACGATTTCGCCAACGCAGGTGAATAGCCTGCTTTTCACCTTCAACACGTTTCTGAACAGCATTCCGGAATTCCCGAACAGCGCGCCGACTACGGACCCGCCGGGATTGGCCGCGACGAACGAACTCATCTTTCCGGACATTGCGGACGGCGTGAACTTCAACGTGCCGCAGAGCACGCACCTCAATCAGTACGAAGTGCAGGATACGTTTACGTGGTCGCTCGGCAAGCACACGTTGCATCTGGGCGGCGAGTACGAATACTCACAAGCGTTCGGCGAAATCAACGTTTTCGGGAGCGGCAGCGTCATTTTGACGTCGGACTTCGGCTTCGCGAATTTGAGCGGCACCGATGGGCCCTCCGGTCCGACGGACCTTGATATTCCGATCGCGGTGGCGATCCAGAGCGCGGCGCCGATTCAACCCGTGCCGATCCCGAAGATTTCGAACAGCTACATTTCGTTCTTCGGACAGGACGACTGGCGAGTAAATCGAAAGCTGACTCTGAATTTGGGCTTGCGATGGGACTTCGATACGGACGCGACGGGAACGAGTGCGCCGTACGGCCCTTGCCCGAACTTGACGGAGGTGCCAACCAATCCGTGCGTGTGGATGGCGAACGTGATCGACCTGCACCACCATCCGGACAAGAAGAACTTCGGGCCGCGGATCGGATTTGCGTACGATCCGTTCGGGCAGGGGAACAGCGTAATTCGCGGCGGATACGGAATTTTCTACGACCGCATCGTGTTTGAAGTGCCGGGCTACGAGCGAGTGCAGGACGACCGGGCGTTGACGATCAACCAGTATTTCGGATCGTTTTGCACGTACCCGGGCGACACCTCGGCGCCGGATTTGAACACTTGCTTCGCACCGATTCCAGGCGTGCAGTTTGCGCCGGGCAGCCCGACGCTGGCGAATCCGTTCAGTGGACCGCGCGAGCCGGGCGGCGTGGGAATTATTGTGGTGGACAAGAACACGCATCACCCGCTGTTCCAGCAGTCGTCGATCGGATTCCAACAGCAATTTGGATCGGGCTGGATGGTGAGCGCGGACGGGTTGTACCTGTTTGGGCAGCGCATGCTGATCGCGCAATATCTGCGTAGCACGACCTCGAACTCGCCAGATATTACGTGCCCGGGGAGCAATCAGCCGTGCATCGTGACCGATCCGTTGACGGGAATTTCGGACCAGGTGACGGTAGCGACGTCCAATGCGCATTCGTGGTACAGCGGGTTGCTGGTGAATGTGACGCACAAACCGATCACGTACGGCAAGTTCACCTATCTTTTCAACGCGAGCTACACGCTTTCGAAGACGCTGGACTACTCGGACGACGATCAAGTGCCTTCGTACACGACGGTGGAGAACGTGAACTTGATCGAAGGCACAGTGGGCCCGCAGACGGAGAAAGGCTACGCGGCGAGCGACGAACGGCACCGGTTAACGGCGTACGGACAGATCCAGATGCCGTGGGGCATTTCGGTGTCGCCGCTGTACACGTTTGGGTCGGGCGTGCCGGCGGACACATTCTTGCCGGATCTCTCGCTCAACGGCCAATCGCTGGGGGCGCGGCTGCCGATTCTGGCGCGCAATTCGCTGGGGCGCAGCGTGAAGAACAGCAACCAGCTGAACACGATCATCAACGAATGGAATTCGCTGCCGGCGTGTCCTGCGCCTGCGCCGTGCAATGCGGGCGGGCCGCTGGAAAGCGTGCCGTCGAACATCAACTTCAGCAGCCCGTTCAATTCGGTGGACGTGCGGTTCATGAAGGATTTCGCGTTCGCGGAACGCTATCACCTGCAACTGATCGCGGAGGCGTTCAACCTGTTTAATAGCCTGAACGTGCGCGGCTTCACGAACACCAGCTACTCGGGCCGCAACATTTCGCTGGTGCCGCAGGGGACGAATCCAATTTCGCCGTCGAATCCGTTGGGGCTCGATCAGAGCTTTTTTCAGCCGGTGAGCACGGCGGGAGGATTCTACGGGTCGGGCGGACCGCGGGCGTTCCAGTTTGCGATACGATTCAGTTTCTAACGGCAGGGGCGGAGTGTTTTGCCGGAAATAAAGGAGCAGCACATGGCGCACATCAAATTGGAAGACGGCGTACCGGGAATTCGCGGACCGATGGTGTTCAGCCCGGAGACGACCAAGCCGATGAGAGAGTTCGTGGATGTGCTGCTTCGAGGGCCGCAGTCCACGCTGACGGCGGCGGAACGCGAGATGATCGCAACTTACGTTTCGTCGGAAAACGACTGCTACTACTGCCAGCATTCGCACGGAGCCGCGGCGGCGGAGCACATGAACGGCAATTACGAACTGATCGATCAGATCAAGCGGGATTACGCGACGGCGCCGGTGTCCGATAAATTGAAGGCGCTATTTGCAGTGGCGAAGAAGGTGCAGACCGGCGGGAAAAACGTGACGGCAGCGGACGTGGAAGCGGCGCGCGCGAACGGCGCGACGGACCGCGACATTCACGACACGGTGTTGATCGCGGCGGCGTTCTGTATGTTCAACCGGTACGTGGATGGCCTCGCGACATGGCAGCCGGACGATCCGCAGATGTACAAACAGATGGGCAAGCGGCTGGCGACGACGGGATATTTGACGCCGGGATGGGAACGGCCGGTGGCGAAGGCGGAGGCGAAGTAAGCACGGAAGGTAAAGGCGAAGAGGGATCCTTCGCCGCGCTCAGGATGACGCGGCCTTGATAAGGCAGGCCGTGTTTTACACACAGGCGAGATCGCCTGTGTCACAAAGGCTTCGGAGGCGTGACAATGGCGCATATCAATTTACCGGATGGAATTCCTGGAATTTTGGGGCCGATGGCGTTCAGTCCGGAGACGGCGGTGCCGTTGAACGCGCTGGCGGAGGTGCTGCTGCGCGCGCCGAATTCCCTCTCGCAGGGCGACCGCGAGATGATCGCGGCGTATGTGTCGTCGCAGAATGATTGCTTCTTTTGCCAGTCGGTGCACGGCGCGGCGGCGGCGCACTACTGGGGCGACAAAGAAGATTTGGTGAAGGACTTGAAGCGCGATTTCGAATCCGGCGCGGTTTCGCCGAAGCTGAAGGCGCTGTTAGCGATCGCAGGAAAAGTGCAAAAGGGCGGGAAGAGCGTGACGACGGCGGACGTGGAGCGCGCACGGAAAGAAGGCGCGACGGACAAGGAAATTCACGACACGGTGTTGATCGCGGCGGCTTTTTGCATGTTTAACCGTTACGTCGATGGGCTGGCGACGTGGGCGCCCACCGACCCCGAACGGTATCGCGAGAGCGGCAAGCGGATCGCGGCCGAAGGGTACATCCACTCGACGGATCATTTGCCGAAGGTCGCGCACGGGTAGTTCCTCTTTTCTACAGGTGAACCCACAAGTAGTGCGCGATGGCGATTGGTGTGTAAAGCGCCGCGGCGCATCCAGCAAAGACTCCGATGAGAAGAAACAGAGGCGGAGCCCAGTGCGGTCGTTCTTCCATGTGTCACCCCCAGGGTTGGTCCCGACTACATATATAAGGATGAACGAGAGTGGGCGACGGTGTCGCTCAACGTTTCGATAGGAACCATTGGCGGAGCCTATCGAGGCGCTGACGTGGCGGGCGAATGGGTTCGACGGAGGTTCGCCTTGCGTGCTGGTGCGGTTCGGTTCGCTGCTCTGTGATGCCCTGGGATGATCAGGACATCGCGTATTCGGCGCGATACTGCTGCAGGAGCGCGCGGTCCATACCGCGTTGAGCTTCGGGATTTTTCATGAACGTGTTCCAGACGAAACGGCTGCGCGCGTTTTCGGCCATGAGCAGCGTGATGCCGGTGTCGATGCCGATCACGTCTTCGTCGTACCAATTTTGGAGAGGATTGAAGGCATCGACGAAACCGTAGCGCGACCAGCCGCGCGCGCCGTAGCGGGTCTTGATGTTGTGCAGCACGGGAAGCGTGGCGTGCGGGAGAAATGCGACGGAGCCGCCGGCCGCGCACGGCGCGATTGTGCCGTCGAGATGGCCAACGACCGGAGGACCGCCCCAGATTTCGTAGCCCTTCGGTGAGTCGGACGCGGTGACGCCCCAGAGGTCTTCGGAGAAATCTGGAAATTCCTTGCGGAGATTGAGGCAGAAAAGACGGTGCACGTCGGTGGCGACGGCGGAGTTAGTGAAGTAGTCACAATATTTGTCGCGTCGGTCGCGGAAGTCGAACCAAGCGTGCGAGAACTGATGCGCGAAGAGCGGCGCGAAGGTGCCGACGTACTTGATGCCCTCGTATTGGAAAGTGGGGCGATTCCAGGCGTCCCACGTCTCGGCGGGAAATGGATGCGTGGGAGAGCCGAGGCCGAGAAGATAGATAGCCATCATTTCGCTGTAGCTGGACCACGTGAACGGGATGAAGCCGGTCTCGGGAACCCAGCCGTGCGAGGCGACGCGGCCGTTCTGCAGGAGCCACTGCCAGTCGACGCGACCATAGATTTTGGTGGCGAGATCGGAGATCTCGTCGTCGTGAAAATATTCGCGGCAGGTGAGGATGCCGCAGATCAGCAGCGCGGTATCGATCGAGGAAATTTCGGATTTGAACTGGACGTAGCGCTCGCCGGTGCGGTAGTTCACGAAATGATAGAAGAAGCCGTGCTGGTGCTGGAGCTTGGTCCAGTAGAAGCGCAGCGCAGCACGCACGCGATCGCGAGCGGCATCTTCAGCGACACAACCGCGCATCGCACCGATACACATCGCGGTGAGGCCGAAGGCGCTGGCGCCGATGCTGCCGACGACGCGCGGATCTTCGGCGCCGGAAGCGAAGCAGCGATCACGGACGATGCCTGTCTTCGGATCCATCTGCTCCCAGAAAAAGACGAAGCTGGCACGTTCGATTTCGTCGAGTAGGTGGATGTCGTCGCGCGAATCGACGAGGAGGCCGATGAGCTTGGGAGACGGCGGAGGATGGATTGGTGGGCGAGCGCTCGCGAGGTGCGCGAAAGGACCGAGCGATGCCGCGCAAACGGCGCCGAAGGCACCGATGCCGAACAACGCTTCTCGCCGGGTGAGAAGCTGTGAAGTCATCGCCGAATATCTCGGTTCGTCGTTGATTTAGACGCAGGAGAGCCTAAAGGGTCAACCCGCAGCGTCTGGCCTAATCGATTAAGTAGAGACTATCCGAAAGTTCCGGGATTTTTCAATGGTCTTGTGGGACAGGTGGGGCGAAGGCGGAATTGGGCTTCGCCTGTCTACTTTTGAGACGAGGCGGGGATTGTGGTTGCCGGCGGATGCGAGTCGTTGGGTTTGAAGCCGATCTTGGTAAGCATGGGCTGGACTTCGGGGTTGGACATGAAGAGCTTCCAGATGAGCCCGGTGCGGTAGTTTTCGGTCATGACGACGATGGGCGCCTGGTTGAGGCCCATGAAAATCGGGGCGAACCAGTTCTGGTCGAGATTGAAAGCGTCACGCGGACCGTAGGCGCCCCACAGTCGATCGCCGAGATCGCGATAGAAATGCTTGAGCGCGAGCATCGAGGCTTCAGGCGTGTAGGGGAAAGATGAGAGCGCTCCGGTGGGCGTCATGGTGCCAACGTCGTCGTCTTTATCGGGCGCGTTGGGGACGTAGCCGTCAGGGCCGTCGCTCGCAGTGAGACCCCAGGAATCGGGACCGTAGCCTTTGTGCTTTTCGGGATTTTCGATGCACCAGGCGCGATTGATGAGCGCGAGATTGCGGTTGTTCTGAAAATAGTCGACGAACTTATCGCGCAGGCCATGGGGATCGAAGGCCATGTAGGAGTAGTGGGCGAAGAAAAGCGGATTCCCTTCCTTGGTGCCGACGTCGAGCTTGATACCGAAGTAGGTGTGGCCGTCGAGAAAGTCATTCTTAGGATTGTTGGCGGCGTTGTCGGTCCAGCCGGTGTAGTAGAGGTCCGGTGCGACGGAGTGCGTGGGCGAAGCGACGGCGAGCAAATAGACGATCATCACTTCGTTGAAGCCTGTGAGTTTGTGATTGATCTCCCAATTCCAGTCGGGAGACCAGTGCCAGTAGAGCCCATCGCTTTGCGGATTGCGCTGATACCAGTCCCACTCGACCGATTCCCAGAGTTTCGTGATGCGATCGTGCAGTGATTTTTCGGCGGAATCGCTGTGGCTGAAATACTGTCGCGCGACCAAGAGACCTTGCATGAGGAAGGCGGTTTCGACGAGGTCACCGCCGTCGTCAAACATTCCGAAGACGGGGAGGGTCGCGCCGGTCTGATCGTCCATGAAGTGCGACCAAGCACCGTGATAGCGCGGCGCTTTTTCGAGGAAGGTGACTATTTTTTCGAGGCGCTCACGGCCTTGGTCGCGCGTAACGAAACCACGATCCGTGCCCACGATGAGCGCCATGATGCCGAAGCCGCTTGCGCCGGTGGCGACGATGCGATCGTTGCCGGGAATGTTTTCGCGGGCCATGCCGGAGTCGGGCCCGGCTTCGTCCCAGTAATAACGGAAGCATTCTTCCTGAAGCATGGTGAGAAGTTCGTCGTCCGTCATCGCGTGGGTGGCGGCGGTGGCGACGTTGGACATGGCGGAGGTGCGGCCGTCCCACGACTGGGCTGCGACTTTGTAGGAAACGTTCTGGCCTGTTTTGCCGAGATAGTCCGCGTAGCGATGGATGCCGGGCTCCTGAATGCCAATCGCGTCGTAATGGTTTCCGTCGAGCGAACGATAAATCACGTAATGCTGCAGGCCCGCCGATTCGCTCGCATTCCACGCAACGTCAACGTGGCGCTCGTAGCCTTTTGCGGAAACATCCTGCGGCGGAGCGATGGGCGCGGCCGCGGTTTTCGTTTCCTTGGGCGAGTTGATCTGGATGTCGTCGACGATCAGCGTGTGCGGTGCGTTGTCCGACGCGCCCTGGCAAAAAACGAGCGCCTGCAGTCGATTCGGATCGAGTTTACGGATCGACGCGGCGACAAATTGAGAGAGCGGAATGTCCACGCGCGTCCATTTCCGCGCCGGCACTCCCTGGACAAGCGTTGCGAGCGGAATGGGTTTTGAGAAGCCGTCATCGGTGTCCGCGATGCGAACGAGCGGGAGATCCGCAGCGGTGATCGCGTCGGGCGCGAAGAGCCAGAAGGTGAGCGTGGAGCCTTCGAATTCGTGTTCGCGGTTGCGGAAGCGCTTTACGTGAACTTCCGCGACCCAGTTCCCTTCCTGTTTGGAATTCCACTCGATGCGCAGGGCGTTGGGTGGCGTGTGGACGAAATCGTGTTCAACGGGAAGGCGGTCGTTGAGCAGCACGAGAGTGCTGGGCGCGGTCTGGGTGCCGGAGCTGTAGAAGTAATTGTCGGGCGTGAGGCTGTTATCGAAAAAAACGTGGTGGTAGTAGTGCGTGTCGGCGAACGCCGCATTGCACAGCGCGAGCAAAATTATGGCCACCGATGTGACGGCGAGACTGCGGGTGGGCAAACGGCGGGACCTGAGGCTCGAATGGCGCGGCAAGCTGGGCATAGCCTCCCTATCGGGCGCGGCACCCGGCCGTACGGGATGCGACGCATTCACACGGCACGGCGCGGGGTGCCAGTGTCGCACAGATTTCGGATTGAAAACACGAATCGTTGACAGTGAAAAACCGGATGATTATACTGCCGAAACTGCGTACTTAAGCGATTTAGTTGGGGGCGGAGAGAGTCCTAGAATCAACCGCCACAAGCGCAATACCGAGCAGGGCTTCAGGGAACGGTTCTCGATTCACAGGGAGCGGTGGTTTCCGGTGCAAAGGTAACACTGCTCAATCTGGAGACCAATCACTCCGACACAGCGACGACGGGTTCGAGCGGCGTGTACAACTTTTCGAGCCTTCCTCCCGGCCACTATTCGGTGACTGTAGAAAGACAAGGATTCACCAAGAAGGTTTTGGCGGACGTAGAAATCGCCGCGGAACAGATTCAGGCGCTCAACGTCACGCTTGAGGTCGGTCAAGTCTCACAGACAGTGACCGTAAATGGTTCCTCAACGCCGCTGATCGACACAGAGACGGGCCAGATCAGCGGAACGCTCTCGGCGAACGATGTGCAGAAGCTGCCATCCTTTGGACGCGATCCGTACCAATTGCTGCGGCTTGCGCCGGGCGTCTTCGGCGACAGCTCACTCAACAACGGTGGCGATTCACAAGGTCTGCCTGGAAGCGAACAAGGTGGATCAGGCGCCACGAGCAGCATTTTCATGACGGAGAACCAGCCTCAAATCGTGGCCGGTGGCCAGAGGACTTCGTCCAATAGCTATGAAGTTGACGGCATCTCTGTAAATAGCCTGGACTGGGGCGGCTCAGCGATCATCACGCCAAGCGAAGAGTCGATTAAGGAAGTCCGTATCACATCCAATTCCTACGACGCTGAATATGGACGAGGAAGCGCGGCGCAGGTGGAAGTGGTTTCGCAAAACGGCACCAACAACATCCATGGCAGCGCGTTTTTCAAGTTCGACCGTCCCGGGCTCAACGCGTATCAACCGTGGAACGGCCCCAGCGGCCCTGCGGCGGATCAACGCGTAGACAATCGCTTCAACCAATTCGGCGGCAGCGTCGGCGGTCCAATCATTAAGAACAAACTGTTTGCGTTCTTCTCGTACGAGACTCTACGCAATGACTCCGTGCTTCCAGGCACGGCGTGGGTGGAGACGCCCCAGTTCCTTACCGCTGTGGCGGGTTTGACGGGAAACATCTCCGGCGTTTACGGGGCGTTCCCGGGCGAAGGTGCGGCGTACAGCACGGTTCTGCAGTCCACCTGCGCGCAAGCCAACTTTTCAGCGACGAACTGCCAAGCAGTCGGTGGCGGCTTGGATATCGGATCGTTTTCGAAAGTTGCCCATGGAGTGCAAGACCCGACCTATGGCGCAGTGGCGACTCCGTACGGAGTGGGTGGCGGCCTGGATGGGATTCCCGACATCCAGTACGTGTCAACGATCAACCCCACAACAATTACAGCAACCCAATACAACGGGCGCATGGACTATCAGCTCAATCAAGCGGACCTATTTACGTTCAGCATTTACTGGGTGCCGAACGACACAACAAGCTACAACGGCAATGCGCGGGCCGCGAACCTGTACCACTCGGACCGGCTGAACTACTCCGAGTCTGTGATGTGGAACCACACGTTCAGCCCGACGCTAGTGAACGAGCTTCGATTCAACGTCTCACGGTGGTATTACAACGAACTGGCGACGAATCCGCAGGAACCGTGGGGGCTGCCGCTGGATAACATCAATCAGATGGGTGCCGTAGGCGGCATCACGTATGGAGCTGGAGCGCCGGGCGTCCTATACAAAACCGGGTACAACATTCGAGACATCGCGACGAAGGTCTTCAGCCGACATTCGCTGAAATTCGGCATCGACCTGTACAAGGAGCAGAACACTCAGACTTATGGGTACGGCTCGACGCCGGTCTACAATTTCAATAACCTTTGGGACTTTGCGAACGACGCTCC
>JBEKJW010000039.1:0-24148 GCA_050011035.1 Candidatus Acidiferrales bacterium
CATTTCGTGGCTCGAGCGCTGGAAGCTGGCGATGGGACAGAAGATCGAACCGAACCAAGGCCCAGAGCCCGCCGACTGGGCGCAGAAGATTTTCGACCAGGTGCGCCACAATCACTTGGACTAACCCGAATTTTTGATTCGGCTGCCTTCAGGCGATGGCTTGGGGAACCGCTTCCTTCCAACGGCGCTGCGCTTTGAGGATGAGTTCCACCACTTCGCGCGCCGCGCCTTCGCCACCGTTCGCTTTCGTCACGTAGTGCGCAGCGCGTTTCACTTCAACGACCGCGTTCGCAACCGCTACGGCGAGCCCGACGCGCTGCAATATCGGTAGGTCAGGAATGTCGTCACCGAGATACGCGACTTCTTTATCGGTGACTCCGGCAGCCGCGAGAATTTTCAAGTAGGACTCCGTTTTGCGTGGCTGACCCTGAAAGACAAACTCCATCGAAGATTCTTTCGCGCGCCGCGTCACCGCCGGCGAATCACGTCCTGTGATCACGCCCGTACGAATTCCCATGATGCTTGCGAGCTTGATTCCCGCGCCGTCGTGCGCGTTGAACATTTTCATTTCGCACACCGAGCCGTCGGGGAAGGTCTGAAGGCAAACGTAACCCGGCGTAAGCGTGCCGTCGACGTCCATCAGAAACACTTTGATCGGCTTCGCCCGCTTCAGCGCGGCGGCCGGAAACTTGATCTCTTCGAATTTCATTTTGGGCTGGGACCTCTCGACTCAGAATGTTCCGCGCGCCGCTCGCTACATCGACCAAAGATCGTGCACGTGGAGGACGCCTTCCAGTTTTCCCGTAGCGTCGACAACCAGCACGGACGTGATTTTCCTCTCTTCCATCACTCGCAACGCACGCGCCGCAAGTTCCGTCCTCGGTAGAGTAACGGGATTCTTCGTCATGCAGTCGAGCGCCACCAGATCGAGCACGGCTTGCTTGCGCGCCTGCATCATTCGACGAAGATCGCCGTCAGTGATGATGCCAAGAAGTTTTCCGGCGGCATCGGTCACCGCAGCAAGCCCGAGCCCCTTACGGCTCATTTCGTAGATCACATCCGGCATTCTGGTTTCGGGACCGACGCGTGGCAGGCCATCGCCCGAGTGCATGATCGATTCGATACGGCGCAATTTTGCGCCGAGGCGGCCTCGCGGATGCAGAGCGGCGAAGTCCTCCTCCTTAAATCCCCGCCGCTCGTAGAGCGCCACGGCGAGCGCGTCGCCCATGGCCATCGCAGCAGCGGTCGAGGCGGTAGGCGCAAGATTCAGCGAGCAAGCTTCTTCCTTCACGCTGATATCGAGCACCACGTCGCTCGCCGCAGCGATCGTCGATCGCGGCGACGCCGTCAGTGCGATCAATTTTATGCCGTGTAGCTTTGCCGACTCGATAAGCTCGACGAGTTCCTGAGTTTCGCCGCTCGCAGTCACGACGATCAGTACATCGTTTGCAATCAGCATGCCGAGGTCGCCGTGAAGCGCTTCGGCGGCGTGAAGAAACAGCGCGGGTGAGCCGGTACTTGCAAACGTTGCGGCAATTTTGCGGCCGATCAGGCCGGACTTACCAAGCCCCGCGATGACGACGCGCCCCTGGCACGCGAACAGCAACTCAATAGCATCGTCGAAGCGTGAATCGACGCGCGCCACAAGGTCCGCAATCGCTTCGGACTCAATCCGCAGCACGCGCTTCGCTGTCTCGATGCTTACCGAAGTGGCGGCTTTCGTTGGATTGGTCGGCGCGCTCATCGCGTATCCCATTCGCGCGCAAGCGAAGCGAGGTGCTGCACTTTTTCCACGAGTCCTTGAAATTGTTCGAGCGGAAGCGCGTTCGCGCCATCGGAAAGCGCTTTAGCGGGATTGTCGTGCACTTCAAGAAACATACCGTCGATGCCCGCCGCAGCGCCCGCGCGCGCGAGTGTTTCGATAAATTCAGGCTGGCCGCCACTAGCATTTCCCTTCCCACCCGGCAGCTGCACCGAATGCGTCACGTCGAAGACGACCGGATATCCCAGCTTGCGCATGATGGGAAACGATCGCATATCGACGACTAGATTCTGGTACCCAAATGACGCGCCGCGCTCGGTAAGAATAATTTTGTGATTCCCGGTCGACGCGATTTTCTCCGCCGCGTTGCCGATGTCCCACGGCGAAAGAAACTGCCCCTTCTTCAGATTGGCGATGCAGCCGGATTTTCCGACGGCTTCGAGCAGATCGGTCTGCCTGCACAAAAACGCTGGAATCTGAAGAATGTCGCACACGTCAGCGACCGGCCCGACCTGCGATACGTCGTGCACATCCGTCAAAACCGGAACGCCCACTTTTTTCTTGATCGCGCCAAGAATTCGCAAGCCCTCGGTCAGACCCGGTCCACGATACGAAGACAACGACGAACGATTGGCTTTGTCGTACGAGGCTTTAAAGATGAAGGGAATGCCCAAATCGGAGGTGATTCTCGCGAGACGCTCGGCCATGCCGGTCGCGTGCGCTTCGCTTTCGATGACGCACGGGCCAGCGATCAAAAACAGCGGCGCGCCGCCGCCGAACCGAATATTCCCCAGCGAAAAACTGTGCTGCGCGTGCATGCGTGCGCGAAATCCTCCGACCGACGACAAAGACTATGCGGGAAAGAGATTCTATTCAACCACGGAATTGGCGTTGCGACGGCGAATCAATCGGCGGATGCGGAATCAGCCGCAGCCACACTGGACGATTGCCCGAGGCGGCGTTGGCGGTTCTCCACGCTCGCTCGAATGAACGCCGCAAATAGCGGGTGCGGAGCAAGCGGCTTGGACTTGAACTCAGGATGGAACTGGCAACCCACGAACCAGGGGTGATCCGGCACTTCGACGATTTCAACGTAGACGCCGTCCGGCGTGCGGCCCGTAATCCGAAAGCCCGCTTTCGTAAGCGTTTCGTCGTATTCGCAATTGAATTCGTACCGATGGCGGTGGCGCTCGGAAATTTCCAGCGTGCCGTAAGCCTTGTGCGCGTTCGAACCCGGCGTGAGTTTGCACGGCCACGCCCCTAGGCGCATCGTTCCGCCCATTTCATCAACACCGAGAAGTTCGCGCAGCTTGTAAATCACGCGATTCGGCGTGGCGGGATCGAACTCGGTGCTATCCGCCTTGTCGATCTTCGAAACCTGACGGGCGTATTCGATCGTGGCGCACTGCATGCCGAGGCAGATGCCGAAGAACGGGACTTTCTTTTCGCGCGCGTACGTAATCGCGTGAACCATTCCATCAATGCCACGCTTGCCGAAACCGCCTGGAACGAGAATGCCATCAACGTGGCGCAACTTACGTTCTGCCGTCGCCGCCGAATCGATCTCTTCCGCTTCAATCCACTCAATCACCACTCGATGCCGGTTCGCCAGTCCACCGTGGCCGAGAGCTTCGCGCAAACTTTTGTAGGCGTCTTCGAGCTGGACGTATTTCCCCACTACGCCAATGCGAATCTCGCCCTGCGGATGCTCGAGCGTTTCAAGCATCGCGAGCCACTTGCTCAGGTCGCGCGGCGGCGCTTCGATGTGCAGAAGGCGCAGCACCTGTTCGTCGAGCCGCTCCGACGCGAACGACATCGGAACTTCATAAATGTTCGGAACGTCCGGCGCGGAAATCACGCACGACTCGTGAACGTTGCAGAACAGCGCAATCTTCGCCTTCAGGTCATTTCCGAGCTGGCGGTCGCTGCGGCAAATCAAAATGTCGGGCTGAATTCCGATGCTGAGAAGCTCTTTCACGCTGTGTTGCGTGGGCTTGGTCTTTAATTCACCAGCCGTCGGAATGAACGGCACGAGCGTTAGGTGAACGAAAATCACGCGGTCGGCGCCGTGCTCAAGGCGCATCTGGCGGATCGCTTCAAGGAATGGCAGCGACTCGATGTCGCCCACCGTGCCGCCGATTTCGATGAGCGCAATGTCGGAACCTTCCGCCACTTTACGGAACGCGGCTTTGATCTCATCGGTGACGTGCGGAATCACCTGCACAGTTTTGCCGAGGTAATCGCCGCGGCGTTCTTTCGTGATGATCGATTCGTAGAAGCGGCCCGTAGTCCAGTTATGGTCGCGGGTCAGATGCGCGGATGTGAACCGTTCGTAGTGGCCGAGGTCGAGATCGGTTTCAGCGCCATCGTCGGTGACGAACACTTCTCCGTGCTGATACGGAGACATTGTTCCTGGATCGACGTTCAAGTAGGGGTCGCACTTCTGGAGGGTGACTTTCAGGCCGCGGCTTTCGAGCAGGCACCCGATGGAAGCCGCCGCTACGCCCTTGCCGAGAGAAGAAACCACGCCGCCCGTAACAAACACATATTTTGGGGCGGTCCGCAAGGTCGCTCGCGTATCTCCTGAAATAACTGGGTACGAACAATTATGAAATGAAATGCCGCGCGTGTCAAATTACGAATTGCGATTCGAAAAATTGCGATTTAAAACGCAAACGCGGAGCAAATTTGCGCACGCACGTCCGCAAAATCAATTCTGCCCCTGCGTGTTCAGAATTTTCTCAACCTTCGCGATGTCCGCCGGCACATCGACGCTCACGGCGTCGTATTCCGTTTCGACCATGCGAATTTTGAATCCGTTTTCAAGCCACCGAAGCTGCTCGAGCTGCTCCACGCGCTCCAACTCTCCTGGCGGCAGCGTGGGAAATTCCAAGAGCGCATCGCGCCGGTAGCCGTAAAGCCCGATGTGCTTCGTGTGCCGCGCGGCCACCTTCGCGCCGGTATCGCGCACCCACGGGATCGGCGCTCGGCTGAAATACAGCGCGTTGCCGTCGAAGTCCATCACGGCTTTCACCACGTTGGGGTCCATGATGTCCGGCTGGTGGGTAATCGCCGAACATGGCGTCGCGAGCTGGATCGAGTCATCTTCCGCCATGGTCTCGATCACTGCGTCGATCGTACCCGGGTCAATCAGCGGCTCGTCGCCTTGCACGTTGATGTATATGTCTGCCGGGATGTGAGCCGCCACCTCAGCTACGCGGTCCGTGCCGGTCTTATGGTCCGGGCGAGTCAGGATGGCTTCAGCTCCGAAGCTTTTGGCTGCATTTAGGATGCGCTCGTCCTCGGTGGCCACAACGACCTTCACCTTTTGCTGGGCCTGGCGCACACGCTCAACCACGTGCTGAATCATAGGCTTACCGGCGATGTTCGCCAGCGGTTTGCCGGGAAATCGCACCGACGCGTACCGGGCAGGGACAACGATCAGGACTTTCGCGCTGCTCAAGTTCGACATGGTCGCCCTATCTTACAACCGCTCGGCTCCATCGCGAAACTCATGGCGGGCGTTACGCGCCACGCGGCGGCCCAGTACTCCGTCCGTTGCATCGAAGAGTCGCGCGACGCCAGCCGTGACGACATGCGATCCCGGCGGCTGCCATTTTGGAATCGTTTGTGATGCATTGACAAAAATTTGACGTGGATGAACGCACGCCGCACTTGCATTTGGAAAGTCGAGTGCTACTATCGTCGCAATAGATTCGAGTGCTTGCCCGGAGCGTCTCGGGTCTCGCGGTTGTAAGGTGGAGATACAGTTGGTACACCGCGTGCCGCCTTCGATTTTTGTCCCTTCCAAACTGAGACGCGCTTCGCTGTGCCTTGCTGCATCCACATTTCTGCTTTGTGCGCCGGTGCGCACCATCGCCCAAGAAACCGGCCCGACGCACCCGGAACCGCCACAACAGAAAATCGAGAAGGGCAAATCGCTCAAGACCCAAACGGAAATCACCCTGGTGAACGTGTCAGTCACCGATCCCTACGGGCGTCTCGTAACCGGGCTCGAGCAAAGCAATTTCCGCGTCTTCGAGGACAACGTCGAACAGGAAATCGTAAAGTTCTCGAGTGAAGATGTGCCGATCTCGATTGGCGTGATCTTCGATATGAGCGGCAGCATGGGCGACAAAATCGAAAAATCCCGCCTGTCCGCCATGCAATTCTTCCGGACCGCGAATCCGCAGGACGAATTCCTGTTGATTAATTTCAACGACCGCGCCGAACTCGCCAGCAACTTCACTGGCAGCGTTGAAGACCTGCAGAGCCGCCTGATGTTCACCGCCGCGCGCGGGCAAACCGCGCTGCTCGACGGTATCTACCTCGGCCTTAGCCAAATGAAAGGCGCACACAACTCCAAGAAAGCATTGCTCATCATCTCTGATGGCGGTGATAATCATAGCCGGTACTCGCAGGACGACATCCGCAAGTACGCGCGCGAAGCCGACGTCCAGATTTACGCCATCGGCCTCTTCGAGGAAGGCGGTGGACCAACCCCCGAAGAGCGCGGCGGACCTTCCCTGCTGGCCGATCTGACGCAGGAAACGGGTGGACGCGCTTTCGCGGTGCGCGACCTGAAAGACTTGCCGGACATCGCCACAAAAATCAGCATGGAGTTGCGCAATCAATATGTCGTTGGCTACCGACCAAGCGATCACGCACAGGACGGCAAGTGGCGCAAAATCAAAATCAAGTTGCGCCCGCCTAAGGGACTTCCGCCTCTCACCGTTTACGCCAAGACCGGGTATTACGCGCCGGGTCACTAATTCCGAATTTCGAATTTTCGCCGGGCTACTTGCGCTTTTCGTGTGTCTCGGCATCGCTTCGCCGGCTCGGTCGCAGAACCTGCCGCCGAATATTCCTCCGCCGCCGGGCGCTACGCCGGCAGGCCAGCAGCAAGGGCAGCAACCGAAACCCGGACAATCGATCACTTCGACCACGGAACTCGTGGTTCTGCACGCCACGGTTGTCGATGAGAAGGGCGAGTTTGTAACCGGGCTCAACACCGACAACTTCAAGGTTTACGAAGACAAAGTCGAGCAGAAGATCTCGGTTTTCTCGAAGGAAGACATTCCCGTCACGATGGGACTCGTGATCGACAACAGCGGCAGCATGAAAGAAAAACGCCCTCAAGTGAACGCCGCGGCACTTTCGTTCGTGAAGACCAGCAACCCGCATGACGAGGTGTTCGTCGTGAATTTTAACGACGAGTATTACCTGGATCTCGACGAAGACTTCACCAGCAACCAGGACGAGCTGCACGAAGCGCTTGAAAAAATCGACACGCGCGGCAGCACCGCGCTTTACGACGCGATCATCGGTTCGCTCGATCACCTGAAGAAAGGTCACAAAGATAAACGCGTGTTGCTTGTGATTACCGACGGCGACGATGACGCCAGCACGAAGTCTTTCGACTACACCGTGAAAGCGGCGATCGAATCGAACGCGGTGATTTACGCCATCGGCGTCTTCAGCGATTACGACCGCAAGAACGACAAGAAGATGGTCCGCCACTCGAAGAAAGATCTTACGACGCTCGCGGAAGCGACTGGCGGGCTCGCAATGTTTCCCGACACTCTCGCCGAAGTGGACACCGTTTGCCAGGAAATCGCGCGCGACATTCGCAACCAGTACACTCTGGGCTACTACCCCACGAATCAGGCGCGCGACGGCACATTCCGTTCTGTGAAGGTTGATTTGATTCCGCCGAAGGGACGCACGAAGCTTAGCGTCCGCACGCGCACCGGATACTACGCGCCGAAGGGCACGACTCCCTCCACGGCGTCGAAATAAACCGCTCTAAAACTTCAATTCATTCAGAAAACTTGTGCCGTGCGGGATTTTGGCTCCGAAATTTTCCGCGACGGTCTGCCCCAAGTCGGACAGCGTTGAACGGATGCCGAGATTCGCGCCTTTTTTCGCACGTGGGCCGTACGCAAGAATGGGGACGTACTCGCGCGAATGATCCGTTGTCGGATTGATCGGATCCGGATCGCAGCCGTGGTCGGCCGTGATGAGCAGCAAGTCGTCATCACGCATCGCGCTCAGGAACGGCCCGAGCATCCTATCGAATTCCTCGAGCGACCGCGCAAAACCCTCGACATCCTTCCTGTGGCCGTAAAGCATGTCGAAGTCCACGAGGTTCGCGAAGATTAGTCCCTTCGGCCGGGAGGCGAGTGCTTCCGTAAGCTTGGCCATCCCGTCAGCATTGTTTTTCGTCGTGACGTAGTCATCGACGCCGCGACCGTTATAGATGTCGTGAATTTTTCCGACGCCGAAGACAGGCGTCTTTGTGTCCGCGAGCGCGTCGAGCAGCATCGGGCCCGGCGGCTCAACCGCGTAGTCGTGACGTCGCTCCGTCCGTCTGAAGTTTCCCGGCTCACCGCTAAACGGCCTCGCGATCACGCGCCCGACTTTGTTCGGACCTTCGAGAAGCTCGCGCGCGATCTCGCACATGCGATAAAGCTCCGGCACAGGAATCACGTCTTCATGCGCCGCGATTTGAAACACGCTGTCGCCCGACGTGTAAACGATCGGGAAGCCCGTGCGCATGTGTTTTTCGCCGAGTTCTTTCAAAATCTCGGTGCCCGACGAAGGCTTGTTACCGAGCGTCTTACGACCGATTCGCTTTTCAAATTCGGCGATCAGTTCGTCCGGGAAACCATGCGGGTAAACAGGAAACGCCTGTTCAAGCCAGATGCCAGCCATCTCCCAGTGTCCGGTGGTCGTATCTTTCCCGGGCGAGACGGTCGCGCCTTTGCCGTAGCTCCCTTCCGGATGCGCCGGCGGCGCGAGGTGCGCGAGCGGTTTGATACTCGCAAGTCCGAGCCGCACAAGATTCGGCAGCTTGAGCGGTCGCGACGCAGCGATGTGGCCAAGCGTGTCGCGGCCTACGTCGCCGTAGTCGGCCGCATCCGGCAGCTCGCCGATACCGACGCTATCGAGCACAATCCAGATAATTCGCCCAAATCCTGCAGGCTGCGCAGCCATTTGCACCTCGTTCAAGCCCGAAAACGGGTCGATTGTACTCCTTCATCCGCGCCGGGAAAATTGACAGAACTCGACCCCTCGGATATTCTCTTGAATTCGGAATTGAATACGAAGGAGTTATGAATGGCTCAGGGAGCGGCAGTAAAGCATAAGAAGAAGACTAAGTCGGTATTGAAGAACATCCGCCAGTCCGCGCGCCGCGCGGCGGTGAACAAGATGAATCGCACGCGCGTGCGTTCGTCGATCCGGCGGATGCGCGCCACGATCGCGTCGGGCGATCTCGCTGGAGCGGAAAAGTTGGCGTCGTCGACCTTCTCGGAATTGGACCGCGCGATCCGCAAGCGCACCCTTTCGGAAAATACCGCAAACCGCTACAAGTCGCGGCTTTCGCTGGCGATCAACGCGCTGAAGGCGAAGAAGAAGTAACAATTACTAAACGGGATCGGTTTTCGAGGGCGCTCTGAATTTCGGGGCGCCCTTTTTGTTTGTAGAGCGGATGCGTTCAGTAAGCTGCCGACTTCTTGCCCGGCGCGGACGCAAGCCGCGCCACAAGAAACTGCATGTACGCCTGCGTATCCGGGTTGCGCGATTTTAGCTGGCTGTCCGCCTCGCCAAGCGCCAGCAAGCCATCCAGCAATTCAGCCTTCGAAAAGCGATGCGCGTTCCGTACCGCTGCTTCGGCTGACGTGGGATTGATCTTCAGCACTCGCGCGGCGTTGAAACCATTCGTCGTCGGAGGCAACGCACGCGCCTCGATCATCTTTCGGTAACTCCACGCCAGCGCCCCGATCATCGCCACGGGTTCGTCACCACCGCGCAGCAGATTGCTCAGAAACGTGAGCGCTTCGGCGCGACGGCCGGTCGCGAGCATATCGGCCAATTCCCAGATCGTATTTTTCTGGTCGGTCACCGCGACTTTGCGCACGTCGTCTTCATTGATTGACGGCCGGCCCAGCGTGTAAGCCGCAAGTTTCTCGATTTCAAGCCGCATCCGTGCGGGTTCGCTATCGACCATTTCTGCAAGCACCGCCGCCGCGAGTGGCTCGATCTTTGTGCCAAGCTCCGTCGCCATGTTCACCGCCAAGGTCCGCGCCGCGGTGGCATCAAGCGTCAGCTCGACCAGCAGAGCGTGCTCCGCGAGAATTTTGTAGAGCCGCTGGCGCCGGTCGAGCTTCGGAACTTCAAACAGCAGCACGGTGAACGGCGCCGGCGACGCCAAATATTTCGCCAGCGCTTTCAGCGTTTCCTGGCGCTCGTCGCCTTCGCCGCCCGCTTCATCGTCCGCTTCGTCTTCATCATCCGCGCCGGCCTTCGATCGAATCTCGATGGACTCCGCACCGCCCGCAACGATCACCTGGCAGCTCGCGAGCATCGGCAAAGTCTCCGCGCGCTGAAACAGCTCGCCCCAATCGCTGCCTTCCAGATCAACCCGGCTCAGGGCCCATCCACGCATCGCGTCCGGCACGTATGTCTCGATGATTTTGTTCCGGCACAAATCGCGCAGGTAGGGGTCGGTGCCGATCAGAACAATTGCGCCTACCGGCTTCGCTTTCGCGAGCAGCGCGAACAAGCGCTCTGTAGTCGCCTCGGGCACTAGAAATTCTCCGTCACGTTCGAAACCAGCTGCGCGGCAAAGTCGCGCGACATGCGTTCGATCGCCGGGCCTTCTTCCTGAAAAAAGCTCTTCACGTCCGTCGAGATCTGATACTCGTCGCGAAAGACGACGTCATCGTTGTGATAGACGACTTTCTCGCTCTTATTTTCCACCAGGCTCACTTTCGTGTGAATCGTCACAACCATCGTCGTCACCTGGCCGGTAGCCGCGTCGAAAATCACCGGGCTCGATTCGATCGAGACGACTTCCGCGTGCAGCACCGCGTCCGCATTCTGAGGATCTTGCGTGATGTGGTATTTCGTGCGCTCGAGGAATTGCCGGATTACCGCCGCTGTGAAGCGCTGCTCGATGCGGTAGCTCGTCGTGTCGTTCTTAAAGGCAGGAATTGCGATCGTCTTCCAGTCTTCGGGAAGGCTCGGCGAAGTCCCAGCGACGTGGTAGCCGCATCCGGCGAGTGAAATCAGGGTCAGCACGCAGAGCGCAATCGCCGCGCACGCAGTAAATGATCCGCTACTGAATCTTCGGCTCCGCAACCAAAGCCTCCGCAATGCGGACCGCATTCACCGCCGCCAGGCGCAAATTGTCCGCCACGCCCCAGATCCACACGGCATTCGCGACCGATGGATCCGGCTCGATGCGCCCCACATGAATGTCCGCCTCACCCACGACGCTCACGTTTGACGGCGTCAGATCGCCCACGCCCGCCACTCGCACCCCGAGTGGGACGAGTGCCGCCGAAAGTTGCTCGCCCGGCATGGGCGCGGCAAACTCCGCAAACGCACTGAAGGCGCAGCCATAAAACACCGGCGCCTGCACGATTTGGATCGCCGGCGCGGCAGCGCGGCCCGTCAGACAGTGTGCCACGTTGCGCGCGATTGCCGTGCGCACGTCCGCGAGTGAAGGCTTCGCATTCTCTCCAAAGTCAGCGAGCATGTTGAATGCGACTTGCGTATCAAACACCGCTTGGTCGATGGGTCGGAACGAGAGCAAGTTCGTCGTCTGGCTCTCGAGCTCGTCGACGCCCGCCTGATCGCGTTCCGAAACCGGCAAATTCAGCACAATGGCCACGCGTATGGGCGAAAACTTCGCAAGACCCGCCGCGACAGTGCACGCAATGATCGTTCCCGGGCTCGGCGATGAGTACGCCATCGCGGCGCCTTTTCCTGTCGCTGAGGCCGAACTCCCAGGCCGCGGCAGCAACACAGAATCGAGCGACGGAATCCACGACGTCGCTTTGCCCGCTGCGAGCAGCGCGCCGGTCATGTCGATCACGTTCGCGCCGGACCGTTGCGCCGGCTGCCAATTCTGTTCAGCGTCGCGAGTCGACCCAGCGAAAAACGCGAACTGCGCGCCTTCAAAGCTGTTTTCGTCGAGCGCGCGGATAAACGCCGGCTCGCCGCCCGCCTCCGTCAGCGTGCCTGCTGCCACCGGCTCATCGAGCAGCACGATATCACTCGCAGGGAAATTACGATCTTCAAGGACGAGCTTCAGCTCTTTGCCGCGAAGTGAACTCGCGCCGACGATAGCGACTCGCGGCGATTTCGATGCGCCGGTTGGCATGGTTTAAGCGGGCCGCGCCTTCAGGCGAGCCGTACGAATCAACTGCAGGATCGGGCCGTGGATGGTGTAAGCAGCGGTGATGATGAGCAAAGTCTGTCGCGAAAAATAAACGACCGCGCCGACGAGCAGCGCGAGAGCGATCACGGAGAGCGAAGGCTGTCGCTTCGTGAGCGGAATATCCTTGAAGCTGAAAAACCGAATCGTGCTGGACATCAACGCGCCCAGCGCAACCATCAACCCCAACAAAAATACGGAAAACGCCACACTCTCCACCGGCTCGCCCTTGAAATAATGAACGATCGCGGCGAGCATGCCGGCCGCCGCGGGCGTTGGCATTCCAACGAAGTAGCGGTTTCCTCCAGGCGCCATTCCTTGAATGTTGAATCGCGCCAGTCTCCATGCACAGCACGCCAGAAACGTGAATCCGATCAGCCAGCCGAGTTCCTTCAGGTGAAGCCACTCGGGCGCGAGTCCGGCTGTAACTCCGCGAATCGCCCACGCGTACATCAAGAATGCAGGCGCAATTCCGAAACTCACTACGTCCGCGAGAGAATCGAATTCCCTCCCGAACGCGCTCTCCGTGCCCATCATGCGCGCGACGCGGCCGTCCATCGAATCAAATAGGTATGCAAAACCGATTGCGCACGCTGCGCGATCGAAATCCACAAAGCGGCCGTCGAGCGTCGCGAGGATCGCGTAATACCCGCACAGCATGTTGGCGACGGTGAAGGCGCTGGGAAGGATGTAAATACCGCGACGAAGCTTGCGGCTGCGATTAGGGGCGCGGCGGTCCTCTTCAGGCTCGGTGATGACCATCTCGTTCAGTTCCATCTTGCGAGTATGCTTTCGCCGCCCTTTACGGTGTCGCCGCGTTTAATTTGTAGTTCGGTGTCCATCGGCAGCCAGACATCCACGCGAGAGCCGAATCGAATCAGTCCCACGCGCTCGCCGATAGCGATATTTTCGCCTTCGGATTTCCAGCATATCACGCGGCGCGCGATGGCTCCGGCGATTTGTTTGAACACAACGGGCCCGCGATGTGCGTGCAAGTAAATAATGTTTTGCTCATTCTCCACCGACGCATCCGAGCGAAATGCCGCATAAAATTTGCCCGGCCGGTACACGACATCCGCCACGCGCGCCTCAACCGGCGAGCGCTGCACGTGCACATTGAAGATCGAAAGAAAAATGCTGATGCGGTGCCCCATCTGCGAGTCGAGTAGTTCGTCGACAACTTCGACGACTTTTCCATCCGCAGGCGAAACGATCACGTTCGGGTCCGCGGGAATTTTTCGTTGCGGATCGCGAAAGAAATAGCAAACGAAGAGTCCGAGCACGACGAAGATCGCGCCAATCCACAGCAGCGCGGCCCACTTTGTACCGAGCACCAAAAGCAGTACGCCCACCGCGAGCACCGGCAGGGCAAACTTGTAAGCGTCCTTCACCATGTCTTAGTTTGATTTCCTTCGTTCGTGGAACGTTTGCGAGTGTGGTTCACTGCGCCTGCGTGCGCAATTCGGTTGCCGCCGAGATGCACTTATATTGTACGACAGAACAGCTCGTGTCGCGGGACAGCGCTAGTGCGGAAGGTTACGGTATTGCGTTACAACCAGCATCTCCATTTGGTCTTTCAACCGGAGCTTGGTTTTCTTCAGAAGAACTTCCTGCTCCAGGTCTTCCTGTTTCCAGTACGTCTGCGTGATTAGCTTCTCGAGCAGCGATTCGCACCGCAGATGTTCTTCAGCGAGTCGCCGATATTCTTGATTTGTCTCGAGAAGCAGCTGGCGCACGTCGTTCGTCGTGGCTGGCATCGAATCCTCCGTAGGTCGGAATCGGGCCTGACGGGAGAGAAGTATCACAACCGAGCGTCGGAAATAAATAGTGTTTCTACCCGATACCCGGTTTTAACGATTCAGCACGGCGTCGGCGGCGGTGGAGAGAATTTCCCAAATGCGCGGGAGCCAGTCGCGGTGTTCGGGCTTCATCAGAACGGAGCGCAGGCACAGGACTTTTCCATTCGAATCGGCCCACGCCGGACGTGGATTTGCGTTCGCAAAAAAACGTGCGGGCAAATGGATCAGCGCAAGGTGAAGATTTTGCTTGGCGGCTTGGTCAAAAATTCGTTGCGATAATTCGCTGGTTTTCTCTACGGTATCGGCACGCGGCGCCCACACTACGATATCCAGTTCGGGCGCAAACGGCACCGCCCACCGCGAATCACCGGCGATGAGATCGGAGAACGCGATTGCCGCCTGCCGGGACGATTCCAACATCTTTGCGAATTCCCCGCCCTGCGCCAGCGGCAGCAGGCGTTGCGTCGCCCACAGCGCGACAGCTGCAGCGCCGGGCCGCGAGCACTCCAAACTGATTTCGCCAAGATGAAGATCCGCCGCCGTGAAGTACGTGTACGGCGACTCGTGCTTGTAGAGCGCGCCAACGCTGGGGTCGCGAAACAACACGCAACCGCACCCATATGGCTGCAACCCATGTTTGTGGGGATCGATCACGATTGAATCCGCGCGCGAAATTTGATCGTATGCAGCGCGCGCCTCGGCACTCAAATTCGTCGCGAGTTTAAAATAGCCGCCGTACGCGCAATCGGCGTGTACGCGCGCGCCGTATTTCTCGGCGAGCTCCAAAATCGCAGGAAGCGGATCGATCGAGCCCGTTCCGGTGGTCCCGATCGTCGCAACAATGCATCCGACGTCGCCCGCTCCAAGCATTTTCGCAAGAGCCGCAGTATCCACTCGCCCCCGCGAATCCGACGGCACCGACGCAAACGGCAGCTTCAATACCGACGTGATCCGCTCGTGCGTGTAGTGCGCCTGATCCGACGCGACAATCTTCTTCCCCGGACGTAGCTGCCCCGCGACCCACAGCGCCTCGAGGTTCGCCATCGTCCCGCCGCCGCACAAATGCCCAAGATGCTCCTTCCACCCGAACATCTGCGCGATCTCTGCGACGGCTTCCTTCTCCATCACCGAGCTGGCCCGGCCGCCATCCATGGCGTGATTGTTCGGGTTGATCCAGGTCGCAAGCGCATACGCTGCGCGCGCGATCGGATGCGGCGGCTTCAGCATTTGTCCCGCGTACAAAGGATGGAAGTAGGGAAAGTTGTCCTGCATCCGCGCTGCAACTTCCTCCATCACTTCGAACTGCCGCGCGCTTGGCATCGCGGGTCGAGCCAATGCCGGCAATTCTTCGAAACCGTTGTCGAGTTCCGGCAACGTTTTTTTCAGAAGTTCGAGGCTGGCGTTTTCAAGAAGCATCGCATTTCCCTTTCGTATGCGCACACAAATGTTGCGCGCAAACCGACCGAGTGTACATGTTCGGAAATTTCGCGCCTAGCGGGAAGTCGAACGAAGCAAGCGTAACTACACAAAGCGCATCAAAGCGAGGCAGTCAACAGCAGCGCATCATCGACAGGGTTCGAGTAATACCGGGGCCGCCGGCCTACGACGTGAAAGTCATGGCGGTGATAAAGCCTCAGCGCCACACCGTTTGCAGCGCGAACTTCGAGCATCGCCTGCGTCGCGCCGACCGACCGCGCCCACGCGAGCGCCCGATCAAACAGATCGCTCCCGACGCCGTGCTTCCTCGCTTCGGGGACCACGGCAAGATTCAAAATCTCTACTTCCGGCGGAATGTTGCGCGCGACGACGAATCCAACCACCTGTGGCTCCCGCGATCCCGTACTTGCGATCCGTTCTGCCACCCATCCGGCCATCTCGCCCGCTTCCACGCGCTCGTAGTCGATGCGGCTCCATTGTGCGATCTCGGGGCACGCTGCTTGAATGGCCAACACGGTATCGACATCTCGAGGTTCAAGCTCGCGGACAGCCACCGTTCAGCGCCCCTTCGCGTCCAGTTCGGCGTCGCTTCGGCGGACGTAGTTCGCGTCGAGCGTAAGCGCATCTGAAAGCTTGCCCTGCTTCGCACGGACCACAGCAAGTTGGCCGATCCATGGCGCCAACACATTCGACGCGCGAAACACCTTCGTGCCCGCGGGCTCAACGAGTCGCGTCACAAGTTCCGGTTCCGTCGCCACCACGGCCACCTCACCATCCGACGATCGTTCGCGCACGAGCTTTAGCAATTCATCGCCACCCACGACACGCTCGTCGCCTTCAAGCCGAAGCTCGCCGCCCGCCTGTCGTCGACCGGCCTCTTTTCGATAAGATGCGCCATAGAACTGCCCGCGCCGCGCATCCACCACGGGCACCAGCCACGTCGCAGGATATGCACACTGCGCTGCCACAGCCTCCAGCGCGCTCACGCCAGCCACAGGCTTCCCGTACGCCTCTGACCATGCCTTGGCCGACGCCAAGCCCACGCGCAGCCCCGTAAACGAGCCTGGCCCGGCGGCAACGGCGAACAGCTCGAATTGATCGAGTTTCAGTCCCAATTCGGCGAGCAAGAACTCCAACTGGCGGAAAATCCGGGAGGAATAAGCCTCGTCGCCCCACGTGGAAACGACGCCAAGTACCGCCAAATCTCGCAAAACTGCGACGCTTCCGCCCCGCGAAGAGGTGTCTAGTGAGAGGGTTAACACCGCACCAGTATAGGGCAATTTAGGGGCCAAAGTTACTGAAAACATTCGGTTTCGCCTCCCCCAAACTCCCCGCTTTCCGGCAGGATTTCCTTGACCTTTAGTTACCATGTGCCTAAACTTTCAACATGCTTTCCGCGGAGGGGAGTTCCACCTATGGAATTTAAGCTAGGCGAAAAAGTCGTGTACCCGAACCATGGTGTTGGGATCATCGAACAGATTAGCTATAGCTACCTGAACGGCCGCTCAGAGCGTTTTTACATGTTAAAGATTGCCTCCAGCGGGCTGAAAGTGTCCGTTCCGCAGGCAAACGTCGAATCCGTCGGTTTGCGGCCTGTAATCCGCACCCAGCAAGCCGGCGCCGTACTTTCTTTCCTTGAGAATGGCCGCTCCTCCTCTCACCACGACTGGAAGCACCGCTTCAAAGAAAATTCCGACAAGATGCGCACCGGATCGCTGATGGAAGTGGCGGCTGTGCTGAAGGGCCTTGTTGCTCTCAGCCGCACCAAGCCCCTCTCCTTCCGCGAAAAGAAGATGCTCGAGCGCGCGAAGTATCTGCTGGTCAGCGAGCTCGCCACCGTGCGCAATACGTCAGAGTCGGCCGTTGAAGCCAACCTGATCCGCGCCCTGGCAAAAGCCAAGCTGACGATGCCGGAATCGTCGCCTGTCGCCGAATAAAGCTGAAACGAAAGCGGTAACTGTTCAAAAAGAACGGCGCAGAAGCGCCGTTCTTTTTTTTGCGTCCACTCTACGTTAGTAGGTCCTCGCAAACAAAAGTCACGACTCAATTCGCCGATGTAGCTCTAGTACTGCTTGGCGTGCGGCGCTATTAAGCGTTCTGGAAACACTGGACTTCGAAGCCCCGCTGCCCGCAAGCCGCCGCCTTACAATTTATGATGATTAGTTAGCTCCGCCGGAAGTTCGCCCGGCGAAGCCTTTGCCCCGTTTCGTGGGGGCCAAATGTAACCCAAGCCCGGCGGATGGGCCACGGATGACGCCAAAGACCACGGACCTGAAACCGCTCAGCGCGATCTTGAAGCCTGAGGAACGCGAGCTTGCGCTGAAGCTCGAGGAGCACGCAGCGATTCAGGCCGAACTCGCCGACCGCGAACTCAAGGCCGAACATCTGCGCGCCGAACTGGCGGCCTTTGAGAGGCAGTATCTCCACCACGTTGGCTCGCTCTACGCCGAACTTGACGAATTGAAAGCCCAAATCGCCGCCCAAAAATCCGCCGCGAATCCGTCCGACGCTACCGCGAAAGCAGCCGCGGACGATGCGCGTGCCCGTGCCGAAGAATCCAAGGCCACCGCTGGCGAGAAAGGCGACGTTGCGCCGCGCAGCTTCGAAGCGACCCCCGAGATGAAGCGCCTTTACCGCGAAGTCGCTAAGCGCATCCATCCCGACCTCGCATCCGAGTCTGATGATCGTTCCCGCCGCGAAGTCCTGATGGCCGAAGTGAACGACGCCTACGAATCCGGCGACGAAGCCAAGCTCACCAAAATTCTGACCGGCTATGAACACAGCCCCGAATCCGTGAAGGGCGACGGTGCCGGCGCGGATCTTGTTCGCGTCATCCGCCGCATCAGTCAGGCACGTGCGCGCGCCGTGGAAATCGACGCTGAAAGCGAAGAGTTGCTGCGCTCCGATCTGTACCGCCTGAAATCGCATCTCGACGAAGCGAAGGCGCTCGGTCGCGACGTTCTTACCGAAATGGCTGGCAAAGTAGCGGACCAGATCGTGCGTGCCAAATTGCAGTTGGAGAAGATGCCCGCCGCGCGATGACTTCGCGCCCGCCCAAATCCATGGAGACGATCGAAAAAGCGCCAGCGGGTCTCGTTGTTCGCAAGAGCGGTTCTCAAGCTCTCGCGATTCGCTCGGCCGCTCTCGTCGCGCGTGGGTTGAAGGATCTCGCGCGCGAATCGAATTGGACTCGCAAGCCCGCCTTCGTGGGCAAAGCTTCAAAAGTTGCGATGTCGTCGAACGGTCTTATCTGTGCGATTTCCGCAGAATCGCGCAACACACCCCCGCGCGTTGTCGTCCACGACCTGCACAACAGTTACGGCCAGCTCGCCCTTGCCGTTCCCGGCGAAACGCCCGCGATGGCCAAACATTTGCCCGCGAGCTTCGCCTGGTCGCGCACGGGCCGCTATCTCGCCGGAGCATGGGCAGCCTGGCAGCCCGCCGTTCACGTATTCGATCTCGAAGGAAAAGAATTCAGCGGATCATTCGGAAAATTTCAGCAGCTTCCGTCGCACATCGCATGGTCGTCAGACTCCGCGCACATCGCTGCAGCTACCACTGGCAGCAAGCACGCGTCGCTCCGTCTGTGGCGATCGGGCATCGGCGATGGCCCGCTTCAAGACGCGCCGCTCGGTCAAGCCGCAGTTCCCGATTGGCTTGAGCGACAAACCTACGAGGCCGAGTTCGGCGAAGAAGGCGCGTTCCACGGCTACGGTAAAACCATCTTCAGCCCCGATGGCAAACAGGTCGCGAGCGTCGTCGAAATTCAGGGCGAATGGGCCGACGATGCGATCCTGTTCGCGGAAGTTCCTTCGCTAAAGCGCTTGCAGTCGTTCCAGGCGCAGGGGCATGTTAGCGATCTAACGTGGCTCGCTGGGGGCGACGCGATCGTATTTTGCGCCGCGGCCCAAGGCTACAAACTCGACCTTGCTTCCATGCTGTCCGAGCAACTTCCGTTTGACGCCGAAACCTGCGCCGCGCATCCGTCGCTGCCCCTGCTCGCGTGTTACACGTCGTGGCAAAAAGAGTCGGCCAAGGGCCATCTTTTCCTCGCCGATTTGCGGACGGGTTCCCGGTACGACGAATGCGAAGCCGACGGAGTGGTTGAAATTCGTTGGAGCGAGGATGGCTCGAAAGCCTACGCCGTCTCCAAAGACGGCATGGCCTACATCTACGAGCCGGAATTGCTGTAATCCCTTCCGAAGTTAACGACCGGATTCGTACATGCGAGCTGTGAGCGGCAGGTTCGGGTCGGCGTTCAACGTCGAATCTGCGTACATTCCCGCCGCGTAACTCGGATAGCCGGCCGCAGCGATCATCGCCGCATTGTCCGTGGAAAGCGCGCGGCTCGGAAAGAACGCCTCTTTGCCGGCGCGCTTCGCTTCGTCCTCGAAGCGCGTTCGCAATTCTCTGTTTGCCGCCACTCCCCCCGTCACAAGTATCGACTTCGCGCCAGTGTCCGCAGCCGCGGCAAGCGTGCGCGTTGCCAGATCCTCCACCACCGCGTGCTGAAAACTCGCAATCAAGTCGAGTGTCGCTTGGCTGCACAGCGGCCTCAGTGCCGCCGCGCTTCGCTCTCCGCGCGCGAGCGCCTCGCGCCGCTTCTCAATTTCCGGATCGAGTTCACGATGCCGCTGCAAGTGGTACAGCACCGCCGTCTTGATGCCACTGAAGCTGAAGTCATGCGCGTTGCCCGACATCTTCGGCGTTCCGAAGCGAATCGCCTTCGGATCACCATGCACCGCGAGCTGATCGATAATTGGCCCGCCGGGATATCCGAGCCCCAGCATTCGCGCCACTTTGTCATACGCTTCGCCCGCTGCGTCGTCACGCGTCCCGCCAATTCGCGTGTAGGTAAATGGCCGCGAGCAGTCACCCGCCACGCGATACAGCATCGTATGCCCACCTGAAACAATCAGACACAGGGCGGGCAGCTCGGGAATTTTTGCGCCGGTCATGTGCGCTTCAAGAAATACGGCATGCACGTGCCCCGCCAGGTGATTCACACCGATCAGCGGCTTCCCCAGCGACATCGCCAACACTTTTCCGTACGTCATACCAACGAGCAAGGCGCCAACGAGCCCCGGCCCCTGCGTAACGGCCACCGCGTCAAGATCCTTGAGCTCAATTCCCGCCTGTGAAATCGCCTCCCGCACCACGGGAACGATCTGCCGCAGATGCTCGCGCGACGCCAACTCCGGCACCACGCCGCCATATTTGCGGTGAATGTCCACCTGCGAAGCGACCACGCTCGAGAGCACAGTCTTCCCTCCGCGCACCACCGCCGCAGCGGTTTCGTCGCACGAGGACTCGATTCCAAGAATGTACGGCTCGACTGAGCTCAAAGAGCACTCCGGCGCATCTGAGCGATAGGCGCCAAAATGCTTATGGTAGCATAGGCATGCGGAGGGCCTTCCGGGCGCAGCGCTTCGCTGCATTTATAAACGCCCTCGTTGCCGTTTGAGTCCGGCCCCGGCCTCCGTAGCGTAAATCCGAATTCAGGGCCCTGTTCCGCGTTCAGTCGCGAACGTCCGCCCGGAGATTGCAGAAACGATGACTCAAAAACACGCGCGCGTACGCAAAGCGGTGCTTCCAGTAGCAGGACTCGGCACCCGCTTCTTGCCCGCCACGAAGGCCATCCCCAAGGAAATGCTTACGGTTGTCGATAAGCCGCTGATTCAGTACGCCGTCGAAGAATGCATGGCCGCCGGAATCGAGAGCCTCATATTCGTCACCGGCCGCCGCAAGAGCGCCATCGAAGACCACTTCGATTTCGCGCCCGAGCTGGAATCATTTCTCAAGGAACGCGGTAAAGCGGAACAAGCCGAAATGGTGCGCAACATCAGCGGCGACATGCACTTCAGCTATACACGCCAGAACGAAGCGCTCGGTCTCGGCCACGCTGTGCTCACGGCGCGCGAACTCGTAGGCAATGAACCGTTCGCCGTGCTGCTTGGCGACGTGATTATGGAAAGCAAAATTCCTGCTACAAAGTCTCTCGTCGAAATCTTCGAGCAGACTGGCAAGGGCGCCATCACCGTACAAGAAGTTGCCCGCGAGCAGATTCACTTCTACGGCGTCGTCGATCCCGAGCCGGGCAAAGACCCGAAATGGGGTGCGTCGCTTCTCCGCGTCAAGGACCTGGTCGAAAAGCCGAAAGCCGAAGATGCGCCCTCGAATCTCGGTGTTTCCGGCCGCTACGTGCTGCCCGCTGAAATCTTCGAGTACCTCGAACACACCAAGCCCGGCGCGGGCGGAGAAATTCAGCTCACCGATGCGCTTCGCTCACTCGCAAGAAAGGAAGGGCTCTGGGCGCACGTTCATGACGGAACGACGCACGACGCCGGCGACAAAATGGGTTTCCTGAAAGCCACAGTCGAACTGGGCCTGCAACACAAAAAGCTTGGAGCCGAGTTCCGGAAATATTTGAAGGAGCAGAAGTTCTAGCGGGGCGGTTGCAGCACAATCGCAATTTCAACGGCGGACGAATCCAATCCGGATCGTCCGCCTTATTTTTTCTTCTTGCCCGACGATTTCTCATTCGATGTCTTGGACGCGCTGTCTTTCGACGCGGACTTTGTCTCGGACTTCGAATCGGACTTCGAATCGCTTTTCGACTCGGTCGATTTCGCGTCGCCGCTCTTTGAATCCGACGACCCATCGTCCGATCCTGAGTGCTCGCTCGTCCCCGTGGCAGGGCTCTTGCCCTTATAGTCCGTCACATACCAGCCCGAACCCTTAAACTGAATGCCTGCTGCTGAAATCTGGCGCTCGGCCTTGGCTCCGCACTTCGGGCACTTTTTTATGGTCGCCGCCGAAAACGGCTCGATCTTCTCAAAATGGTGACCGCATTTCTCGCACTTGTATTCGTAGAGCGGCAAACGGAATAACCTCCTTGCTGCAAAGCTTCAAAAAATCATAGCACGGCTGCGGTTTCGCATGCGAAGCGGGGAATCCCGCGCGTTCAGCGGTTCGCCGTCGCCAAAAGCTCGGAAAGCCCTGTGCTACACTGGCCAACCAGACGACAATGCCGAAAACGAAAACTGCCGAGCCCGTGGCGGGCTGCCTCTACATCGTTGCCACTCCCATCGGCAACCTCGAAGACATCACGCTTCGTGCCTTGCAGACTCTGAAGACTGTCGACCTGATCGCTTGCGAGGACACGCGTCAGTCCGGCAAGCTCCTCTCGCATTTCGAAATTTCTACGCGCACCGTCAGCTATCACGAGCACAACGAAATCACGCGCGCACCTGAAATCATCATCGAGCTTGAGCAGGGCGCGCAGGTGGCGCTAGTAAGCGATGCGGGGACGCCGGCAATCTCCGATCCGGGTTACCGCCTCGTCAGCCTGTGCATCCGGCACGGAATCAAAGTCGTGCCGCTTCCCGGCGCATCGGCCTTTGTCACGGTGCTCGCGGCTTCGGGCATGCCCATCGAGGAGTTCAGCTTCGTAGGATTTCTGCCCGCCCGTCCCACTGAACGCCGCAAAAAACTTCGCGCGCTCTCTGACGAGCCTCGCACGCTGGCGCTTTACGAAGCGCCGCACCGCCTTATCGACACTCTCGAAGATGCGCTCGACATCCTCGGCAATCGGCCCGGCGTGATCGCGCGCGAAGTCACCAAGATCTACGAGGAATTTACGCGAGGCCACCTGGAAGATTTGCTCGCTGCCGTCCGCTCCAAGCCGCCGCGCGGCGAAATTACGCTCCTCATCGGCCAATCCGACGGCGAAGCGCTGCACTCCGCCGAGCAAGACGCGCACGCCAAAATGCCGCTGGCCACTCGCGTGGCCCAAATCATGAAGGAACGCAGCCTCGACAACAAAGCTGCGCTAAAACATGTCGCACGCGAACGCGGAATCACGCGCCGCGAAGCCTACAAACAACTCCTGATTACTCGCGAAGAATAAGCCGCGGGCGAAGCGGCACGAGAAGTTAGTCGCCCGAAGAGGCGATGGACTGCGCGAAGAACGCGTCCACCTTGTCCAGAATTTCCGGCCCGGTCGTGGAGTGGTGAACTGCCTGCCGCAGTTCCCCGCCGTTTCGTACGCCGTGCGTGAACAGGCTTGCGAATTGCTTCATCTTGCCGATCGCATCCGGCATCCCGGACTCGAGCAGGTTCCGGAAATATCCAGCGAGCAGATGATACCGGTCGAGCTCCGTTGGTTCGGTGTAAGAGTCCGTTGCGAGATAGTCTGCAATTTGGCGGAAAATCCACGGATTGAACGATGCTGCGCGGCCGATCATCACGGCGTCGCAGCCCGTCGTTTCGACCATCCGCACCGCGTCCTGTGGCACGCGAATGTCCCCGTTGCCAATCACCGGAATCTTCACCGCCGACTTCACATCGCGAATCACGTTCCAATTCGCCGAACCGGCATAGCCCTGCATGCGGGTTCGCGGATGCACGGCAACGGCCTCGATGCCGATACGTTCCGCCATTCGCGCCACATCCACGGCCACGATGTGATTCTCGTCCCAGCCTGACCGAATCTTGATCGTTAGCGGAATCTTCACCGCATCGCGAACCGCGCCGAACAACTTTTCCAGATGGGCGAGGTCGCGCAACAGCCCCGAGCCGCCGCACTTCACGACTTTTTTCACCGGGCAGCCCAGATTGATGTCAACCTGATCGAAACCGAGGTCTTCACCCAAAAATCTGCGCGGCGATCGGATGCTCGTCGCCGTCGAAGTAAAGATAGTGCAGTGTGCGCGCCGAGTTGCGCGTCAGCCCTTCGGCGCTGGTGAACTCGGTCATGATCAGCCCGCACGCGCCAAGCGAACGGATCACGCGTCGAAACACGGTGTCGGTCACACCCGCCATGGGTGCGAGCACAGTCGCCGGACGGATCTCGATGTTCCGGATCTTCAGTTGAGTTGGAAAAGTTGCTGCCATTTCAGTTCAAATTTCCCGCACCGATCGTGA
>JBEKJW010000040.1:0-24077 GCA_050011035.1 Candidatus Acidiferrales bacterium
ATGAAAGAGTGCGTGATGGCGCGGTGATACTTGACGATCGCGAGCGGGTCGGAGGAGAAGGCGTAGCGGACGATGTCAATATCCGGGAACATCGCGCCGCCGACGGCGGCGAAGGTGGCTACGGGAACGACGCGCTTCTGTTTCGAGAAAAAGGCTTTGCCGATGAGGGCGCCGGCGATGCCGTGAGTGATGGTGTCCATGAACGCGTTTGGGTTCGATCGCGCCCCGGAGGCGCAGAAAAAATTCTACACGATGGAGGGCGAGTTTGCGCGGGCCCGGCGGCTACGTGACGAAGAGTAGATGCGCGGTTTTGGGTTTCACGGCGCCGATGATACGCGCATCGACGTGACGATTTTTGAAGGCGGCGATGGCTTCATCGGCGTGAGCGGGCGCAATAGCGGCGAGAAGGCCGCCGGAGGTTTGCGGATCGACGACGAGAGCGCGGAATTCGTCGGGAACAGACGCTGCGAAATCGGCGCAGCCTTCGACGAACTCGCGATTGTTCTTCATGCCGGCAGAGAAAAAGCCGGCGCGGGCAGCGTCAATCGCGCCATCGAGATAGGCGATTTTTTTGTGATCGAAGTCGATGGCGACGCCGCTGCCGATCGCCATTTCGCGGGCGTGGCCGAGGAGGCCGAAGCCGGTGACGTCTGTGACAGCATGAATCGCTTGCGGATGCAGCGCTTCGAAATCGTGAAGCGCATCGGCGGCGTCACGATTGAGCGTGGTCATGGAGTCGGTTGCGGCGGCGATCCACGCGGGCGCGGCTTTTTGTCGTTTGATCGCGGTGGAGATAACACCGGTGCCGATGGCTTTGGTAAGAATGAGTGCGTCGCCGGCTTGGGCGCCGACATTTTTCCAGACTTTATCCGGATGGATTGTGCCGGTGACCGCGTAGCCGAACTTCAGTTCATCGTCGCGGATGGAGTGGCCGCCAACGACGGTGCAATTCGCTTCGGACATCTTGGATAGGCCGCCGCGGAGAACTTGTTCGAGGACGGCTGGATCGCCATTGCCGGGAAACGCGAGAATGGTGAGCGACGAAATGGGGCGGCCGCCCATGGCGTAGACGTCGCTGAGCGCGTTGGTGGCGGCGACCTGGCCAAATTCGAAGGGATCGTCGACGATGGGCGTGAAGAAGTCGACAGTTTGCACGATGGCGAGGTCCGGGGCGAGGCGGTAGACGGCTGCGTCGTCGCTGGTTTCAAAACCGACAAGGCAATTGGGATCGGGCTGGGCGGGGAGTTTCTTCAGCGCGGCCTCGAGGACACTGGGGCTGAGCTTCGCGGCGCAACCGGCGGCTTTGGCAGTGCCGGTGAGGCGAACTGGCTCTTGGGAGTTGGGCAAGGCAGATCCTTTAAATGTTTCGCCGGCTACGCCGGCTCGCGCAGAAGATGTGAATGCGAGTGATGTGGAACACTGTCACTTCACGCGAAGTCGGATTATAGCGCGACGAAGGGATCAGGACTGCTGCGTGGTGGCGCGGGCGACGACAGAGCGGATGGGGATGGCGACGGGAGCGCGAGATGCGTCATGCGTGCTCGACGAGATCATGTGACAACGGCCCTCAAAGAGGGCGCCGGGCTCGATGATCAAGCAGGACGTATAGATTTCGCCGCTGACGACGGCTTTGGGCTGGATTTCGACTTTTGAGGCGGCTCGGATGGTGCCGTCAAACTGACCGGCGACGATGACGAGATGGCCCTCGATGTCACCTTCCATTTGAGAATTCTCGCCGAGGATGAGGGTTTCGCTCGAGACGAGAGTGCCCTTCATTTGCGCGTCTACGCGGAAGGTTCCGGTGGTCTCGAGCCGGCCTTCGAATTTCACGCCTTGCTCGAGGAAACCTGTCCACTCGCCGGAATCCTTGGCGTCACCTTTAAACCAACTGAGAACCATTCGTTGTCCTGACGTTCGCTAACTGAGCGTGTGTGTTAGGGGCGCGAGATTATTTTCGCATGAGATGGTCGTAGAGGCGCGCGAGGTCGGCATCGTCGTAGTACTCAAACGCCAACTCGCCTCCCTTGGCTCCGGGCTTCGGATGAATGATGGTGCGGGTGCCGTACTCGCGTTGCAGCTCTTCGAGGGCAGCCTTGGTGTTGGGATCGGGTGAAGACGCGACCGAATGTTCGCGAGGGCGTGGAACACGGGTGGCCAAGCGCTCAACCTGGCGAACCGTCATGCCGCCGCGGGCGATTTTCTTGGCGAGTTCGAGACGCGTAGCCGAGTCGGCGACCGCGAGTAGAGCTCGGGCGTGGCCGGCCGTGACTTTGCCTTCTTCGACGAGTTCCTGAATCGGGGCTTCGAGTTTCAGGAGGCGGACTGCGTTTGCGATGGTGGTGCGATCTTTGCCGGTTCGTTCGGCGACCTGCTCTTGTGTAAGGTGAAACTCGTCGGTAAGCCGTTGGAACGCGTGGGCTTGCTCGATTGGGTTGAGATCTTCGCGCTGGAGGTTCTCGACAAGAGTCATCTCCATCGCCATACCATCGGGTACGTCGCGGACGACGACGGGCACGGCGTGCATTTCAGCGCGTTGAGCGGCGCGCCATCGACGTTCGCCGGCGATCAGCTGGTAGCGCTGGGAATGTCGGCGGACGACCAACGGCTGAACGATGCCGCTCGAGCGGATCGATTGGGCCAGCTCTGCCAGCGCGTCTTCGCGGAAGCGGGTACGCGGTTGATAGGGGCTCGGGTCAATCAGATCGATATCGACGTGAAGGAAGCTCTCAGTCGGCGCAAGAGCTACCGCCGTCGCCGCTGCCGCTCCCGTCGTGCTGCTGTTGAACGGACTCGACGGTACTTGGCTGGGCTGGCTCGACGGGCTTGGATAGCTCGACGCTTGTGACGGTGGCTGGGGTTGGGGTGGATACTGCGCTTGCCCCGGCTGCTGCTGCGGCTGCGACGGCTGGTGGAGCGACTCCTCCGTCTCTGGCTCGCGAATCAGCGCGCTCAATCCCCTGCCCAATGCGTTTCTGGGCATTTTCGATAACCTCCTTGGCTAGTTGGATATAGCTTTCCGCGCCTTTACTATGTATGTCGTAGAACATGACCGGCATGCCATGGCTTGGGGCTTCGGCCAAGCGGACATTGCGCGGAATTACGGTTTCAAAGACCTGGGCACCGAAGAAGCTGCGAAGGTCAGCGGAAACTTGCTTTGAGAGCGTGGTGCGGTCGTCGTACATCGTTAGAAGGATGCCTTCGATCGCGAGCAATGGATTGATTGACCGACGAAGACGCATGAGGGTGTCTAGAAGCTCTGCTACCCCTTCGAGAGCCAGGAACTCGCATTGGATGGGGACGAGGACGGAGTCAGAGGCGGCAAGGGCGTTTAGCGTGAGAAGATCGAGCGACGGGGCGCAATCGATCAAAACGTAGTTGTATTTTGCGAGTATGCCGGAGATCGTGCCTTTGAGTCGGTATTCGCGATTCTCGAGCGACATCAAATCGAGCTGGGCACCAACCAGATTTCTGTCCGAGGGGATTAGGTCGAGTCCTTCAACCTGGGCGTCTAGGACAACGCGTTCGATAGGCTCGCCGAGAATGAGCGATTGATAGAGGGTGCGGCGGGCGGGATCCTTGGGAAAGCCGAGGGCGCTGGTTGTGTTGGCTTGGGGATCGCAGTCGATAATTAGGGTGCGCTGTTCGGACGCGGCGAGAGACGCGCCGAGGTTTACGGCGGTGGTGGTCTTGCCGACGCCGCCTTTTTGATTTGTGATCGCGATTACTCGGGCCAAATTCGATTTTCCTTCGCGTGGCGGAATGTACCAGATGAAAAACACAGGAATCAAGATGTTTCACGTGGAACGGGCTAGAAAGTTGCGGATTTCTGGTTTGTTTCACGTGGAACAAGAATTGGAAGCCGCGGTGGCCGGATTTGGATCTAGTCGTTCTACGTGGAACGGTTACTCATGAGTCGAGGCAGGCTGTTTCACGTGAAACATCGATCGCGTAGGCGCCCGGGTGGCTTTGTTTCACGTGGAACGATTTGGCCCATGGGATCGCCCACCGACAAGCAGGACTCGGCGGTCGGAATCGGGAATTTTGATTGGGGAACGCCACATCCAACCAGACAATTTGGAAATCTCGGTGGCATCGGAATCGCCGAGCCAAAGTACGAGATTGCCGTTCGGAGAGAGTGCATGTTCGGCCCAATTGGCCAGGTTGCGATGCATCCCAAGGGCGCGAGCGATGACCCAATCGAAGTTAGCCTCAGATAACGGAAAATCTTCCATACGGCCGCGAAACGGGCGAACGCTGGCCAAGTCGAGCCTCCGAGCGATCTCGGACATGAACGTGGACTTCTTGGAGTTGGACTCAATAGGAATGGCGGTAATGCCATCGTTGGCCATACTTATAGGTATGGAAGGGAATCCTGGGCCTGCTCCAACGTCGGCGAGCCGACCATTCCGTATGGGCACTGCGTAGGCTGCGAACATGCTTTCGCCGAAGTGAAAACGGACGATCTGAGCGGGATCTGTAACGGTGGTTAGGGAGACTCGTTTGTTCCAGTCGAGCAGGAGCTCGGTGTAATCGCGGATTTGATCGCAGAGGTGACTGGAGGCATCGACTCCATAGGGCCTGAGGAGGCGCTTGATTTCGGAGTTCGAGAATTGAGCCATTGGTCCGAGACGATTCCGGCCTATTGCGAATTCTCGGAGCATAGAATCATTTTTTGCGAGCGGCTGCAAGTGTGGTGCGAGCGGCCGGCGCGAGTTCCAATAGTTGACACTTGATGGGGCACGCCGTATCTTTCCTTGGCCTAGAAACTCACCGTGAAAATCCTCCTCATTGGAAGCGGCGGACGCGAGCACGCGATCGCCTGGAAGCTAGCTCAATCCAGCAACGTCGAGAAAATCTGGTGCGCGCCAGGGAATGGCGGAATTTCGCGCAATTTTGAGTGTGTACCTTTGAACGTGGCAGACGGGGCTGCGGCTGCGGATCTCGCGCAGCGCTTGCGCGCGGACCTTACGGTCGTGGGACCGGAGTTGCCGCTCGTGAATGGAATAGCAGACGAGTTTGCGAGCCGGAACTTGTTGCTGCTGGGCCCGTCGAAAGCGGCGGCGCAGCTTGAGGGCAGCAAAGTGTTCGCGAAGCAGTTCATGGAGCGCAACGGAATTCCGACCGCGGCGACGATTGGGGTGTTTGAATCGGCGGAGGACGCGCAGAAAGCGCTCGGGTCGGTGGCTTATCCGATTGTGATTAAGGCTGATGGTTTAGCGGCCGGAAAGGGCGTGCTGGTCACGTCCTCGGCAGATGAAGCGAGAGAATTCGTCGACCGCGCGATGCAGAAGAAGGAGTTCGGCGAGGCGGGTTGCAAGGTGCTGTTTGAAAAGGCGCTGGCGGGGCGCGAACTTTCCTACATTATTCTTACGGACGGCAAGACGTTCGTTTCGCTGGCGCCGACGCGGGATCACAAACGCGCATTCGATGGAGACCAAGGTCCGAACACGGGCGGGATGGGGACGTACTCGTCCGGTGACATTTTGCCGGCGGACGTGGAAGCGTCCATTTTGAAAGATGTTGTGAAACCGACCCTCGCGGCACTCGTGAAAGAGAAGCTCGACTATCGCGGGTTCATATTTTTTGGGTTGATGCTGACCGCGGATGGCCCGCAGGTGCTGGAGTACAACTGCCGGCTGGGTGACCCAGAAACGCAGTCGCTTCTGATGCGCGCGGACTTTGATTTTGCCCAGGCGTGTTATGACGCGGCGAAGGGCGAGCTTGACGCTTCCATCGCGAAATGGAAGCCGGACGCCAGCATCTGCGTCGTGATGGCTTCGCAGGGATATCCGGGAGACCCAGTGGTGGGCAAGAAAATCAAAGGGCTACCGGACGCGGAGCAAGTGGCGCAGACGACGGTGTTTCACGCCGGGACGCGGCACGAAGACGACGGGTTTTACACGCACGGCGGCAGGATACTGGGCGTTTCGGCGACCGGCGCGAACCTTGATGAAGCGCGAATGGCGGCATATTCCGCGGTTCAGAAGATCGAAATTGATGGCGCGTTTTATCGAAAAGACATTGGAACGTCGGATTCGGTTGCGAGTCCGGGCGCGGAGCTGAAGGCGACGTCTGGAGTTCCGAATGGCTGAGATCCAGAACATTTTTCTGTGCCTCGTGCACCGATTTCCAATGAAGGAAGTCGAAGTCGCGGAAGCCATTGAAAACAAGGGTCTTCAGGGGTGCATTCACGGGCGGCCCGGAACCAAACGCCAGGTGCTGCTGATGGATATGGAGACGCTGGATCGATTCGGATTGACGCCGGGCGCTACGAAAGAGAATCTAACGGTCCGCGGGCTTGATTTCACGAAGCTCGAGATTGGGCAGGCGCTTCGCGTAGGCGAGGCCACTTTGCGAATCACCATTCCGTGCGACCCGTGCCCGCGAATGGATGAGATTCGGATGGGGCTACAGGAAGAATTGCGCGGGCAACGTGGATGGTTGTGCCGCGTGGTGGTGGCCGGCAAGATTCAAAAAGGTGACCGAATTGAAGTGATTGAAGCTGCGGTTGGGACAGCGGCGGAAACGCGACTGACAGAATAACTGAAAGATAAGGAGAACGACAGGTGAGCTCGGGAGACAAAAAGGCGTTGGTGGGAATCATCATGGGATCGGACAGCGACCTGCCGATGATGTCCGAGGCGACGAAAGCGCTGGAGAAGTTCGGAATTCCGTACGAAATCGAGATCATGTCCGCACACCGCACTCCGGCGCGGGCGCACGAATATGCTACGACGGCGCTGAGCCGCGGGCTGAAGGTGATGATCGCGGCGGCGGGAGCGGCGGCGCACCTGGCGGGAGTGATGGCGGCAAACACGACTATTCCCGTGATCGGCGTGCCGATGGGAACGAGCTCGCTAAATGGGCTCGATGCGCTGCTTTCTACGGTGCAGATGCCGGGCGGAATTCCGGTGGCGACGATGGCGATCGACAAGGCTGGGGCGACGAACGCTGCGATTTTTGCGGCAGAGATTTTGGGGCTGTCAGATCCGGTGATCGCGAAGAAGCTGCTGGAGCACAAAGAGGAATTGGCGAAAGCGGTGGACGAGAAGAATGCAAAGTTGAAGGCTAAGTTGGCGGAGGGGAAGGTTTAGGCCCGGCGACAACCGCAAGATCGTAACGAATGGCAAAGGCGGAACACTTCACAGAGAAAACTGAGAAAGGCGGAGGGCACGGAGACTCTGTGAGAAGGCCGAGACCCTAGTTGTTGTGGAGGAGGGAGGGGGCTTCGGCGGGATGCTCCTTTTGCGCTGTTGAGACGGGGGCTTTGGGTTCGGCGGGCGGTTGGAGGACCCACTGCAGGCCGCCGTCTTCGGTGATGGTCGAGACTGTTTCACGGGTCTTTTCGGTTGAGATGGCGCCGAGGGCGGCGCGGAAGAACTGCACGGCGTCGACGCCGAGAATTTTCTTGCTGTCCCCGGCTAGGAGCAGGCTGGCGACCTGCGACATTTTTGCGTCACTCGCGATGATTTTGTCGAGGCGCGGGTCTTTGTTCTTGAGCAGCTCGAGAATCGTGGGCGACGGATTTTCCGGCGGATACTGAAATTCGATGAGAGTGTGGGGCTGGCCTTTCTCAGGCGGCCAATACTGCGCGAATGTAGGACGGGTCACGTGGGTGCTGTAGTAGTCCTCTCGCTGGATGTCCTGTTGCACATCGAAAGTAAGAAGCCAGACTTCGGGGCCGTAGTCTCTCGCGTATCCCAAAACCACGAGTTGAGCGATCGGTTCGCCAGCGGGCAATGAAATTTTGCCGTGAATGTCGCGGGTAATGTCGTTGAAGCGCTCGAAGAGGGCTTGACCAACTCCTTCGAGGTCAACAGCTTCGGCATTGGCGGTGGCACCGCCGAGTGTGGGTGCTGAGTTTGTCTTGGGTCCGGCGAGAACGGAGGTGCGCAGGTGCGGAAGTTCGCGATCGATGCGCGCGATTTGCTGCTGCGAAGATGGTGACTGCCAATCGATGGCGCCGAGAAGAATTTCCGCTCGGAGGGCTGAAACAGGAACCGGCGCGGGAACGTGCGTCTGCACTTCGATGGGATTTTCAATGGTGACGATGACGATGGCGTCTTTGACTACAGCAATCACGACGCGGCCAGCGGCAAGATTGGCGACGAACTCCTCGGCGGGCGGCTGCTCGGTTTGCTGCGCCTGAAGAGCCGAGGGCGCGGTGAGCGCAAGAAACAACGGAAAAGCGAGAAGCGGCGCACTGAAGTATAGCGGGAACTTCGCACCGAAGCGGCGGGGCGCGCGCATAAGGCGACGGTACCACAAATCAATTCGCGAGGGAGTGCCAGCGAATCGTGTTCGGGAGCGGGTGGAATCTAGTAAAATTTAGGGCCGGCACGAACGACGGCGGACACGCCGACCCGGCCATCCATCAGCAAGAGGGAGTGAAGAAACGGTGAGAACCCCCAACAGCGTTCGGCACAAAGGCGAGCGCATTTCCGACATTATCGAGAAGCACAAGAAATTCATCCGAGGCGATGAAACGGGAGCTCGCGCGGACCTTTCCGGCGCGCAGCTTTCTGGTGTGGATTTTGAAGGCATGAACCTAGACCTCGTGAATTTCAGCGGCGCGAATTTGGAGGGCGCGAAGTTCTACAACGCGCGACTTTCGTCGGCGAATCTGACGAAGGCGAATCTGAAGAACGCGGACCTGCGCAAAGCGGACCTGACGGAGGCTCACGCGAGCGGCGCGGACCTGACCGATGCGAAACTAGGAGGCGCGGAACTGTTCCGCACGGATTTTACGGGCGCGAGTTTCCGAAATGCGGATCTCGGCGCCGCCAATTTCCGCGACGCGAAGATTCAAGGCGCAACATTTTCGGGCGCTACGATGCGGACGACCATCCTGCGCGAAACGAATCTCGAAGGCGTCGATCTTTCCGGACTGGACTTGAGTACCACGTTGATGCCGCCGGGTTACAAAGGGTCGGCGTGATCGCGATCACCCACACGAACCCCAATTCGTTGTAGCATTCGAACACGTAAGACTTTCCGATGGCCAACTCTCCCTGGATTCAAGTGGAAGACTACAAGTCGCCGGGCGGATGGACGGCCGGTGAGCAGCGCGAGGCGCGGTCGCGCGCGTACTGCGAGATGCTCGAGCGGGGCGAGATTCTCTTCTTCCGCGAACTTCCCTTCTCATTGCCGGCCGACGACCAGAAGTTCCTGCGCGACCAAGAGTGGACCGAGCTGCGGATGCACAAGAACGTCTCCTACCGCCCGTCGGAGGATGTGCTACGAGGCGTGAGCGGAAACCCGGCGGCGGAAGAGCGACTACACAAGATTTTCCGGAACTACAGCGCTCAAGTGATCGATTTTGCGGGTAAGTTTCTCTCGCCCTACAAAGACAGGTGGGTTCTCGATTTTGCGAGCTTCCGCCCGCTGGAGGAGGAAGGCCGCGATTTACCGCTACATAAACGTAACGACCTGTTACATGTGGATGCGTTCCCAAGCCGACCGACGCGCGGCGGCCGAATCCTGCGAATCTTTACGAATTTGAATCTCGTACGGCCGCGCGTGTGGAATACAACGGAGAATTTCAACGCAATCGCCGGCAAGTTCGCGAAAACCGCTGGGCTCGAGAAAATCGCGGAAGACGATTCAGCGATCGGTCGAGCGGTGCACAATCTCGGCGCGAAGCTGGGTTTGACGGCGCCGGGGCGAACGCCGTACGACATGTTCATGCTGCGATTTCACGACTATCTGAAAGAGAATGCAGATTTTCAAAGGAACACGCCGAAGACGCAGATCGATTTTCCGCCGCTGGCGACGTGGATTGTGTTTACGGACTGCGTGGCGCACGCCGTGATGTCGGGCCAATACGCGATCGAGCAGACGTTTTTGATTCCGCCGGCAGCGCTGGTGACGCCGGATGCGGCGCCGTACCGGATTCTGGAAAATATTGTGGGACGGCCGCTGACTGCCTGAGCATTTGGGGCGAATCGCTTGACACGTACGAATTCCCTTCGAGGTTTGACACTTCCCTTCTTGGTGGCGACGCTGGTGGTGGTGTGCGCCCATTTGGGTGCGTGCGGCGGCGGAACGACCAGCACAACTTCGAATGCGCCTGCGGGCGATGGCGGTGCTGCTCCGTCGCCGGCGTCAGCGGCACGCGATGAAGGTCGCGGACCGCGGCGCAATCTGGAGATCGACGAGCAGCGCGGCGGCCACACTTTGCGAAAACACGTCGGCCGTAGCGACCAGGAATTGCTCGAACGGCTGGAGCGTGAAAATATTTCGGCTTCGTCAACGTGGACCGATCGAGCCTCGGCGGAAGAAGCTGTGGGCGAAGTGCTCGAACACAATTCGAAACTCGAGAGATGGCTCGACCGCAACGGGCGAAAGCCGAATCTGGTGCTCGACTATCACGGGTCGCCCGCACGTCCGGTGGGACGATGCATCGCACGCGGCTCGACTCAGGCGGAGCCGGCGTATGACGCGTTGGTGGTGCTGAAAGCGTACGGCGAGAATGATTTCTACGTGTTGACGGCGTATCCGGAGTGTCCGCGATGACGAAAGAGACGAGTGGGAAGGCGGAGCAGTTTTCGGCTCTGCGGGCATTTGTGCGCGCGTATTTGAATCAGGATTATGCGGATGAGTACGGAACGCCTGCGGGGGCGGCACGCGCGTTTTGCGAGGATGCGAATGAGGAGGAGAGGAAGCGAGTGGCGGAGGAGTGGCGCGCGTTTGTGGAGTCGGTGGCTGGGATGAGCGTGGACGAGGTGAATGCGCGACTGGTGGGCGAGTTGGGGAGCGGGTGGAGTGTACGAGACGTTCGAGAGTTGGGGCGAGTGTCCCTGGCGCTGGGGAATTTTGCGAAGTAGAGATGTGGTGAGTGGTTTGCCTGCCCTGCGGTGAGAACTACAAAGAAGAGAGATCCTTCGGGCCGTAAACGGCCTTCTGGATGACGGGTTTGTGAACCAAGCCCATTGATCCCAAGGCGACGAGCCGCTTTTGTGCGGTTCTGTCGGGGTCGGCCTTGCTTTGACGGTGATGCGGAGCACAGCCGGATCGGTGAGCTATCTCACGGCCGTACGCACAGCTCATCTAGGAGGAGCTGTGGTTGCGCAGCCAGAACTGGCTACCTCACTGATAGCGTCGGGACGAGTTAGCAGTTGGCGGCGAAACCGTTGGTGGGGGGCTCGTCGTCGAAGGGGCGGCTCGATGGATTACGGCGGCGAGTCTCGATGCCGAGGCGTTTGATTTTTTGGTTGAGCGTGGAGAGCGGGACCTGGAAACGCTCGGAGGCTTCGGTCTGATTCCAGTTGGTACGCTCGAGCATGTCGACGATGATGCGGCGCTCGACTTCCTCAAGGATCGCGAAGAGGGAGGGAGAAGTTTCGCGGCCACCTGCTTCGCCCGGAAGCGACGGCAGAAATTCATTGAGCTGCAGACGAACGCCGCGAACAATTTCGCGGGTGCGGATGGCTTCGGGGAGCAGATCCGCGTCCATGGATTCTTGCGTAGAGAGAACGACGGCGCGTTCTACCGCGTTCTCGAGTTCGCGAACGTTGCCCGGCCAATCGTAATCCACGAGAAGCTTCATCGCGGCGTTGGTGAAGGTGCGCGGCGGCTTCGCATTATCCAGACAATACTGTTTGAGGAAACGCTCGACGAGCAGCGGAATATCTTCCTTGCGCTCGCGGAGCGGCGGCAGATGGACGGAGATGACGTTGAGGCGGTGGAAAAGGTCCTCGCGGAAGCGGCCTTCGCGGACGAGCTTGCGAAGGTCTTCGTTGGAGGCGGCGAGGATGCGGACGTCGACTTTGATGGTTTCGGTGCCGCCGAGGCGCATGAACTCGCGCTCCTGAATCACGCGAAGGAGCTTGGCCTGCGTTTCGGTGCTGACGGTGGAGATTTCGTCGAAGAAAATCGTGCCCTGATCGGCGACTTCGAAGAGGCCCTTCTTTGAGGCGACGGCGCTGGTGAAGGCGCCCTTCACGTGGCCGAAGAGCTGCGATTCGAGAAGGTCGACGGGAATCGAGCCCGTGTTGATGGGAATGAAAGCTTTGTCCACGCGAGTTGAGGCAGAGTGGATCGCTTTGGCGATGACTTCCTTACCGGTGCCGCTTTCGCCGCTGATGAGCACGGTGGAGCGAGAAGGCGCGACCTGCGTGACGAGGTCGAAGACGGCCTGCATCTTATCGCTCTTACCAACGATGTTCGGGAAGTTGTAGCGCTGCTTCAGGGCGCGCTTGAGTTGGACGTTTTCATCGCGGAGGCGGCGGCCTTCGATGGCGAGAGAGACTTGCGCAATGAGCTCGTCGTTGGACCACGGCTTGGTGATGAAATCCTGCGCGCCACCTTTGAAGGCTGCGCGAGCCATGTCGATGGAGCCGAAGGCAGTGATGAGAATGATCGAGAGCTGCGGATCGCGCGCGCGAATTTCGCGGAGAAGTTCAATTCCGTTGCGATCAGGCAGGCTGACGTCGAGGAGCATCAGGTCGAACGGGTGATTCTCGAGCTTTTGCAGACCGGCTTCGCCATTTTCGGCTAGCGTGACGTCAAAGCTTTCGGACGTGAGCAGAGCTTCGAGACCCTCGCGGATTTCGAGTTCGTCATCGACGACAAGGATGGAGCCTTTAGGCATGGACGGGCTTCCTGGCTACGGGGAACTCGAGCCGGAACGATGTGCCCTTGCCCGGCGTAGACCGCACGTCGACTTTACCGGCGTGCTCCTTAATAATCCCGTAGCTGACGGAAAGGCCGAGACCGGTGCCCCTGCCGGTGGCCTTCGTAGTGAAAAACGGATCGAAAATTCTCTGCAAATGTTCCGGTGAAATTCCCGTACCGGTGTCCGTAACTTCGATTTCCACCGAGCCATTGTGCGCAGCGGTACGCACTTCGAGCATGCCGCCCTGCGGCATCGAGTCGCGCGCGTTCATGAAGAGATTCAGGAACACCTGCTGAAGGCGCGTCATGGAGCCGAGAACAGGCGGAAGCGTTTCCTTGTAATTCTTGATCACGTTGACTTGGGCGGTCTTGAATGGATGCTGGACGAGGGTCAAAGTTTCTTCGAGGACGGAATTGATGTCGACCTCGACGAACTCGGCGGCGCCGGTGCGCGAGAAGTTCAGCAGGTTGTTGACGATTTCGCTGGCGCGGAAAGTCTGCTTGACGATGCGCTCGATGGTCTTCTGCCGCGGATCGTCGGCGGGGATTTGCTTCGCGAGCATCTGGATGTAATTCGAGATAACGGCAAGCGGCGTATTGACTTCATGCGCGACGCCGGCGGCGAGAAGGCCGAGCGAGGTGAGTTTTTCGGTTTGAACGAGCTGATCTTCCATGCGAACGCGCTGAGTAATGTCGTCAAGGAGAATCAGGCGGCCGAGGCGCGTGCCGGATTTTCCTACGAGCGGCGCGATAGATGCGTTGACGACAAGATGGCGGCCGGAGCGCGTGTTGAGGCGGTATTTGTAAATGCCTGCGACGCGATCGTTCGAGGCGTGAGCATTGATCTCGCCGACGAGATCCGCCGGGAGAATGTCTTCCAGGCGGCGACCGAGAGCTTCTGTGCGAGGAACGGAAAGCAGGTCTTCGATCTGCGGATTCCAGGACTCGATGCGATTTTCGAGATCCATGGTGAGAACGCCGATGTTGAGCGACTCGACGATATTCTCGCTGAAGTCCTTAAGGCGTTCGATCTGGACGGCTTTTTGTTCGAGCGACTGGTAGAGGCGGGCGTTTTCGATGGCGATGGCGACGTAGCCGGCGATGGTGTAAAGCAGCTCTAGGTCATCGCTCGAGAGGTAGTCGCCATCGACCGTCTTGCCGAGGCCGAGGACGGCGACGATGCGTTCGCGGAATCGACAAGCGATGAAGTAATTGAGATCGAGTTCTTCGAGCGTGCGGCGGACGGACGGCTGCAGATCGGCAGCCGAACGCGCGGATTCAAAAAAGAGACAGCCGCGCTGAAGAGCCGGATTTTCCGGATCGAGGAAGTTCAAATCGAGCGGGCCTTCGGGACGAACGCCCATCGAGCGTGAGAGTACGAAATGGCCTGGATTTGCGGCGTCTTCAAGGAATACGGCGAGGCGGTCGACAAGAAGCGTTTGCGAGACGCGATCCAGCACTGAGGCGACGAGCGGCTCGAGGCGAACTTCGTTAGTCAGCGTGCGGCCGAATTCGATGAGGGTGCGTCGGTAGTCGAGGCGGTCGCGATAGAAAAAGCGGTCGAGGCGTGCCTGGACGCCCACACGCAACGGCTCGATGAGGAAAGCGGCGACGACGATGGCGATCACAGCTCCGGCAGGGCCCGTGGAAAGGCCCGGGCGATGAGCCATTTCGCCGATGATAGCGATGATCGCGAAGTAGATTCCGACGACGGTTGCAGTAGCGAAAGTATAAGAGAGACCACGCTTGAAGATGATGTCTACGTCCATCAAGCGGTAGCGAATGATGGCGTAGCCGAAGCAGAGCGGAATCAGTGCGAGCGAGAAGACGCAGATTTTCATCCACGGCGACGGCACACCGCCGAAGAAAAACGGAACGATGTAGAAGAGCAAAAATGGTGTGATACCGGCGAAAGTGCCGCCGGTGACCCACTTCAACTGCTGGCGAAGGACGCCGCTGGGAGCGCGGAAGTAACTCGCGAGGAAGATTCCGGCGGCGAGCAGGAAGTAGGCGCCGAGGTACGCCAGTTCCATCTGATCGAGCCAGTGCTGCGTGCTGATGGAAGGCAGAAAGTCAAGCGTGCCGGTGGCGATGAAAATGTGCAGCGTCAGGAGTCCGGCAGGGGGCGCGTAAACCGCGAGGAGCTTGGGCCACAACGTGCCGCGACGCTCCGGGAAGACCAGCGCGAAGTGCACGAGCAGCGCGGGCTGCAGGAGGAGCGCTACAACGTTGCCCCAGTAAATTTTCCAGTCGAAGGCGTTCAGCTTTCCGGTGTAGTGGAAGCTGTAGAGGATGAACGAGACCAGGCAGAAGACGTAGAAGTGGACGGCGCGAGGCGCGTTCCAGCGGCGGACAAAAATGAAAAGGCCGATGAAGAGATACAGGAGCGCGGTGATGCGCAGGTAGTCGTCGATCGAAGTGGCGTTGTCCTGTGGGGCAGTAACGACAGGAGTTTCGAATGTGCGATTGTCGCGACGGAGCTGGTAGCGGATTTCGGTCCAAGGCGCGACGCGGAACAGAACCTTCGTGACGTCTGTGCTGCGATGGATCGGGACGCCGCGGACGGTCTCAACGATGTCGCCTTCTTTGATGCCAGCTTTGGAGGCGGGCGAATCGGCGACGACGTGCCAGGCGGTGACGCCGGAGGACGAGTCCATCCAGGTGACGCCATCGTCGGACTGAATGTAGCGGCTGCGCTGCTGGAAGTTCAGGAACGCAAAAATGACGGCCGCAACGGTAAGCAGGGCGAGAAGCACCGCACCCAATCGCATTCGCAGGCTGTCATTCATACGGGCACACCCACACAGCTCCGAACGGAATGGTAGCACGTTGAATTCCAGCTCGGCAGAGATTCCGGAATATGTAAGCGCTGCATTTCCAGCAGATTAAGGACATAGAAAACCAAAATCGATAGACTCATCCCAATTGTGGAATCTCGGTTCCCGATTCCAATAGGCGCTTCGAGGTTAGAACTGGAAGCTTAAGCCACCGCGGAAGTAACGATAGGTGGGGACAAGAACCACCGCTCCGTCGCTGGTATTGAGTGTGACGTAGCCCTGCGCGAGCAGGTTGCCGCAGTCAGCGACGATTTCGGCATGGCCGGGGATAAAGCTCGGAAGGCGCTGGTGGATCTGAACGCTGAGGTAGGGATCGATGTGGTACATCGATTCGCCGTACGCGTCCTGCTGGGAAACGGTGGGCCCGCTGAGCCACTTGTAGCTGGTGACGATGCGAGTGCCGGTCTTCGGAACCTTGGCGGAAACGCGGGCCGCAGCGCTTTCGCGGAACTGCGTCGAGAGCATGCTTCGCAGGACGGCGTCAGAAGGATCGCCGTTAGGAGCGAGAGCGCCGGCGTAGGCGTAAACGAGCGTCATATCGATATCGTCGTTGAACTTGCGCGTGTATGCGACGCGGGCGCCGCCGGAATGCATGTTGCCGCCGTCGTACGCGAAGACGTTAGAGAAAAAGTCGGGCAGATAATCAGGGCCGCTGACTTGACCCTTGCCGAAGATCGCGGTGTTCGACGATTGGTCGTTGAAGATCGCCGCGGTAATCGTGGACTTCTTGCTGAGGTCGTGCTCGACCGCGAGTTCTTCGTGGAGACCGCCGTCGAGGACCGAGCGGCCGTTGTGAAGCAGCAGCGTCGGGAAAATGTCGAGCTGTTGCATGGCGCCCTGCAGCGTGCCTTCTGAATTCGACGTATCCTGCCAGTCGGCTTCAGCGACGAGAAGCGAAGCGCGCCACTTCGGAGTGATTCGCACAGCAACTTGCGCGCGCGGCCGAACGGAAGTGGTGGTGCCGGCGAACCCCGCCATGATCAGGTCCGCGCCGTAGCGAATGTTGACGCGATCGCCGACAGCGAGCGAGCCATCATGCGACATGCGCAGGCCGCGGAATGAAGCGCCACCATCGCCGAGACCCGTTTCACGAATGAGAAGCGTGGTGACCGGACCGTTCTGTCCGGACGGAAGCCACTGCGTGACAATACCGCTCGAAGTGAAATTCCCGTCCGAGCTGTACTGGCCAGCAATGATTACCGCGCCGAGGCCTCCGGTTTCATAGTCGTAACCGAAGAGCGTACCTGGAGAATCGGCGAGACCGCTGATAGAGCCGGGATGGTCGGAGCCGGAGGTCAACTCGATTCGGGCGCGAGGGCTCTGGTTCTGCGAAAAGTCGACCGGGATGCCCTGGCTGGTCATAGCGACGTTGGAATCCTGCCAACGAAGCACGGGGCGGGTAGCAGACGAGCTGCGGAGAACCCAGGACCATTCGTCGGTGGACACTTGCTGGTCCGGTGCCCGGCGCAACTTATCGAACGACGAGAAGACCGAGCCGAGGACGATCTGGAGCAGCGTAACGTGCTGGTCGTTGACCAAAACGTTTTGTTCGATAGACGGTAGGAAGCCGGCGAGAGTCACCTTGATCGAATAAGAGCCTGCGGGAAGGCTCGCGAGAGCGAACTTGCCGCGATCGTTGGTGAGAATTTCGAAGGAAAGATTGGAGAAGAGTTGTTCCGACGTGACGATGACGGTTGCGCCCATCTGCGGAACGCCGCCCGCATCGACCACCACACCTGAGATCTTGCCGCCATCCGGCGCAGCGCTCGCAGAGAACGCCAGCGCGCATACCAATGCGCCGAGAAATAGCACTCGACCGAGGCGCGGATAAAACCCCATCTACCTTCCTTGTGGTTTGGCCTGCTGCGCGGGCGCGGATGAAGCAGGCGCCGCGACTGTGCCGTTGCCCTTCACCGTAAAATCGGCAGTCGGCGTGATGGTTTGTTTGGCGATGTTGTCAGTGATTGCGACCTCAAGCTTGTACTTGCCCGGCGAAAGAGAGCCAAGCGTGATGCGATTTTCGAGAGTGAGCTCTTCGCCGTGCTCGGGCAGGCTGTTTTGCGGCACGTCGAAGGAAAGCACGGGAGTGGTTTCTTTGTCGCGCGTGACGCGGTATTGCACGCTTGCGTCGGCCTTGTGGGTCTTTTCGTCGGTCTTCAGGTTGTAGACCTGGAGGAAGACACCCATGCTGTCCGAGGCGCTGAATGCGGCGTCGAGTTTCGGGCGGACTTTCAAATCGCCGAGTACGAATTGGCCGAGGCCGATGTCATGCGCGGAGACGCGCGAAATCTGGTCGGCAAGAATCAAAGTGCTCGACGAAAGGTTGTCGTCTTCAAAACGCGGAACGGCGAGACGCGCGTTGACGACGCCGACGTTTCCGTTGTTGGTGTCCTTGAGAACGATGTCTAGACGGTAGAGGCCGGGAGTAAGAGGCACGGCCTTTTGGTAGATCGATGCGGTGTCGAGCGATTTACCGAGCTGCGCGGCGGGCACATCGCGGCGTACGTTGTCTTCGAAAGTCTGAACGATGCGTCCGCTGATGCTGGTGACGCGGCCGAAGAGGTTGACGGAGGCGGAGTCCACGCCGTCTTTCTCTTTGAAGCTCAACTGGCGCGTCGGAATTTGAATTGTGATTGGAACGAGCACGGTGTCCGACGTGATGCGGAGGAAATCCGTGCGGTACTGAAATTTCACCTGATCGCGAACAAGTCGCGATGTGACGACGGCTTCCAAGTCCGGATATTTCACCGGCGGCGCTTGCTGGATTTTGGCGTACAAATCGAGGCGCGAAAATTCCTGCATCGTCTCGGGCAGCAGGCCGATCGGCTGCGCGTCGTGCGTGCCGTCAGTATTGTTGAAACGTGCCGTTTTGCTCGCGAGACCCATGGATTCCATTTCCGTCAAGCCCGCGCCGGGAACGTTCGTCAACGCGTCTTTTTCGCTGGGGTCCATGGTGAGGTGATACTCGCCGCTCATCGTGGGGTCGACGAATTCCAGTTCCACGTTTTCGCCGATGCCTTCGAGATAGCGATAGCGCCAGTCTTCGAACGGATACGTGGAAGTTTCGCCGCCGCCTTCCGATGCTGGACGGTCGTAAGTGCCGCCAGTCGGATGTGTCTGAACTTCGTCGGGCGGGCCCCACATGATGTAAATGCGGCCGCGATCCGTTTTCCATCCGGGAATACCGGAGGAGTAGTGTTCGTTGGTGTAGGCGATGCGGCGGTAGTGCTCTTCCTTGAAAGTGTTGTCAGCCGAATCGGGATCGGGATTGCGGCGCTGCCAGAAAGCTTCGATGAATTGTTCGCGCTCTTCGTTGGTGCTCAGGTGAAGGAAAGAGCTGCGTTCTTCGGGCGAGATGATGTAGACGACGTCTTCGTTGAGCCACTTCTTATACTGCGAATCGAGTTCGTTGAAGAGGTCTTTATCGCGCTTTTGCTTCGCCTTCTTCGCTTGCTGCGCGGCTTTCTTGTCGGCGGCGGCTTGGCTTTGCGACTGGGAAGAATTCGTGGAGGGGTTTTGCGATTCACCCTGAGCGGAAACACGTGGCGCACACACGAACACGACAACAAAAAATGCAAAAACGAGAACGGATGCCTTGCGGTTCATGGTTACACCCTTGCGCCCGATACGGCTGGCAATCTTAACCTGTCCACCCGTACAGGTCAACGTGAGAAAGCCTTCACCCCAGCTCTTGGAAGGGTTGGAATCCTTTGTGCGACAAGGGGTTGCCCGGAGATTTCCACACGTTTGCACAGGGAGGACAGAGGTGGGATTGGTCCCAAAATGAAACCGGTTCGAGCGCGTCTTCCGTGAATATTTGGGTCAAACTTGCATAGCGATTCACTTCTTGGAAAAAGCGGTTTACACTACGAATTGCGTCTCTTATGCCAGTCGGGCGGCGATTGCGCCCGAGTCCCCGGTGGTCCCGAAATTATTCGTAGTACCTGTCCTTCCGGTCGGGTTTGCGTCTAAAGGGAAACATTCCGGTGTGCCCGCGCGTAGTGTTATTGCAAGGCGGTCTCGCGGCATAAGCTGAGACATTCAAGGGTCGAAACGAAATGAAAACGTGGCAAAAGGTATCTCTGGGGATCGGCGCCGCGGCGGTGCTAGGCGGCATCGTCTGGTACAGCGTCTACCAGGCCAATAAGGGCGTGGTGGAGGTCCAGACCGGCAAGGTGGTGAAGGCCGACCTTACGTCGATCGTGACGGCATCGGGCGAGGTACGCCCGAAGAACTACACCAACGTGCTGGGCGAGGGCATCGGCAAGATCACCGAGATCGTGGTAAAAGAGGGCGACCACGTCAAGAAGGGCGATATCCTGCTGAAACTAGAGAATATACAGCCCGGAGCGGACGTGCAGGCGCAACAGGCGCAGATCGATTCGAACGAGGCAGGCATGCGCATGTCGCAGGCCAATTACGATTCGGCCGTGGCAACGCTAGCGCAGCGGCAAGCCGACCTGACCAAGGCCAAGTTTGACTTCGACCGGACGCAGAAGCTGTACGACCAGCAGCTGATCGCGAAGTCGGATTACGACGCGGGAAAGGCGACGTTTGACAGCGCCTCAGCGGCGTTGACGGCAGCGCAAGCGCAGGTGTCGCAGACCAAGGCGGCACGGGAGCAGGCGCGGTACAATCTGGACCAATCGTCCGCGGTCCTGACGCACACCAAAGACGTGTTGCGGAAAACGACGTATGTGGCGCCGATTGATGGGATTGTGAGCTACATCGCGGTCCGCGTGGGCGAAAACGTGGTGCCCGGCATTCAGAACGCCGAGGGCAGCTTCCTGATGACGATCTCGGACATGAGCGTGGTGACGGCCGAGGTGAAGGTCGACGAGACGGACATCACGAACGTGAAGGATGGCGACCCGGCGGACGTGACCATCGACGCCATTCCAGGCAAGACCTTCAAGGGGCACGTCAGCCAGGTGGGCGAACTAGCGATTTTGCGTTCGTCCGGGCAGGCAGCAACGACGCAGACGACGGCGAACACTCAAGAAGCGCGGGACTTCAAGGTCGTGGTGGTGGTGGACAACCCGCCGCTAGCGCTGCGACCTGGACTTTCGGCGAGCGCCAAGATTCAGACCGCGAAGAAGGACGGCATTCTGACGATTCCGATCCAGGCGCTGGCGGTACGCACACAGCACGATCTGGACGAGGCGGCTAAGGGAGCAAATGGCAACGTGACCCTGGCGGCTCCGAAGCCAGCGGCTGGAGGCGACGCAGTGCAGAAGTCTGAAGTCCAGGGCGTATTCGTGATCCGCGGGAAAAAGGCGGAGTTTGTGCCGGTGCAAACCGGAATCACGGGCGTGACCGACATTGAAATCATGAACGGGGTTAAGGCCGGCGACGAAATCGTGACCGGCAGCTACAAGGCGCTGCGCACGTTGAAACCGGGAGCGACGATCAAAGTGAACAACAACGCTCCGGCGGGCGGCGGCGAGTCGGCGGGCTAACGCGGCAGGAACGACCAGGAGATTTTTTGAACATGGCAGCAACCGCGGTGGACGTCGGGCAGAGTTTTCGACAGGACTTGGTCGATGCCGGCATCGTCATCCAGACGGACGAACTCTGGAAGACGTATGAAATGGGAACGGAGAAGCTGCACGCGCTGCGCGGCGTGAGCATCAAGATCAACAAGGGCGAGTACGTTGCGATCATGGGGCCGTCGGGCTCGGGCAAATCGACGCTGATGAACTTGATCGGCTGCCTCGACACACCGACGAAAGGCAGCTACTGGCTCGCAGGACGTTTGGTGAGCCAGCTTGATGACGACGAGCTGGCGTACATCCGTAACAAGGAAATCGGATTCGTTTTTCAGACTTTTAATTTGCTGCCGCGCGCAACGGCGTTGCACAACGTGGAACTGCCGATGATCTACAACGGCACGCCCGCGGAGGAACGCGTCCAACGGGCGCAGCAAGCGCTGAAGCAAGTGGATCTCGGCGATCGAATGGGTCACAAGCCGAACGAACTTTCGGGTGGTCAGCGGCAGCGGGTGGCGATCGCGAGAGCGCTGGTGAACAAGCCGTCGATTCTGCTGGCGGACGAGCCGACCGGGAACCTGGATTCGCAAACAGGCGAGGAAATCATGGCGCTGTTTGCCTCTCTGCACTCGCAGGGAAACACGATCATTTTGGTGACGCACGAGCCAGACATCGCCGCGAATGCGCACCGAGTAATTCGGGTGCGCGACGGCAAGGTGGAGCGAGACGAACAGACGCGGCACGGGTAGGCGGTACGGAATTCTGAAGTAAAACCGCGGTTTCGGCCGCGGTTTTTTTGTGGCTTGACACATAAGCGTATGCTTATGTATTGTTGGACCGTGACCGGGATGGCAAATCCGCGAAGGCAAGTTGGCCAATTGCGTGGAAGTGGAGCACGCGTGTTTTTTGCGATCAGCGATCCGACGCGGCGGCGGATGCTGGACCTGCTGCTCGTTGCGGATATGTCGGTGACACAGCTTGCGAAGCCATTTCGCATGTCGCAGCCGGCCATTTCGCAGCACCTGCGCGTGCTACGTAAGGCTGGGCTTGTGGAGGCGGAGCGGCTGGGGCGCGAGCGGCGTTATCGGCTGCGCGGGCAGAGATTGCGCGGCGTGTACGACTGGGTGGCGCACTATCAGAAATTCTGGAACGAGAAACTCACGGCGCTCGGCTCGTATCTGGACGACGATGCCCTTGAGTCCAAAACGGAGAAATGACGTGGGCGACCTTCGATTTGAATTCAGCTACCCGCATCCACCCGAGCGCGTGTGGCGCGCGATCACGGACTCGAAGGCGATCGCGTACTGGCTGATGCCCAACGACTTTCAGCCGGTGGTTGGCCACGAATTTCATTTCCGCACCACGCCGCGCGGAGCGTGGGACGGGACAGTTGCGTGCAAGGTGCTGGAAGTGACACCGCCGCGAAAACTCGCCTACTCGTGGACAGGCGGGGGAATCGATACGGTGGTGACGTTTAACCTCGCCCCGGAGGCGGGCGGGACGAAGTTGACGCTCGAACATACGGGCTTCCGGGGATTCCGCGGATTCATGGCGAGCAAGATGATGGGAGGCGGATGGAAGTCGCGAATTCTGGCGAAGCGGCTGCCGGCGACGCTGGATTTTGTGGACGATGCGGGATTTCATCCGCCAGCGGATGGCGTGATTCCTGGTTGCGCCAGCGAGAAGGCGGCTGTGGAGGCGAAACGATGATTAAGCATGTGGGAACGGTATGCGTTTACGTGAAGGATCAGCAGAAGGCGCTCGAGTTCTATCGCGATGTGCTGGGATTTGAAGTGCGGCAGGACCAGCCGATGGGCCCGAACGCGCGGTGGATCGAAGTGGCGCCGAAGGGATCCGAGACGCGGGTGGTTCCGTTTACGCCGCCCGGGCAGGAAGACAGGATCGGGACGTTTTCGGGCGTGGTGTTTTCTTGCGATGACATCGAGGCGACGTACCTAGAACTCACGGCGAAAGGAGTGGAGTTCAAGCAAAAGCTGGAGAAGCAGCCGTGGGGCGGGATCCTGGCGCAATTCTACGATGTGGATCGGAATACGCATGTGTTGGTGCAGGTGTAATCGCGACCCGAATTACGCTAGCGCTTCTCGCACATCAGCGCGTGAAGGTTGCGGTCGGGATCGCGGAAGAAGGCCATCCAGATTTCGTGGTCGGGCATTTTCGCGATGAGATGAGGCTTGCCTTCGAATGGCACGCCGCGCTGCTGGAGCGATTCGTAGGCTATCCCCATGTCGGGAACTTTGAAATAGATCGGGGAGCCGTTGTGCCACGCGTGCTCTTGCGGAACATCGAGCATCAGGCGGATGCCGCCACAATCGAAGAACGCGAGGTTCGGGACCTGAAAGAGGAACTTCAGCCCAAGCTTGTCGCGGTAGAACGCCAGCGACGTTTCGATATTTGTGACCGGAATTGCGATCTGGCCGATCGTGCCAAGATGAATTTCCGTGTCAGCCATGATTTCCCTCCTGTCAGATCCCGGTAGAAACAACGATTAGTTCGAGAAAAAGTTACGCGCTAGGAAAAGCACGTTGGCGGGGCGCTCGGCCAGGCGGCGCATGAACCATGGAAACCAGAAGGTGCCGTAGGCGACGAGGACTGTGGAGCGATAGCCGGCGGCGGCGAGGCGCTGCTGTTCGGCGCGTTGAATGCCGTAGAGCATTTGGAATTCGATGGATTGCTTCGGGACGCCTTGGAGGCGAGCGATAAGGGCCTTGTCGTGAGTGGCGATCGCGGCGCGGACGCCGAGTCTTCGGCTTTCAGGGCTGAGCAGACGCTGTGCGAGATGGAAATAATTTTCGTCCACGTCCTTTTTCACGGGATACGCGAGCTCGGCGGGTTCATTGTACGCACCTTTTACGAGTCGAATCGCGGCTCGCATCGGAATTAAGGAATCAAGATCCTGACCGGTGCGGTAGAGGTACGCCTGCACGCAGATACCGACGTTGGCGTAAGCAGCGCGAGCGCGTTTGAAAATGGCAAGCGTGGCGTCCACGTAGGGACTTTGCTCCATGTCTATCCAGAGAGTTTTGTCGGGTGGGGTCGCAACGATCAGCGCGGCGAGGTTCGCGTAACAAAATTCCGGATCGAGATCGAGGCCGATCTGCGTGAGCTTCACGGAAAT
>JBEKJW010000041.1:0-23030 GCA_050011035.1 Candidatus Acidiferrales bacterium
TCGCGAGTGGCGCCATCGGGCAGGGTGATCTGAATAGTCTCGGTGGTCATACGGGTCCTTCGAGCGATTTGGAAGAGATTAGATTACTGGCGAGCGGAAGGGTGGTCAAGGCGAGCTAGCGGCGAGTTTCGAGGGCGAATTTCAGTCGGGAAAGTCGCTAAGGACAATTTCCTCTTCAAGGATTCGCGGAAAGCCGCTCGAAAAAGCCAGTGCACGCGACACGGCTTGGTAGAAATACACATTGCGCTCGCTATCCTGCAACGCTTGTTGCGATTCCCAAACCGTCATCACGCGCAGCTCGGGCGGATTGGCGCCGACCACGCGCAGCACGAGAAGCGAGTGAAAGCCCTTTTGCTGGCGCATCAAGGGAACCGATTGCGAGATTGCATCGAGGAAATCGTCAAATCTTTCGGGCTTCACAACGTAGTGGGTGCTGCGCGCGTGCATGGCCGCCTCCACGAATCGTGGCGCTTGGGGACGCTGAGTGCGGGCCAATATACCCCGCCTAGGCAGCAGCTGAAAAGCATTCAGCAGAGCCCGCCGCTCGTCGCAGATTTTGACGTCATCCAGAGGCCGATTCATCGGCCGAAGGATCTCTCTTCAGGTTTTCGCTCGACGCTCGATGCGCCGCGAGTGGCTATTTCTTCCGCGCCGACTCCATCATGTCCCACGCTGCTTCCGGCATGTCGAGGAAATCGTTAAATTCGCCCGCGCCTCGCAGCCACAAGCCGCCATCGATCACCACGCACTCTCCGTTCACATAGTCCGCCTGATCGCTCAGCAGGTAGGCGGCGAGATTCGCAAGCTCTTCGTGTTTGCCGAATCGGCCCATCGGATGGCGCTTCCGGGCCTGCTCCTGAATTTCCGTGGAGGGCATGAGGCGCGACCACGCGCCTTCAGTAGGAAACGGGCCGGGCGCGATGGCATTCAGGCGAATATGATGTTTCGCCCACTCGACCGCAAGCGAGCGCGTGAGCGCGAGCACGCCCGCCTTTGCGCACGCCGACGGCACGACAAAACCAGAACCAGCATTTGTGGCCGCGTACGTGGTGACGATGTTCAGAATGTTCCCCGGTTTCTTGGCGGCAATCCATTTGCGGCCCAGCGCCAGCGTGAAATGGAAAGTGCCTTGCAGCACGATGCCGACGACGGCGTTGAACGCGTTCGGCGAGAGTTTCTCCGTGCGCGCGATGAAATTTCCCGCGGCGTTGTTGACAAGCGTATCGACCGAGCCGAATTCTTTCTCCGCGGCCGCGATCGCAGCTTCGACGGCCGCGAATTCTCGAACGTCCGCGCTGGCGTACGCGGCTCGCGCACCTTTCGCGCGAATCTCATCGCGGGTTTCAACGAGCGGCTCTGGCCGGCGCCCAACCAGAAATAGATTCGCGCCCAATTCGGCGAATCGCAGCGCCATCGAGCGACCAAGGCCCGTGCCACCACCCGTGATTAAAATCGTCCGACCCTTGAACAAGTCCGCCTGATACATCGTTTGCCTCCCAATAGCGCCAGTATTCTTCGCCCATCGCAGCGGCGCCGCAAGTGCCTTTCTGGGACGGCGCAACGCGCTTGGATTCCGCATGACGCTGTGTTATTCAATCGTCTCGCGCTTCGACTCGTCGCCAAAGGATGGCCCGCAAATGAAGTTTCTCCTCGGATTGATTGTCGGAATTCTGATCGTGCCCGCCGTGCTCTACGTTTACTTGAGGAGCGGGTCGGCGCCGGCGGCTGCGACGGATGCTCCGCTGCCGTTCGAAAAGATCCTGGCGCGGGGCAGTCTTCACGCGCGCATCGAGCGAGAGCATCCGAATAAAGACGTCGCTCAGTTTACGGCTCCCGAGCTGATTCAAGGCGCCGAGGTCTACCAGAAGAATTGCTCGTTCTGCCACGGCCTGCCGCAGCAGCCGCCTTCCTCTGCCGCGAAGGGAATGTATCCCTCCGCTCCGCAACTTTTCACACAAGACGGAACAGTCACCGACGATCCCGTTGGAGAGACCTACTGGAAAGTGAAAAACGGGATTCGGCTGACGGGCATGCCGAGCTTTGGCGGCGCGTTGACGGAAGATCAGATGTGGAATGTCAGCGCACTTGTAGCGCGTGCCGACAAACTGGCGCCCGAAGTCCTTGGTGAATTGAAGCCTCTTCCGGATGTGACCAGTCCCGTTCCGGCAATGCCGCTCGCGCCTTCTGTGCCGCCCGCGGTGGCACCGGCGCAGCATCCAGTGGTGCCTTCGCCGAGCGGAGCTACGTCTCCGGCGCCGCCTTCGCCACGCTAGAAACGCGATCGCTGTGCGCTTGGGTCCGCGCGCTTATTGTGGGAGATATTCCTGAGGAATCAGGTTATCAGCCGATTCTTCCAGCCAGAAAATCGTCACAACCCACCAGCGCTTGCCATCGAAATAAAGCTGGAAGCTGTTGATGCCGCGCGCGAACGGCTTCTCGTCGGCTGACGCGTGTCGGGATTCATACGTGCTGAAGATCTGCATGATGTTCCCGTAACGTTCGGATTTACGGGCGCTCTCCCGCTCGAAGAAACCGTTCTTCTGAAAGTAAGCGCCCGCGAGCTTCGAGTACTCCTGCGGCGTGACTGAACGGATGCGCATCGCTCCGTCTTTACCTTTGCCGGTCGAGATCAATCGAGCGTCCGGGAGGAAGAGCGAGTAAAAGCGATTCCAGTCGCGATCGCCCGGTGGCCCGGAGATCACATCGTAGGTCGCCGCGAGAATCGCGTCGGGAGACGCCACGTCGGCTGGTTTAGCTTCCGGCACCGGTTGAGCTGCGGGCGCCGCTGCGGGAGCTTGTTGCGTCTGTGCGGACTTATCCTGCGCCATTGCAGGACGGCCGGCGAAACATACAACCGCCGCAGCAAGTACGAAGATCATTCGATAGGAACGACGCAATGCGCGCATTAATTCCCCTCCTGGACCCGGCTGTTTGAGATTGACATCAGACCGCGACCAAGAAATTGCACGCGGTTTCGCGCGTTCGGTTGTACCCCGTATGCTTGCCCGCCGCAAGGCTAACGAAGCTAATCGAAGGCCAGGGTGCGAAACGATCTCCCCTGTTTTTCCGGAGGCGGCGATTATTCAGGCATCCTCGTTGCCCGTTACCCTCATCTTTAGTAGTCTCTAGGTTTGCGCTTACGCCGCTGTTCCAACTGAAGGCAATAGGAGTGATCGAAGTGCGGGCACCTTCTCGAATTGCGTTTCTTATACTCGTTCTGGTAATTCTCGTGCTTCCGGCGTGCGATCAGACCATTAACTATCCCCAGCCTACACTCATCTCGCTCAGTCCTACGAACATCAATGCGAACAGCCCGCAGTTCACCCTGAAAGTACTTGGGAAAAATTTCGTGCAGCAGACCTCGGTTAGCTGGACAACTTCCGCCGGAACGATAACGCTGCCAACCGTGTTTTTCATCAACACCGGGGAACTCGACGCGATCATTCCGTCTTCGCTGATCGAAAATCCCGGCACTGCGGACATTTCAGTTACGACTCCGACGCCTGGCGGCGGTACTTCCCCTTCGTCCACGCAGCCACTGATCGTGTTCACGATCAACCCGATTCAAAGCCCCACGCCCTCTATCTCGTCGATTACCCCGACGGCTCTGACTGCTGCGACAGGCAATAGCTCCACGATCACGGTGTATGGAAAGAATTTTGTTTCGGAGTCGACCGTGGTCATCAACAGTGCCAACCGGACCACCTCGTACGTGAACTCAAGCCAATTGCAAGCCACGCTGACTTCCGGCGACATTGCGCAACCTGGAACTTTGCAGGTGACCGTGCTGAATCCCGAGCCGGGTGGCGGCGCGTCGAATTCGGTTCCTCTGGCGGTGAATCTCGCCGTCCCGACAATCTCGAAAGTGGACCCGATCAGTGCGGTAGTTGGCTCAACGTCGACAACCGTGACCCTTACCGGCACCGGCTTCGTTACCGGCTACACCACCATCGTGATGAACGGCGTTTCCGAACCGACGAGCGTCGCGAACGCCACAACGGCAACGACAACGCTCACCCCGGCGCAAATGTTGCAAGGGGGCGTTCAGAACGTAGAGGTGGTGAATAGTGCGCCCGGTGGCGGCACTTCCAACTCGCTGCCGTTCTCGGTGAACCCCAAACCCCTGCTTGGTTTGCCTGTGATTTTGGATCTTGCTGCGGACGCGACCCAGGCCACCCTCGGGATTTGCGACGGCTTGGCCAATTGCACCAATACCGCGAGTGAGCTGACGATTCCCACGGTTGGGCCTTCCACGAGCAGCACAGGTTCGTGGGTGGCATTTGCTTCCGTGTCGCACAACCTCGTCCTATCCGATCAGAACCCCAATGCGGACATATATCTGCGCAGCGATTGTTTGCAGACGGCAACGTCGACGACCGACTGCACTCCGATTACGACCGTAGTCAGCTCGGACCCGAACGGCAACGCGGCGAACGGAACGAGTTCGGAGCCGTCGATTTCAACTTCAGCGTCGACGCCGGGCTTTGCTGCGTTTACTTCCACCGCTACAAATCTGACCACAAGCGTTCCGGTTCCCACAAATGACGGCCAGGTATACTGGCGCCCGCTTTGCACATCGACGCTAACCGCATGCCAGGTCACGCCTACAACCTTCGTGACAGAGTTGGTTTCTGTCGGAGCGGATGGTCTGACCGCCGGAAACGGAAGGAGCTATAACCCGGTGGTGAGTGCGGATGGGCAGTACGTGGCGTTCGTCTCCCTCGCGACGAATCTCGTTTCCAGTGTGAACGTCGATGGCGTCACGCCGCAGGTTTACATTCGCTCAACCTGTAATGGCGCTACGCCGACCAGCGCTTGCGCCGCAACAACGTACTTGGTCTCGACCGCCGACGGCGTTACTCCCGGGAACCAAGCCAGCTCGAATCCATCGATCTCCGCCGATGGTTTGTATGTTTCGTTTACTTCGTCTGCCACGAATTTGGGAGCAACTGCGCCCAACCCCGGCCGCATTTCGCAAGTCTTCGAAAGGAGCACTTGCGTCACGACGCTCGGCTCGACAACGAATACTTGCTCGCCACTGACTTTCCTGATCTCGACGCCGGACGGCGCCACGCCGGCCAACGGCGCGAGCGGCCAGTCCGCGATTTCCTACACAACGAGTTCGACCAGCACGTCGGGAGTGGCTTACAACGGCCGCTTCGTGGCATTCGCTTCGACGGCGACGAATCTCGTTCCCGGCTCCGGGCCGACGCAGCAAATCTACATACGAGACACCTGCACGGGCGTTGCGACGAGCTCGGTCATCGCGCCCTGCACGCCAACCACGTATCTGGTCTCTACGGCGGATGGCATAACTCCCGGCAACCGGCTTAGTGAACATCCGAGCATCAGCGGTGCGGCGGAGTTCGTGGCCTTTGCGTCGCTCTCGTCGAACTTCGCGAACACGACGAATGGAGTGGAAAACATCTTCGTGCGCAATACCTGCCTCGCCGTCGACGTCACTTGCACACAGGGACTGTCCATTGCCAGTATTCCGCAGGGCACCAGCCCATCGCCCGCGAATGGGTCGAGCTACGTTCCCTCCATCAGCGCGAACGGACAGACCGTCGCGTTCCTCTCCTTCGCAAGCAACCTGGTACCGAACGATACGAACGGCCTAGAGGACATGTTCCTGGGTTCGACGACGTTTACGACCGTGGTGGTTACCGGCGACAAGCAGACGCCGTCCGGCGAGCCTGAAGTAGAGACCGCGGAAACGGATCCAGCCACAGCGCTACCTCGGCCGGGACACGAAGGGGCTCGTTGATCGTATTTCCGGTGGCTGCTTAATTTCGCGCTGAAATTTTCTTGGTGAGCGCGTCGCGCGCCGTCTCCAGCGTGAAGGTGAGCGATTCTTTCGGCACGGATTGCACGAACGGGCCGACCATCCAACCTAGTCCCGTTGGGATATCGCGTGAGAGCGAAATCGCCTGGCACTCCACATACGTCCCGCCGTCTTTCTGTTCAAATCGCCAGAATGTGTTCATCCGCCAGACGAATCCGCGGTCGTGACCTTCGGGCTCGAGCCGCTCGTCTTTCTCGCCGGGATTGGTGACTTCCTGCACGCGCGTGGTGCGCGACCGGCTCCACGCATGCGTCCCATCCACTCGCTCGTAGTGAATTTCCTGATCGGTGTCGATCACCGTCGTAAGAACTTTTTTCGTGTAGAAGCGGAGATGAACGGTGTAATCGCCTCCGCTGTGAGAAAGCGTTTTTGAGATCACGATGTCTGGCTTGAAGTAGTCGACTTTGTGATCGTAGTCCTGCATGAATCCTAGCGTTTGATCGAGTGTCGCGCCGGGAATGAACACGGTGCCGACCCAATGATGAATCAGACCGCTAGGCGCCGTGATGGGCTTACCGTTTTCCTCCGTTTCAAGCCGCTCGATCACCAAGCCGCCACTCTTAAGGGTCGCGACGTCCGCCTCTCGGCGCGCGGATCGTAGCTGGTCAATCCACAGGTACGCACCAGATTGCGCGAGTTCCTCGCTGACTTGCTTTTGCGTCAGTGCGACGTAGTGGTCGTATGCCTGATTCGTCGCGGGCTCCAGATCGACCGCGCCTGCAACGGGCGCGAACACGAGCGCGCCAGTCAGCGCGACAGCCGTAGCTCGTGTTCTCAACTTGTCGAGAATTCGCATCACGTGTCGTTTATTGGCATCACTCAGCGCGCGCATTTGAGACGTTTTGTGGCGCTTATGCTTTGGTTTGCACGAGAGTTGCCACGAGGCTAGACGCGCCCCTTCGTAGGTAAGATGCTGCTCGCGTAATGCGCGTTCGTGTTTGGGAGGAAGTTCGAGTAATTGGACGGGTTGAAAGCGTGCCCCGGATCCTTTTTTTGTGGAACCGTCGTCCCCGCTTTCGCAGGCCTTCAACCCGCGCGTCGATATTTGCACTGTGGCCACGCAGAACCAATGGAGCCCGGGTTTCAAATTTTGAGGTACGCGAGGTTTAGTACCAGCCTAAGACCATCAGTCTAAGCCACACATAAAAGGACACTTAGACACGTACTCCCGGGCGTTCGGCGTTAGCCCGTGTTGTGCAAACCGGCGGCGATACCGTTGATGGTGGCGCCTAGCGCGTAGTCGTGTTCTTCGCTCGGCTCCCCGGCCCGTTTGCGCCGGAGCAGCTCGACTTGAATCAGGCTCATCGGGTCCACATACGGATTCCGCAATCGGATCGACTGTGACAGTACAGCGTTGCCTTCCAGCAAGTCCTTTTGTCCTGTGACGGCCATCAGCATTCGGCGCGTCCGCTCGAACTCTTCCGCGAGCATGCCGAAAACTCGTTCCCGCAGGCCGGCGTCGGGCACGAGCCCCGTGGCATAGAGACGCGCGATCGCCATGTCGGCTTTCGCCATCGCGATCTCGACGTTGCGCACAAGATCGGAGAAGAGAGTGAACGACTGCATCATTTCTTTCAGTTGGTTCTCGTGATCCTGGCCCTTCGCCGCGTATCGCTCCAGCGCATAACCAACGCCGAACCACGCCGGCACTGCGTGGCGGCTCTGCATCCAGCCGAAGACCCACGGAATGGCGCGGAGTTGAGCAAGTTCACGGCTGGCGGTTCGTCGCGCGGGGCGCGAACCGATTCGCGCGTGAACCAATTCGTTCACCGGCGTGGCTTGCTCAAAGTACTCGAGAACGTCGGCACTGCCGGCGATGCATTTGCGGTAGTAGGCGAAGGCGTCGGCAGACAGCTCGTCCATTACAGCGTCCCACTTCGTATCGTCCGCGGCGGTGCGGCCGCTCGGGCGCGTAAGCGCTTCCAGTGAAGCCGCAACCATCAACTCCAGATTCCATTCCGCGAGCACGGTGTCCGAATACTTCCAGTTCAGAACTTCGCCCTGCTCCGTGATACGAATCTCACCGGAAAAATCGCCGACGGGCTGCGCGAGGATTGCGCGGTGCGTGGGTCCGCCGCCGCGTCCCACCGTGCCGCCTCGGCCGTGAAAGAGACGCAGCGTAACGCCACATTCGCGAGCGGCCTGATGCAGGTCACGATGTGCCTTTTGCAGCTCCCACGTGCTGGTGATCATGCCGCCGTCTTTGTTCGAGTCCGAGTAGCCGAGCATCACTTCCTGCCGGCGTCCCCACGAGTCGAGCAACGGTTTGTATTCGGCTGAATTCCAGACGCGTTTCATGATTTGCGCTGCGGCGCGCAGCGATTCGATCGATTCAAACAAGGGAACCGGCATCACTCCCGGATCGTCCGCCGTCGCTGCCGCCTGCAGGCCGCAAAGTTTTGCGAGCGCCATCCAGTTGAAAATGTCTTTCTCGGACTCGGTGCCGCTGATCACGAAGCAGCGAATCGCCTCAGGCGGATAAAGCCTCTTGAGCTTCGCCGCCATGCGAAACGTTTCAATCACGTCGCGGGAACGTTCCGATTTCACCGCGAGACCGGTACCGGTCTTAGTGTTTTCTGTCGCGCTGATTTCTGCCAGCGTTTCAGCATGCACATTCGCGTGCTGGCGGAGATCGAGCGTGTGTAAGTGAAATCCAAACGTACTTACGATAAGGGTGAACGGATCGACAAGCAGTTCCGCGAGTCGCTCGGCGCCGTTCGTCGCGAGGCTCGCGCGGACAAGCTCCAGATCGCGCTCAAGCTCCGCGGAGGATTGGTAAGCTCGCGCGTTGCGCGATTCGTCTCGGCTGTACTGAAGCCGGATTCGCACGAGATCAAGGAATTTACGCGTCAGTTCGGTTTCGGAGATCCATTTGCCGAGCGAAACTTCTCCGCCCATCATCGTTTGATAGGCAGACAACGCGCTCAGGAGTTCGGCCGAACAGCCAGTTTGCCTCGCCGACGAGCTGAGTTGTTCGGTGAGCCGTTCAATCTCGCGGATGTAGAAATCGAGAACCACGTGGCGAGCCATCTCGAGTGCGTCAGCGGTAGCCTGGGGGGTGATCAGCGGATTGCCGTCGCGATCGCCGCCGATCCAGGATCCAAACTGAATCACACCGCCCAGCTCCTTGCGGCTAAGTTTCTTCCGGTAGACGGACTCAAAGGACTCCGAGAACTCCGCATAGAGCTTCGGCAATGTGTCGAACAGCGTCATCGGGTAGTAGTCGAGTCCCATGCGAACTTCGTCGATCGCGCCAGGCTTTTTGAGGCGGACTTCGTCGGTCTGCCAGAGCGCCGTGATTTCCGCAAGGATCTTCGCTTCTAGATTCGCGGCGTCGGCTTCCGGCAACGGCAGGCGATCGAGATCTTCAAGGTACTGTGCAATGCGGCGCCGCTTCATGAGCACGGTCCGACGCGCGACCTCGGTCGGGTGCGCCGTAAATACCGGCACGATTTTCACGCGCTGAAGCGCCGCGAGCGCGTCCGCGGCGGAGATACCTGCGTCTCGCATGCGCGTCAGAGTGCCGCGAAACGAACCTGCGAGCGGAGGCTGCTCGGTGTGCACCTTCGCGGCACGTCGCCGGCGCTTACGATGATTTGTCTCCGCAAGATTCGTCAGTTCGAAGTAGATCGCGAAGGCTTTGGTGACGCGGTGGGCGGCGTCGAGGTCCATTTTCTCAATGACGGCGCGAGCTTCGCCCATAAGCTTGTTTTCAGCCGCGAAAGCGCCCGTATCCTCGCGTCCCTGAATCAGAAGCCGGCGGAGCTGCTCGACGCTCTCCAGGAGTGCGTCGCCGCCCTGTTCCACAAGCACGCGTCCGAGGAGCACGCCCAGCGAACGCACGTCCCGCCGTAGCGGACTTTCCTTCTCGGCATTTGCGGTGCCAGCCGTCAATTCCGCCAAACGCTTGGCCTGGTCGCGTGCATTCCAGAGCGGTTCCATTCCAACCATGATGAAGCCACGGTCAAAAGGCCGCAAGCATTGGCTGTCGGAAAAGGGAGATTTTCGGATTGAAAAAGGCGTGTTTTTGTTGCGATTAGAAAGTGTCCGGACTGTGTGTTTTGTTGGAGTTACGGCGATTTCTAATCGGATCCAGTTGCGATTAGAAATTGGATTTGAGGGGCTGGGTAAAGCCGGGTGGGATGCGACCGGCGGCCGGAACGAAGAGCCGCTTCGCAGTTGCATAGAAACGTCAGCGTATAGTAAAGCCATGACTACGTTACCACAAAGGTAACTAAGAGTCAACGAAAAGGTAGCTGGTGAGAGCAGCTAGTGGCCAGGCAAAGCCATGGCGAGCACGAGTTTCAAAATGGGAAAGGGGGCGACAGAGTACTCAGTCGATTGAGAACGCGTCTGCGTAGCGCATTCTGGTTGGGCGAATGGTGTTGCGCGAAACGTTCGGACTCGTGCTCGTCGGAGTCGTGATCGGCGTGCCTGCCGCGTGGGCGCTTTCGCGCGTGATCGCCAGCCAGCTCTTCGGCCTATCTCCCCACGATCCACTCATGCTCGGAGGAATCGTGCTGCTTCTTTTCGCGGCGGGATTTCTTGCAGGCTTCGTGCCATCGCGTCGTGCGACGAATATGGAGCCCATGGTCGCGCTGCGGCACGAATAAAAAACTACTTGCTGGGTACCACGACCGTCTCCGCGCTATCCGCGGGAAGCGTCAGGGTTACGTCCGTGGTTTTCTTCGGACGAATCACGAGGCGCTTGTTCCAGTCGCTGAACGATCCTTTGTAATACGCGCGCACGTCGTATTGCCCCGCACTGTAGCGCTGAAACTCGAAATGTCCGCTCGCGTCGGTGTGCGTGGCGTGGGGATGCAGGCCGTCGGAAGTCTGGATCGTGACGCTCGCGTCTGCAACAGGCTTGCCGTGAGCGTCGAGCACTTGCCCCTGCAGCGTGCCAATTCCGAAGAGGTTTTGAGCAGGCAGCGCACCCGCTAAGCTGAGAACGAGGAGCAGGGTTCCAAGAATTCCGAGTCGCGTCACGAGCCACCTCCCGGAGCGTTCAATCGCTAATTTTAGCGTGCCTGCGGAGCGCATCCCGAGTCGGCGCATGGCGATGTTGCGCAAAGCCAACTCCTGTCCGGCAGGACAGGCGATAGCTTTTCGGGCCGCTCAGTATTTGTAGTGTTTGCTTGCCTTGGAGTGGCCGGGCTGCTCCATGCGTCCGGTGTCGGGATTCGTGCCGCGTTCGATCGCGAGATAGTAGGTGAGTAGCTGTAGCAGAATCAGGTGTACGAAGGCGGATAGCCACTCGCCACACTCCGGGACGAGCAATACGTCTTCGGCGGCGATGTCTTGATTCGCACTCGGCGTCGCAATCGCTATTCGAAGCACCTCCAGCTCGCCCGCAGCGCGAAGAATTTGGCGCGCGCGAGTATCGGAGTCCGAACCCGTCAGCAGCCCAATCAGAGCCGTGCGTGAGTCCGTCTCCGAAAACGGCCCATGCAGAATCTCCTCCGTATCGAATCCTTCGGCCGCGATGTAAGCGGCTTCTTTGATTTTCAGCGCCCCTTCGCACGCCGTCGCCCACGCCGCGCCCGAGCCAAAAATTTCAATCCGCTGCAGCCGCGCCACCTGATGTGCCAACGCTTTCACCAACGGTTCGAGATCGAGCGCGCTCAACATCAAGTTCGGCACGCTCGTTAGTTCTTCGGCGGCTCCGGCGCTCGCCAGGAGCTTCTTGCGCTCCGCGATTCGCACGATCATAAGCGCGAGCGCCATCAAAGCCGTCGTATAGCTCTTGGTGTAGGCGAAGGCCTTCTCTTGCTCGCACGTCTCGACTTGAAAATCAGCGTTGTGCGCGCCTTCACCGCTATTCATACCGGTAATCGAAACCGTTAGCGCGCCTTGCGCCCGAGCACGCTTCAGCGCCTCCACCGAAGCGGATGACGTACCCGTGTGTGTGATCACGATTACCGCATCATTCGCGCCGAACGAGATGGGGTGATGCAGCAGTTCGAACGACTGTTCGAAGTGCGCCCAAAATCGCCCGGCCGTAAGCTCACGCATCCAGCTTTCACAAATTCGCGCGATGTGCAGCGAGCTGCCGATCCCGACGAAAGTAATGCGCTCTTTCGTCGCCACCGCATCGGCCACGCGCTCGATCTCCGCGCGTTGCGCGAGGACTCGCTCGATCAGCGTGGGTTGCGCGCGAACCGCTTCATACATGTGGTGTGGATGCGCAGCACGTGCGTCTGACATGTTCAGTCTCCGGTTCGCAGCGCCTGAGCGTAACAGCGTTCGAGCCGCCGCATATTCTAGTGCCGCCGGCGGAGAATGCAGTAATCTTTCAAATCGCAATTCGCGCTTCGCATTTCCGCCGGTGCGCCGGACAGACAGGAGCCACAATGCCCCGCTATCTTTCGCAGCACACGCTCGGCTGCCTCACTCGCCAAGGGGCCGAGGAGCTCACCCGCCGGTTGATCGGCGCGACGGACGTGACCGTGAGCCGCGTGCTCGTGAACACGCAGGAAGGTAAGATGCTCGCGGAATTCACGGCTCCCACTCGCGAGGAGCTTGAGAAATGGCTTGCTCGTGAAAGGTTTCATTTCGACTGGCTCTTGCGAATCGAATTTGAGGCGGTCCCGGGCGGCGGGCTCGAGGCTGTATCGTGATTTATCGGACTCGGCGCGCGTACCATTGCTCCCAGGCCTCTTCCGTTGTAGGCTTAAGTCGATGAATTGCCGCGTACAGAACGGTTCCTGCGCCTGTTGTTGTCTGTGTTGTGCGCACGTGTGTTCTGGCGCGGGGAGGCTTGGCATCCGGTAGGGAGCGACACAAGCCCACGGTTTTCAACCCACCGCCAGAATTGAGCTGGCCGGTGGGTTTTTTGTTTTATGGACCGTTTTCACGCGCAAAGTTTCCGATCGAACGCAGAACGAACTAAACAGGAGAAACTAGATGGCTAATTACAAACACCCCGAAGTTCTCGTTTCCACCCAGTGGGCCGCGGATCACGCGAACGATCCGAAGGTTCGGCTGGTCGAAGTGGACGTGGACACATCCGCATACGATCAGGGCCACATCGCCGGCGCTGTGGGCTGGAATTGGCAGTCGCAACTGCAGGACAACATCCGCCGCGACCTGATCGACAAGGCCGCGCTCGAAAAGCTGCTCGGCGATTCAGGCATTTCGAACGATACGACGATTCTGCTTTATGGCGACAACAACAATTGGTTCGCCGCTTACGCGTTCTGGCAGCTCAAGTATTACGGCCACAAAGACGTCCGCCTGATCAACGGTGGGCGCAAGAAGTGGGTCGAAGAGAAGCGGGCGTTGACGACGGATGCGGCGAAAGTCACGCCGGCGAAGTACACGGCTACAGGCCCCGATGAATCGATCCGTGCACGCAAGGAACAGATTTTTGCAGCGATCGATAAGAATAAGAAAGCGCAGCTTGTGGACGTCCGTTCGGTGGATGAATTCACAGGCAAGGTCATTGCGCCTCCGGGAATGTCCGAGACAGCGCAGCGCGCAGGCCACATTCCTGGCGCGGCCAATATCCCCTGGGCGCAAGCTGCAAACGAGGACGGGACGTTCAAGTCAGCCGAGGCGCTCCAGCAGCTCTATCAATCGAAGGGCATTGTTGGCGGCGACGAAGTGATCGCGTACTGCCGCATCGGCGAACGCAGCTCGCATACGTGGTTCGTGCTGAAGTATTTGCTGGGCTACGACAATGTGAAGAACTACGACGGCTCGTGGACCGAGTGGGGCAACTTGGTGGGCGCACCGATCGTGAAGGAAGCGACCGTAGCCGCGGCGCATTAAAAAAGATTCACCTGGCGAGGGACGGAAGTAACGAAGGGAGAGTCGCGAGACTCTCCCTTTTGTTTTCTGCGGACGTTCTGTCGAACGCCGACTTACTGGGGAATTTGGTTTTCAGGGACGCCTTTGTGGCGAGCCTCATCCTGCATTGCGCTGATTTTCGTCTCGAGATCGGACCTCTGTCCCTGAAGACGAGTCAGCTCGTCGTGCCAATCGTCGATTTTCGCGCCGGTCGCATGGCGCGTCGAATTCATCGTCTGACCGTTCAGCACTCCCTGCAAGTCGGCAATCTGTGAATCGATTGGCGGCAGCTTGTCCTGCAAAGCGACAATCCGATCGTGATATGACTTGATCGTCGCAGGATTGGCCACTGGCTGATTTGCCGCGACGGGCTTCTGAGGCTTTGCCTTCGCCGGACCTACCGTCGAGATGGGCGAGTCCCGGCGCAGGTCTTTGACATCATCATTTGTCCAGACCCTTTTGGAAGACGCGGTTGAATCCGTCGAAGCGACGGTCGCGGGCATCGCAGTTTGCGCCACCTGCGAGCCAGAACTTGTTGAGGAATCTTGGCTGGATGAACTCGCTTGAGGCGGCGCGGCTTGGGCCCGCGCACCAACCGCTGCAAAAACTAAAATCGCCGCGAACATCAGGGAAACCGTGGCTGCCTGTCGCCGCATAGAGCCTCCTCGAACAGGAACACAGTCGAATGCCGAAAAACGTGCTGGGAAGGGTCCCGATCAGTATTCCACGTTTCGATGGGGTACCAGTACTGAGTTAAACCCGGTTTTCGGCAAAAAGTTACTGGCCAGCGCTGAACATCTTGCCGCTGGCTAAGTCGTTCTGCGCCACCAACAAGGCCTGCTTGGGGGGGCCGTCGCGCTTGTACTGGCTCACTTCGATGTATTGGTGTTCGTCGACCATGAAGACGAACTTCCGGGCGGAATAATCGAACTGGTAGCGAACAGGGAGCCAAACGCCCGGCGACATTTCGGCTTGCTCTAACGAAAAAACGCCACCCTTGTATAACTTGCCGAGGATCCCGCCGCCGATCGATAGGTCTTTGGTGACGTGCGCTTCGGCGCGAGCGAGCTGGAGGTTTGCTCGGTCCACCCAAATCTTCGCCGTAACGTGGATCATCGCGTCCTGATAGATGTTTTTGGGATGGAAATTCGGGTCGGGCACAAGATCGATCACATCACACAGGCGCCCGTTGATCATTTCGGGCGGAAGCCAGTTCTGGATGTAGGCGCTGCGCGTAGCTTGAACGAGCTCGTTGCGATCTTGTTTCTTCTTGGTGGCTTTGGCGTAGGCGATCTTGGTGCGAGGGTCCTCGGGCTTGAGCATGAGCTCGAGCACGTCACGCCACGCCATGAGTTGCTGGCGATAAGCGGACGGATCTACGTCCTTCCCGTCTTCGCGCAGCAGAATCTTCAACGTGCCGGTGCCGGTGGGAACAATGCGATAGAGCTTGTCCTCCAGAACGCGCGACGAATCGCCTCCCGTGCGGTCAACCTGCCGCTCGACGCGCTCGTATTCCTCCAGTGCTTCGTCGTCACGATGTTGGTTGGCGAGGAGCTTGTCGGTCCGTTCCTGAATTTCGGCGTCGCTCGGTTTGTAATAGGGCGCACCGCCCTGCGTCTGCTGTTGCGGCTCGGCCGACACGCGAACATGCGGGATCGCACTTGCGGCGAGCGCAATTCCGGCGGCGAAGACAAGTATCCCCGATCGTCGATTCATGTTTGTGCGGACGGCAAGGCGAACGTGTTCGGCAGAAATCGCCCGCTCATTGATTTTAAGGGGATTTCGTGCGGTGCGCCATCGCCAGTGAACGGGACGGCTGTGCACGCCGCCCGCCGAGGGCGTCGAAAGAAGCGCGAGTCTTTCCGCCACATTGACCGTCTATAATAGGTAGTAGTCTGACAGCCCAGTCATGAAATCTCCCTACGTCACCCGCCCTGCTGCGCGGAAAGCCCTCGCCTCGCTCCGCGAAACCACTCTGATCGCGCTGGACACGCTGCGTGCGCACAAAATGCGTACGTTTCTGACGCTGCTTGGTGTGATTCTCGCGGTCACGACGTTGGTGGCTGTGATTTCGGTCCTGAATGGGCTGAATGTCTACATTTCAGACAAAGTCGCGAACCTCGGCGCAAATGCCTTCGTCATCGACCGCATCGGCATCGTCACGAATTTTCAGGACTGGAACAACGCGCGCAAGCGTCCTCCTCTCGGAATGGACGACATCGAAGCGTTGCGACAGGGCATGAAACTCGCAGCCAGCATTGCAGGCGAGCAGAACACGAATGCCGACGTTCGCTACGGCAATGACTTGAGCGAAGACGTGCAGATCATGGGCGCATCCCCGAATTATGCGTCGATTCGGGATGTGGACGTCTCCAGCGGCCGCCTCTTCACCGACATCGACGAGGATCACCGCGCTGGCGTCTGCATCATTGGCGCCGACGTGGCGAAGAAGTTCTTCTCGAACACCGATCCGATCGGAAAGGACATTCGCGCAGGGCAAGGGCAGTATGAAATCGTCGGTGTCGCGAAAGCGCAGGGCACCGTGCTGGGCCAGTCGCGCGACAATTTCGTCATGCTGCCGCTGGGCACCTACCGCAAAGAGTGGCTCGCGCCGCAGGATTCCGTGACGATTTTCGTGCAAGCCAAAGGGCCGGAATGGATGGACGCGGCGCAAGATGAAGCGCGCTCCATCCTGCGTGCTCGGCGGCACGTAGCCTACTCGAAAGACGACAATTTCGCGATTATCGCCCCCACCTCGATCACGAGCCTTTGGAACCGCATCACGGGTAACGCCTTCGGAATTGCTGTGTGGGTCACTTCGGTGTTTCTGGTCGTCGGCGGCATCGTGATCATGAACATCATGCTTGCGAGCGTAACCGAACGCACGCGCGAGATCGGCCTGCGCAAATCGCTCGGCGCGCGGCGGGGAGACATCATTTTGCAGTTCCTGGTCGAATCGTCGATGCTTGCCGCCACTGGAGGACTCGTAGGTGTGGTGCTCGCGGTTTCCATCGGGCAGATTGTGCGGGCCACGACGTCGATCCCGATCGATACTCCCATCTTTGCCATCACGGTCTCGTTGATTCTGTCCACCGCCGTTGGTCTGTTCTTTGGAATTTATCCCGCGATGCGCGCCGCCAGGCTCGACCCCATCGAAGCGCTACGAGCTGAGGGCTGACGAACATGGTCCGGCAGGACTTCCGCGAAAACTTGCAACTCGCGCTGGATACGGTTCGCGCTAACAAGTTGCGCAGCTTTCTCGCCATTCTCGGCGTGATGATCGGCGTCGCGCTGATTATTTTGGTCGTTGGCCTCGTTCAAGGCTTTCGCCAGACCGTTCAAGACGAAATCACCGCCGAAGGCATCGACACGGCGTTTGTCTCGCGCTTCGATCAGGGCCCGCAGAATCAGCGTCGCCCGAAAGACGAAAAGCTCCGCAAGCAACTCACGCTCGAAGACGGCCTGGCGATTCGCGAGCTGTGTCCAGCGATCAAGGAGATTGCGATCTCCGGCTTTCAATGGAGCCTTTCCCATACAGCGCGCTATCAAAAGGACATTGTTGAAGGCACGGACTTCCGGGGAACGTTCCCTGCGTATTTGACGGTCTATTCCAATGCGACAATGAAGATGGGCCGTTTCTTCACTGAATCCGAGAACGAGCACCGCGCAAACGTGGTTGATATTGGCGAAGACGTCTCGAAGGCCTTTTTCCCGACTCCCCAGGACGCGCTCGGCAAAGAAATTCTCGTCGACGGTTCCACGTTCACCGTGATCGGCGTCTTCGAACGCCCTCCCGGCGGATTCGGGACGGGCGATGAGGACCGACGCGTCGTCATCCCTTTCTACACCTTTATGAAGATGTATCCGGGCAGCTATGAAATCGGCTACCGCTTCCTTTCCTATCCCGGACAGCTCAACGCCGCGGTGGATCAGGTTAAGGAAGTGCTCCGCCGTCGGCGCAATGTGCCGTACGACAAACCCGACACCTTCTCGATTCAGACGCAGGTGGAAGCGGCGCAGAACTTCAACGACATCATCTTCGGCGTGGTGCTCGCGATTATCGTGCTCAGTTCGATCGGCTTGCTGATTGGTGGCGTGGGCGTAATGAACATCATGCTCGTTTCCGTCACGGAGCGGACCCGCGAAATCGGCGTGCGCAAAGCCATCGGTGCCCGTAGCAGCGACATTACGTGGCAATTTCTCTTCGAAGCGATGACGCTCACGGGCGCCGGAGGAATCATTGGCATCATCTTCGGCAGCAGCATTGTGTTTCTGATTCCGGTGGTTACCACGATGAAAGCGATCGTGCCGCTGTGGGCTGTGATCGTAGGATTTTCTGTGTCTGTGAGTATCGGATTGATCTTCGGAGTTTGGCCGGCCACGAAAGCCGCGCGCCTGAATCCCGTCGAAGCGCTGCGCTACGAGTAGTCTCTACTTGTTGTAAATCTTGGGCGGTGTTACGGGCCCTGACTCGATGACGATTTCGCTCTGCGGATTGAGGTGCGCACGGCCGTCCGCATCGTAGATGTAGGGAAGTCCCGATGGATCGACGGGCGTCGACCGCGCTAGCCCTGCCTGCACCAACACATCCACGGACGCCGGATAGTGCCCGTAGATCGCGTGGTATTTCTGCGCGACCTGGTTAAGCGCTTCGATATCCTGCGACGCGTGCAATCCCTCCAAGTGTAGAAGAGCGCTCTTGCGAATCGCGGGGTTCGGCGTCGAGTTGTAAATCTCCGTCCAGATCATCTCGGACGTATTCGTTTCATTCGCCTTCAGCACAACCTGTGCCGCCATCATGGCAAGCCAGCCGGGTGCGAGCGGATTCTTACTGCCAGCGAGATACGCTTCGGACGATTTCTGGTATTCGCGCAAATACCAATAGTAGAGAAACCCTTCCGTGGCGTTCATCTGCCAGTCTTGCGGGTTTGCCGCGATACCTTTTTGGGTCAGTTTCAGCGCAAGCTCAGGCTCGCCTGCGCCAACGGGCGACTGCTCGGAGAGAAAAACCGCGCCGAACCGGTACGCAGGAGTGAGCTTCGGATCGAGCGTCGTCGTTATGTCGAGCAGTGGCCACAGCAGCGGAAACTTCACGCCTGGAATCCCGGCGTTTGAGCCGTAGTACTGTACAGCCCGTGTCCAGTAGATGTCCGCGAGCAGTGCATCGTAGCCGAGGCTCAATCTCTTGAGGACGGTCCCGGAAGACAGCAGGAGTTCTGCCTGACCTTGCACTTCCGCCGCAGCGCTCGCGTCGATTCGTGCCTGTAGCACGATCAGTGCGACGAATAGCAGCGGCACACCCACCGTAGCGAGCAGCGCGAGTTTCCCGCGCGAATTCATTTCAAGTTCCGTCCAGAGAACACTGCCGCCGACGCCAGCAAGAGAATCAGCACGTAGAGCGCTGCGTAGAGTGTGTTCTGCCACAGTAGGCTCGCCGGAATCGGTTCGCCATGACCCGCCAAAGCAATCACATTGAAATTGTGAAAGTTCGGCAGGACGTAGTAGATCGCCTTACAGACCCATTCGACTACGGGGCTTTTCGTGAGCGCACCGATTTCGCGAATGTCCTTTGAGAATACGCCCGCTATATAAATGCCGAGTGTGAAGAGGGTCGAAAGCATCGGGCTCGAGAAACACGAAAAGAAAAGTGCGAGCGCAGTGATCAACGCCAGCTGCAGCAAAATGAAATACGCCGCTTCAACGATTCCCCAATCAGTTCTTTCAAGGTGTCTGCTTACGTAGAGGAGCGCCACAAACAGGCCGAGCAGCATGAACGTTGTGTTCACGGCGAGCGTCAGCAGCAGACCGCCGAATTTTCCGACGATGAATTCCCATCGCTTGATCGGCTTCGCTAGAAGACTGTAAAGCGTGCGTTTCTCAATTTCTTTGTAAACGAGGCCGACGCCGATGAAGATCGCCATGATGATCCCGAATATCGAGATCGAGGAGAGGCCCAGATTGACGATCACGATGCGTTCGATGCCCACCGAGATTTGCCCGACGAGAATGGCCGCGCCCATCATCAACAATGCAAAGAAGATCAGGTTGTAGAGGACGCGATCGCGGACAGCTTCTCGAAACGTGTTGACTGCAACGACCGCTGGCATCGAGCTCATTGCGGATTCACCTCGATCGAATGAGGTGAATACTTTTCTTTGCCGACGAGTTTGAAGAAATAATCTTCGAGCGACGGACGCAACGGCACTACGCTTAGGATTTTTGCATTCGCACCTTTCAGCTGTTCCAGCGCTGGGTAGAGTCCGGCTTCCGGAACGTCGACCTGATAACGGTTGCCTGTATTCCTCACTTTGTCGCCAAGCGACGCAGGCACGGCTGCGCCAGAGTTCAACTCGAACAGGATTTCCATGCCATAGACTTCAAGCGACACGATTTCGTTTGGCGCCCCCACCCCTTGTAATTTGCCTCCTACGAGTACCGCGACGCGATCGCATAGCATTTCGGCGTCGGTCAAAATGTGCGTGGAGAAAAAAACGGTGCGCCCTTGCCGCTTCAATTCCAAAATAATGTCGCGCACTTCGCGCCGGCCTACTGGATCGAGGCCGGACATCGGTTCGTCGAGGAAGACGACCTGTGGATCGTGAAGAATCGCCTGCGCGATGCCGACGCGCTGCATCATGCCCTTCGAGAACTTGCGAAGCTGCACATTTCCCGCCGCGCTCAGGCCGACTAGGTCGAGAAACTTTTCAACGCGCTCGCGACGTTCGGAGGCGCTGTAGCCGAAGAAACGCGCGAAATAATCTAGGAGCTCACGCGCCGTAAGGTAGTCGTAGAAATAGGGTTGTTCGGGCAGATAGCCGATCTCGCGATGCATAGCGACGTCTTCAATCGATCGGCCGCGGATACGCGCTGTCCCCGAAGTGGGGAAAATGATGCCCATCAAGAGCTTCAGCGTCGTGGTTTTTCCCGCGCCATTCGGGCCAAGAAATCCAAACGCCTCGCCTTCGTGGACCTCGAGCGAAAGCGAATCGAGCGAGCGGCGGGTTTTCTTACGCCAGAAGCCGACGGCGTAATCTTTTGTGAGCGATTGAATTTCTATAGCAGGCGCACTCATACACGGCGATTATCTTTTGGTTTTTGCGAACATCGAAGCGCGGACTCGGCGCGTGTTTCGTAATTCGCACTCCCTCGCGACGAGGGATTCGCGCTCCGCACGCGAGCGGTTCACGCAAAATAATGTGGAAACAATCGCCGCGCGCACGGGCATAGGCGCGAAGACAAAACAGCGTCGTTATAGATTGGGCTTGTCTTCGCAGTTACCACTACAGATAGACGCTTTCGACACGCAAAGCATAAGATTTTGTGGTCCGATTATGAATTCTCCTTGACATCATTTCCACAAGCCACGATACTTCGCATCCAGACTCGGGGGAGTTTTTCCGGTGTTCGCGCTCGTACAGCGCTGCCGGGATCGCGTAACGGACCGGACTTACCGAAAAATCGAAGAGCGCAGCTAGCATTGAACGCCGCGAACGAAAAATAAAGCGCGGCTTAGCTAGGCTTTTCTCTTTTTTCGAATTCCTGCCCCCTCCCCGAAGTCCCGGGTTAGTCGGCCCCTGAGATCAACGCACTGTGTGCCGTCGGCACACCTGACAAGGTTCACGAACACCGGCGCTCGGAGTTAATATAGAGGTTCCAGCCGAGCACGGTCTTTCGTCATACATTTCGACGGCAGGACTGCCGGCGCGGAGGCAGAGATGGCAGAAACAAGGACGGTATTTAACGCCCAAACGGACTTGCAACAGGGCAAGCCACGTGTGAGCGGGCTGGAATTCCAGCGACGTTTTACAGACGGCAAGACGTCACCTTTTGACAAGGTCGAATGGGAACGGCGTACCGCGCTGATCGGGAATGAGAAGGGCCAGGTCATTTTCCGCCAGGAAAATGTGGAAGTCCCCAAAACCTGGTCGATGACCGCGACGAATATCGTGGCGTCCAAGTATTTCCACGGAAAACCGAACAGTCCGGAGCGTGAAACTTCCGTCCGGCAGCTGATCGGCCGCGTGGTCGATACGATCGTGCGTTGGGGCGAAGAGGGCGGTTACTTCGCCGGCGCCGAATCCAAGAACATTTTCCGCGACGAACTTACGCATCTGCTGGTGGAGCAGAAAGTCGCCTTCAATTCGCCCGTTTGGTTCAACGTGGGCGTGCAGCCCAAGCCGCAGTGCTCGGCCTGCTTCATCAACTCGGTCCAGGACAACATGGATTCGATCATGAACCTCGCGAAGACCGAGGGCATGCTCTTCAAGTGGGGCTCAGGCACTGGAACGAATTTCTCGTCGCTGCGCGGCAGCCGCGAATCGCTCTCCGGCGGAGGCATCGCCTCCGGCCCGGTGAGCTTCATGAAGGGCTTTGACGCGTTCGCCGGCGTGATCAAGAGCGGCGGCAAGACGCGCCGCGCCGCGAAGATGGTCATCCTCAACGTCGAACACCCGGACATCGTCGATTTTATCGAGTCGAAGATGCGCGAAGAACGCAAAGCCCACGTTCTGATCGGCCAGGGCTACGATTCCGCGATCGACGGCGAAGCATACTCATCCGTATTCTTCCAGAACGCGAACCACTCCGTCCGCGTCACCGATGATTTCATGCGCGCCGTGGAAGAAGACCGCGACTGGTGGACACGCAACGTCGCCGACGGCAAGCCGGCGGACAAGTACAGCGCCCGTGAGCTATTGAAGCAGATGGCCGAGTCGGCGTGGCACTGCGGCGATCCTGGCATGCAGTACGACACGACGATCAACCGTTGGCACACCAGCAAAGCCACCGATCGCATCAACGCGTCGAACCCGTGCTCGGAATACATGTTCCTCGACGACACGGCCTGCAACCTCGCGTCGCTGAACCTGATGAAGTTCCTTGGTCCGAACTGCCAGTTCGACAGCGAAGGCTTTACGCACGCCGTCGACGTCACCATTACGGCGCAGGAAATCCTGGTGGACAACGCCAGCTATCCTACGGAACGGATCGCACGCAATTCGCATGATTACCGGCCGCTCGGCATCGGCTATGCCAATCTTGGCGCGCTGCTGATGACGCTCGCACTACCGTACGATTCGGACGGTGGCCGCGACTTCTGCGGCGCGGTGACCGCGCTGATGACTGGCGAATCCTACGCACAGTCGGCACGCATCGCAGAGCGCATGGGGCCGTTTGGCGGCTATCTGCGTAACCGCGATTCAATGATCGACGTAATCCGCATGCACCGCGATGCGCTGCGTCCAATCAAGGAAGAGCACGTTCAACCCTCCCTGCTGCGCGCCGCGCAAAAGTCCTGGGACGACGCTCTCTCACTCGGCGAAAAGTTCGGCTACAAGAACTCGCAGGTTTCGGTGCTCGCCCCTACCGGTACGATCGGCTTCATGATGGATTGCGA
>JBEKJW010000042.1:0-23621 GCA_050011035.1 Candidatus Acidiferrales bacterium
CGCCCGCCGCGACGCCAGCCGATTCCCATTTCGAAGGATGATCCATGGCAGCGGACCCGAAGTCCGAAACGTCCACACAAAATACCGCTGAGGACGATCGCCTCAGATCCAGCACCGACCGTGAAGTTCACTGGAAGCGCTGGGGGCCGTACCTTTCCGAACGCCAGTGGGGTACGGTGCGGGAAGACTACAGCCCGAATGGCGACGCCTGGAGCTACTTTCCGCATGACATGGCCCGTTCGCGCGCGTACCGCTGGGGCGAAGACGGCATTGGCGGCATCTGCGACCGCCATCAGCACATTTGCTTCGCCCTCGCATTGTGGAATGAAAAAGATCCGATCCTGAAAGAACGGCTTTTCGGCCTGACGAACAAGGAAGGGAATCACGGCGAAGATGTGAAGGAGTGCTACTACTACCTGGACGCCACTCCGACCAGCTCTTATCTGAAATTTCTCTACAAGTATCCCCAAGCTGAGTTTCCGTACGATCAACTTGTCGACGAAAATCACAAACGCACACGTCTAGTTCCCGAGTACGAACTCATCGACACCGGCGTATTCAACGAAAATCGCTACTTCGACGTTTTCGTCGAATACGCCAAAGCGTCTTCCGAAGAAATCCTGATCAAAATCACGGCGTGTAATCGTGGTCCGCAAGCCGCGCCGCTGCGGCTGCTTCCCACGCTTTGGTTCCGCAACCGCTGGGATTGGGGCGATCAGTATGAACGCCCGCAAGTTGTCCAAGTCGACGGCGTCCAGGGCGGCGTGTTGCTTGAGCTCGACGAATTTCACTACGGCAAACGGTGGATGCTCTGCGAGGGCGATCCTGAGACGCTCTTCACCGAAAACGAAACGAACAACGAGCGGCTCTACGGCCAGAAAAGCGTCACGCCCTTCGTGAAAGACGGGTTTCACCGTTACTTGATCAACAGAGAGCAGGGCTGCATCAATCCCGACCGTGCCGGAACGAAATTCGCGGCGCACTACACGTTCAACCTCCAGCCGGGACAGTGCGAAACGATCCGCCTTCGACTGACAGACCGCAAAATCGTTCCCGCGGAGCAGCCCGCATCCGCTTACTTCGGTTCCGCTTTTGAAGCGATGTTCGAACAACGCATCAAGGAAGCCGACGAATTTTACGCGAAGCGCATCGACCCAAAGCTGAGCGAAGACGCGCGCCGGGTCCACCGCCAGGCCTTAGCCGGCCTTCTGTGGTGCAAACAGTCGTATCACTATGACGTCCGCCGCTGGCTCGAAGGCGACTCAACGCAGCCCAAACCCGATCTGAGCCGTTACTACGGCCGCAACCACGAGTGGACGCATCTCTACAATTCCGACGTCATCTCGATGCCGGATAAGTGGGAGTATCCGTGGTACGCCTCGTGGGATCTTGCCTTTCATTGCGTGAGCATGGCGTTGATCGATCCTGAATTCGCCAAGGAGCAGCTCGTACTGTTTCATCGCGAGTGGTACATGCACCCGAACGGGCAAGTCCCCGCCTACGAGTGGAATTTTTCCGACGTGAATCCTCCGGTGATGGCGTGGGCCGTCTGGCGCGTCTACAAAATCGCGGGCCGCGTGGAAGGGAAGGAGGACCGAAACTTCCTCGAGCGCGTCTTCCATAAATTGATGATGAATTTCACGTGGTGGGTGAATCGCAAAGACCCCGAAGGCCGCAACGTCTTCGAAGGTGGCTTCCTCGGCCTCGATAACATCGGCGTGTTCGATCGCTCCACGCCGCTCGGACCCGGGAACTTCATCGAGCAGTCGGACGGCACAAGTTGGATGGCGATGTTCTGCCTGGACATGCTTGCGATTTCGCTCGAACTGGCCCGTGACGATCCTGCCTACGAAGACGTCGCCAGCAAATTCTTCGAGCATTTCGTTTACATCGCGCAGGCGATGAACGATATCGGCGCCGAGTCCATGGGCGAGTCCGGCATCGGACTGTGGGATGAAGGCGACGGCTTTTATTACGACGTTCTCCACCTCGGCAAAACCACGCACTTGCCGATGAAAGTACGCTCGATGGTCGGCTTGATTCCGCTCTTCGCCGTCGAAACGTTTGAGCCGGAAGATCTCGAGCGCCTGCCGAGTTTCCGCAAGCGCATGCAATGGTTCATGGCCCACAATCCGGATTTTTCCGACCACGTGGACATGAGCCAGTCAACGCCCAAGGGCGCGCGCCTGCTGCTGACCATCGCCAATCGCAACAAGCTCGAGCGCATCTACAAATACCTGTTCGATGAGAACGAATTTCTCTCGCCACACGGCATTCGCGCGCTCTCAAAATTTCACAAGGACCATCCGTTCACTTTGCACGTCGGCGCGCGCGAATCCTCGGTCGATTATGAACCCGCGGAATCCACCTCGGACCTGTTCGGTGGCAACTCGAACTGGCGCGGCCCGATTTGGTTCCCGCTGAATTTCCTGATGATCGAATCGCTGCAGCGCGTGCACTACTACTACGGCAGCACGTTTAAGGTCGAGTATCCGATGCGCTCCGGCCAACAGAAAACCCTCTGGGAAGTCGCGCGCGACATCTCGCAACGGCTCTCCGGCCTGTTTCTTCGCCGGGACGATCGACGTGCGGTTTACGGCGACGTGGATCTCTTCCAGAAAGATCCCTACTGGCGCGATTTGATTTTGTTTTACGAGTACTTCAATGGGGACACTGGCGAAGGCCTCGGCGCGAGCCACCAAACCGGCTGGACCGCGCTCGTGGCCAAGTTGATCGAGCAGAGCGGGGAATAGCGCGAGCGCTAGCCGCTAGAGGTCAGTCACCAAACCGAGGCCGAGAGATACGCGGTTGATGTAGCCGAAGTACGCCACCGTCAACACGGTCTCGCGAATCGCCGCGTCGTCCCACCCGGCTTCCTTCAGCGCGTCGATGTCCTTCTCCAAAATGTCGTCGGGCGTTTTGGTCAGTTTCTCCGCGAACCGGAATAGCGCCTTCACCTTCGGCTCGAACGGCCCGTTCTCGTAATCCGTCGTCAGCTTCCGCTCCGTGGCGCGGTCGATTCCGAATCGCCGCAGCAGCTCCATGTGAAACTTCACGCAGTAGGACGACGAATTGATACTGCTCACGATTACCGCGACCTGTTCTTTTACGATTTTCGTCAGCGCGCCGTCGCTCATGATTGCGTCATCCATCGCCAGCTGCGCCTCGATCACCTTCGGCTTCGCGCCCAGCGACATGAAATAGTGCGGCAAAAATCCCAGCCCCTGCTCAAGGTTGCGGTAGATTTCCTTTAATTCCGGCCCGGCTTGTGCTGGTTCAACTTCGCTTACAAATCCCATCGGCACACTCCTGTGGATTACAGCGTGGGGAAAGAAGGACTCACTGGATATAACGCTTGGACTCGTCAAAGTGTAACACGCGGAGAATCCGCGCACGGTTAAGGCTGGGACAGACAAAAGCGCGAGCTACTCGCCCGGTTTCTCTTCCACCAGTTCTACCAGCACTTTCTTGTCGCCCGCGCCTTTGGCGAGAAAGAAATTCACGCGCGTACCGTCCGCTCCCGCACGCGCCTTCGGATAAATCGAAACCACGCCAAACCGCGAGTGCAGGATCGCCGTAGCGCGGTCCACGTCGAGCACGTAGATTTCGACTTGTTGGATGCCCTCGCCGAATTTCTCAATGAACTTTCCGATCGGCCCGGTGTTACTGCCGTCGCGCGCGGTCAGGATGTCGAGCTCCGTCCCCTCCGGGCAGCGGATCTCGAACTCTCGCGCTTCTTGATCGGGCGGCATGCTCGCGAGCGGCGGTGTGCCGTTGGCCTTGCGAATCGCTTCAAATGTCTCTGGCTTCACCGCCAAGCCCACCACCGTCCGCCACGCTGAAAATTCATGCGGCGCGCGAACCAGCAATTCGTCGAACTCGCGGTCCGTCCGCCACTCGGCAAGCGCAGGTTCGCACAGTGCCACGCCCGTCGCGTAAATTTCCCGCGCGGCGTCGTAGCGCATTTTCGAGTTCTCCACCGCCAGCATCGCGATGGAATCAGCGATAGGAGTCAGCTCTTCCACAGGACACCGATTCTATCAGGGGTTTGTTGCGGAGGCTTGAACAGCGTTGATATTGGAAAGGGAAATGTAGGTTTCGCGGCTGGCCGCCACTACGAGCGGCGCGTCCCAGCGTTCGCGGTCTTCCCCTGCCAGCGCATCCACGTCCAGCGTACTGAGCCAGTAGTTTCCGGCGGGTATGCCACGGAAGTAGCCGCGTCCGTCGAGATCGGACTGGGTCCGTGCGGCTAGGTATTTGCCTTCGGCAAGAGCGGTAACCTCGCGATCGAGGGCGCCCTTGTTTTTCGTGACGATCACATCCCACTTGTGCCCGGGATCGACTTCCTCAAGGCCCAAGTCAAGCCCCTGAGAACTGGTCGGATTCGCAATGAGGAACTGTTTTATTGCCTTCTTGTACTCCGCGAGAAGCTCTTCGTATTTCGTCGGGTCCTTGTCTTTGTCCTTGTCGTTGTATTTCGGTTTCGGGATTGTCACGGTCTGATCGCCCTGCAGCCGATCCACATAGTCCTTGTAGAACTCGGGCACGATGATCATGTCGTCCGGCGTGATTAGTTTTATGAAATCCTCGCCCGACAGATGAACGCGCTTGTTTTTCTTCATCCACACTTTCAGTTCTCTCGAAACGTCGAGTTTGTCGATGAAGTCGTCCATCTTAACGGGCGGCACCACGGTTTTCGCTTCCGCCTCAATGTCCGCGTAGCTCTTCCTGAGCAGATAAAAATTGGCGCCGCGAACGGGTTCGTCGGTGCCGGCGGATGCGCGGATGTGAGCGTCGAACTGGATGGATCCGGTCTGCGCGCGCGATGCGCCGGCGCAAACCGCAAGGAGAGCAACCAAAAGAAAAACTCGAGACGTGAGCTTCATGGCGACAATGCTAGCAGAGCCGCAGACGCTCCCGGATGCGCTGGTGTGAAGGAACATCCAACTCGTTACGTGGTGTATTGAAGTTCGATCGGTGTTTTGGTTAGAACAGCCGGAACTGGACTTCGATCGTCTGCCGCACGGACGCCGGTTGGCCGTTCGGTCCGCGCGCAGGAGTGAATCTCCACGTGCGCACAGCCGCGATGGCCTTTTCGTCGAGGCCCAGGCCCATGCCCTTCACGACTTGAATGTCGATCGCCTTGCCATCCGGCGTGATCGTCGCGATCAGATAGACCGTGCCCTGATACTTCGCCTTCACGGCTTCGTCGGAATATTCCGCCTGCGGGCAATACACGCAAGCCGGCATTCCGTATCCACCGGTTCCCGCGTTCGGGACGCCACCGCCGGTGCCGTAGCCTTCGCCGGGTCCAACGCCGCCGCCATTTCCGCTGCCGATTCCGCCGCCGTAGCCGCTGCCAATGCCGCCACCGCCACCCGAGCCGTTCGAGTCGTTCAAGACTTTTCCGAGCGGATCGCCCCAGTTCTTGGCGTCCTGCTGGTGCAGATTTAGCTCAGGATTGCCAAGCACTGTGGGCGGAACCTGAATCGCGGCATGCTGTGGAACCACAACCGCAGGCTTTGCAATCTGCTGCATATCAAACTTTGGTGCCTTACCCTTGCTCGCCGGCAGAACCTCGTGCGCACCGCCGCCGCCACCACCACCCGCGCGTTTTGCGCCCGCGGGAAGCTTTGGCAGGTAATCGGAAATCGGCGTGATGTCGACATTCGACTTCGCGTTCGTCACGCCTGGCGACAGCAGCTCATGAATGAAAGGCAGAACGAGGAGCACCACCACCACAACGTGAAACACCAGCGACATCGCCTGCACGCGCGTGAATTGCGTGTCTTTCGACCAGATGTCCTTCACCGCGATCGGCTTGCTTGTGCCTTTCCACGGCGCCACCTTTGGTGGATTCAGCCAATCCTTGATGTTCTGCCAAGTGCCGCCAAAGTTCTGGTTCCAATCGACCAGGAGGTCGGAGTTCACGTTGCCGCGCACATCCGGCTTCCAGAATTCTGAGAAGTTGTCTCTGAAGCTGTCGCCGAACCCGGGATTGTCAAAAGGGGTAGGCTTCGCACCCTTGATCTTCACTGGGCGCTCGGTCATGAACTCCCGCACGTTCGAGACGAACATCTTCCATCTCGAATCCTGCGTCGGGGCCTTCAGGCGCCCGAGGCGCAGCTTCGGAGTCGTATCGTTCGGATCGACGGCGGGTTCGGGCTTTGGCTGGTAAGCGATGGAACTTAGTTCGGTCATGTCAGTCCGCCTAAGACTGCCGCAATACACACTCTCAAAATCTTAGACGCATCCCTCCATAAAAGGATGTCCGCCCCCCTAAGGCTGACACCGTTACAAAATCATTGTAACATACAGCTTGCATCTTTTACCGCGACGCAACCGCTCCGCGTTCTTCGGCTTTGGGTTCGCTTCGTGTCCCGCAACATCACTTTGAATCGCTGTGGAGAAAGGCTTTAGCGCCCTTACATGGCCAAAGACGTCGACCTTAAGAAGACTCTGAACCTCCCGAAAACCGATTTTGCCATGAAAGCCCGGCTGCCTGAGCGCGAACCCGCGCAGCTGGTGGAGTGGGAAACTTCGCGCCTGTACGAACGCATCCTCGAGTCTCGCGCCAACGCGCCGCTTTTCGTGCTCCACGACGGCCCTCCGTATCCGACCGGAGAGATTCACCTTGGTACTGGCCTGAATAAGGTCGTGAAGGACATGGTCGTGAAGTCCAAGACCATGACTGGCTTTCGCTCGCCCTACGTCCCAGGTTGGGATTGCCACGGCCTCCCGATCGAAACGAAAGTTGAAAAGGAACTCGGGGGCAAGACCACCAAGGTTTCCGCGGCGGAGTTTCGCCAGATGTGCCGCAGGTTCGCGGCGGGCTACATTGAAAACCACAAAGCCGAATTTCGCCGCCTCGGCGTGTTCGGACAGTGGGATCGCCCATACCTCACCATGGATTTCCGCGATGAAGCTGCCATCGCCGGAGCGTTTCTCGATTTCTACGAAAAGGGTTACGTCTATCGCGGGCTGAAGCCGGTTTACTGGTGCATCTTCGATCACACCGCTTTGGCCGAAGCCGAAGTCGAGTACGAAGATCACACCAGCCCGTCGATCTGGGTGAAATTTCCACTCACGCCCGGAGAAAAATCGAAGGCGCTCGGCCTGCCTGCCGGTGCAAACGCGTTGATCTGGACCACCACTCCGTGGACGCTCCCCGCAAACCGCGCTCTCGCATTTCATCCCGAGTTTCGCTACGTCCTTGCCGACACGTCGGTAGGGAAATTGATCCTCGCTGAAGATCGCCTAGCCGCCGTTGCGTCCGAACTCGGCTTCGAAGTTCGCGACACGGTCGCGACATACGACGGCAAAGAACTCGAGAACATCCAGTTTCACCATCCGTTTCTTGAGTACTCCGTCCCCGGTGTTCTCGCCGACTACGTCACGCTCGATCAGGGCAGCGGCGTCGTTCACACCGCCCCCGGCCACGGCGCCGATGACTTTCGCACAGGCCAGCGTTACGGACTTGAATCCTACGCGCCACAGGATGACGAAGGCCGCTTCATCGAAGGTTTGCCCGAATACAAAGGCAAGACCGTTTTCGAATCGAATCCCATCGTCATCGGAATCTTGAAGCAACGCGGCATGCTCATCGGCGAGCGCAAGATCACGCACAGCTATCCGCACTGCTGGCGCTGCCACAATCCCGTGATCTTCCGCGCCACCGAGCAGTGGTTCATTCAAATGGACAACGGAAGCGCTAATGTTCCCGCGCCAAGCGCGCCGCCGCTCCGACAGACCGCGCTCGCAGAAATCGAAAAGGTGAAGTGGATGCCCGCCTGGGGACACGACCGCATGAAGGAAATGATCGCAGGCCGTCCGGACTGGTGCATCTCGCGACAGCGCTTCTGGGGTGTGCCGCTGATCGTTTTCTATTGCGAGGCGTGCGGCAAACAGCTTAAGGATTTCAAAGCTCTCCGCGGCGTGCTCCCCTTCTTCGAAAAAGAAGGCGCGGACGCCTGGTTCACCCACACCGCCGAGGAGTTGCTGCCGGCGGGCACGAAGTGTTCTTGCGGCTCCGCGAAATTCCGCAAAGAGTCTGACATTCTCGACGTCTGGTTCGACTCCGGCTCAACGCACCTCGCCGTGCTCACGCGCGACGATCAGCACTGGCCCGCGGACGTCTACCTCGAAGGCCCCGACCAGTTCCGCGGCTGGTTTCAGAGTTCGCTGCTCGTTGGAATCGGCACGCGCGGATCTTCACCCTACAAACAAGTGGTTACGCACGGCTGGACGCTCGACGAAAAAGGCGCGCCCATGTCGAAGTCGCTCGGCAACGCGATCTATCCAGCCGAAATTTCCGCGAAGTGGGGCGCGGACTTGCTGCGCATCTGGGTCGTCTCGCAGGACTACACGTCGGACATGCGCATCTCCGAAGCGATGATGACGCAGCTCGCGGAAGCCTATCGCAAGATCCGCAACACGTTCCGCTTCGCGCTTGGCAACCTCGACGGCTTCGATCCCGGGAAGGATCTCGTCGCCGACTCCGAACTTTTGGAACTCGATGCCTGGATGATCCGCCGCACCGGCGAACTCGCGAAGCAGTGCCTCGAGTGGTACAAGAATTTCGAATTTCACCGCATCTATCACGCGCTCCACGATTACTGCACCGTCGATCTCAGCGCGTTCTATTTCGACGTGCTGAAGGATCGGCTCTACACGTTTGCTCCGAAAAGCGTCGGCCGCCGCTCCGCGCAGACCGCCGTCTACCGCATTGCTGGCACCCTGCTGCGCCTGATCGCGCCGACCCTCGTCTTTACGTCCGAGGAAATCTGGAAGTTCATGCCGCGTGCCGCTTCCGATCCAGCCAGCATCCACATGGCAAACTTCACTGCGCCCACCGAACTCGAATCGGCCCTCGACGAAAAACGCGCGAAGGACTGGGATCGCCTCCTCGTCGTCCGTGAAGAAGTTTTGAAAGCGCTCGAACCGGTCCGCGCCGCAAAGACCATCTCTACTGGCCTAGAAGCTCGCGTCACCCTTGCCGCCACGGGAGATTTGCTCGCTTCGCTGAAAAAATACGCGCAGTTCTTACCGGGCCTCTTTATCGTCTCGCAAGTCGAAGTCATTGAAGGTGACGCGCCTGGTGCCACCGCAGCCGCAGGTTTGCCCGGCTTGAAGATTCTCGTGGCGCGCGCAGCCGGCTCGAAATGCCTACGCTGCTGGAATTTCTCGACGCACGTTGGCGAGAACGCCGACTTTCCGACGGTCTGCGAGCGCTGCGTGGCGGCTCTCGAGGAAATCGAGCGCACCACCGGCTTGCCGCCCGTCACTCCCAAGTCTTGATGCCTCGCGCAACCGAAGCCGCGTCCGATTCGCAACACGCCGACTCGCGTGCCCGCTGGTTCGTTCTTGCGTCACTTTCGATCAGCGCGCTCGCGGCCGATCAACTCAGCAAATATCTTGTCGAACATCGCACGCAGCCCGGCTCGATTCGCGTCCTCGTTCCGGGCGTGCTCAACCTGATGCATACGAGCAATCCCGGTGTCGCCTTCGGAATTTTGGCCGACTCGGCGAATCCGTGGCGCGCTCCGCTCCTGATCGTCTTCTCGCTCTTCGTAATCGCCTTGCTCGTCTGGCTTCTCGTCACCGGCCGTGCTGGCGCACGACTCGGCGAATGCGGCATCGCGCTGATTCTCGGCGGCGCCGTCGGTAACGTTTTCGATCGCCTCGTTCGTCGCAGCGTCACCGACTTCATCGACTTCCACGTCGGTTCCCATCACTGGTACACGTTTAATCTGGCGGATTCGGCCATCGTCATCGGCGCATTCCTCGTCATCCTGGAACTCTTTCGCGATCGCGCGCATCCTACCCAGGAGAGCGAATAGCGATGCATCCGATTCTTTTTCACGTTGGCGATATTCCCGTGTTCAGTTACGGCGTGCTCGTAGCCACGGGCGTGCTGCTCAGTCTCTGGTGGGGCCGTCGTCTCGCGCCGCAGGTCGGTATTGATCCTGAAAAATTGTGGAATATGGGCATCTACATGGTGCTCATGGCGCTGGTCGTCGCGAAAGTCTGGTTGATCCTTAGCGACTGGAGCTTCTACGCCGCCAATCCGCGGGAAATCTTCAGCATCAACACGTTTCAATCCGGCGGTACGTTCTACGGCGGCCTCCTCGGCTCAATCGGCACGATTTTTCTCTACACACACTTCCAGCGCATGAATGTCCTGCGCACCTTTGACATTTGCACCGCATCGCTTCCGCTCGGCCACGCGATCGGCCGGCTCGGCTGTTTCGCCGCAGGCTGCTGCTACGGGAAGCCAACGGAAGTGCCGTGGTCGGTGGTGTTCACCAATCCCGTTGCTGCGCGCATCGCGGGGACGCCGCTCGGCATTCACATTCATCCGACGCAGATTTACGAAGCATTCGTCGAGTTTTGCAATTTCATTTTCTTGAATTGGCTGTGGAAGCGCCAGCGCTTTGCGGGCCAGATCTTCGGCGCCTACATGTTTCTTTACGGCATCGAGCGCGGCACGATCGAATTTTTCCGAGGCGATCCGGGCCGCACGCTTTTGTTTCACGACCGCATCTCGCTAATGCAGGTCACCAGTGTTGTTTTCATTTTGGCGGGAACGTTCCTCTGGTGGCGCGGTTTGCGCAATCCCAACACCGCCCGCCCGCTCGAAGCCCACGCGAGTTAGAATCTCGCCAGCTCAGGCTTACCCACGATGCCCCGCAACCCTGAATACGAAGACGAGTTCGAAAACGGCGAGGAAGACTTAGCCGCCACGGAATTCGATCCCGGCGAGGAATCGCCCGAACAAGAAGACGACGAGCCTGAACATCCTGTCGCCGGCACTCGCGAATTTCGTGTCGACGAAGGGAGCGCAGGTCAGCGACTTGACCGCTATCTCGTTTCGAGCGTCCAGCACATCAGCCGCAACCAGATTCAAAACCTGATCGACGAAGGCCGCGTCCGCGTAGGCGGCTTTGCGAAGAAAGCCTCGCACCGGCTCGAGGAAGGCGAAACCGTCGTCGTCGAAGTTCCCGAACAAAAACTCGTGGGCGTCGAACCCGAAAATATTCCTCTAGACGTCGTCTACGCCGACGAGCAAATTGCCGTCATCAACAAGCCCGCTGGGATGATCGTTCACCCCGGCGCTGGGGAAGACACCGGCACACTCGTCGCCGCGCTCCTTCACCACTTCGGCCCCGAAAAACTTTCTAATCTCGGCGGACCGCTCCGTCCCGGCATCGTTCACCGCCTCGACAAAGCCACGTCCGGCCTGATCATCGTTGCGCTCACCGATGCCGCACACGAGAAGCTCGTCGAAGAATTTCGCGAGCGCCGCGTCGAGAAAACTTACGCGGCCCTGCTCCACGGCCGCCTCGACGGTGAGTCCGGCACGATCGAGCTGCCCATCGCGCGAGATATCAAGCGCCGTTCGCGCATGACGGCACGCCGCCGCGAAGGCCGCGAAGCGCGAACCGACTGGAGCATGCGCCTCCGTTTCGATAATTTCTCTTTCATCGAAGCCGATCTACACACCGGCCGCACGCACCAGATCCGCGTCCACTTTTCCGCGCTCGGCGCGCCCGTTGTCGGCGATACAGTCTACGGCGCACCGCGCCAGGAACGCATCGGCAGGGAACTGCTCCCAGCGCTCGGCCGCAATTTTCTGCACGCTGCGCGTCTTGCGTTCGATCATCCCGTAACACGAAAACGCATCAATCTTCGGGCGCCGCTTCCACAGGAACTGCGCGACTACATCAACCGCGTCGGCCGAGCGTCGGGCGCGAGTGCCCACACAATTGACGCCGCTCTCGCGGAGTTCCTATAATCGCTAAGGTGCCTCACAAGATGCGCAAACTGCTGGTTCTCGCTGTTGCTTTGCTCGCCTTTGGCTTTTCCGCGTCCGCGCTCCCGCAGCAGCCTTCGCAGGCCGCTCCTACTCCCGCACCACAAGCACCGGCGAATCAAAACGCGCCCAAGCCGCAGGATCAATCACCGCCCGCGCAAATTCAGGGACCCGCGCCTCCGACGATCACCTCGACGACCGGCCTTGTCCACCTCGTCGCCACGGTGATGGACCATCACCACGAGTTCGTCACCAATCTCGAAAAGTCCGATTTTCGAATCCTCGAAGACGGCCAGATCCAGGAGATCGCCTACTTCGGTCGCGAAACCGATTTGCCGCTGCGCATCGGCGTCCTGCTCGACACCTCGAACAGCATTCGCCCACGCCTTGAATTCGAGAAGGAGGCCGCGCTGGACTTTCTGCAGAGCGTGATCCGTCGTAACAAGGACCAGGCGTTCGTGATGACGTTCGACAACGAGCCGGACATTATTCAGGATTGGACCGGCGACCTCGCGCTTCTCACCGACGCGATCCGCAAGCAGCGCGCCGGTGGCGGCACCGCGTTGAACGATGCGATCTATCGCGCTACCGACAAACTGATTAGCCCCCCGCTTCCGAAGGGGCCAAACGCCGAGATCCGCCGCGTACTCGTGGTCATCAGCGACGGCAACGACAACCTCAGCGACCACGCTCTCAGCGATTCGCTCGAGGCCGCAATCCGCGCCGAAGCTGCGATCTACTGCGTCAGCACCAACACAGACTGGCTCTCGATCAGCGGAGACAAGCCGCACAAGATGCACCTCGAGCCCGGCGACGAGGTTCTCGAAAAGTTTTCTGTGCAGAGCGGAGGCCGGGTCTTCTATCCCTACAAGGTCGAAGACCTCGCTCAGTCCTTCACCGACATCGGCAACGAACTTCGCAGCCAGTATTTCATCGCTTATCGCCCGTCGAACCCCCAGCCGAACGGCAAGTACCGCACGATCGAAGTCCAGACCGACCGCAAAAACCTCGACGTCCGCACCCGCAAAGGCTATTTCGCCAAGCCCACCGAAGCCGCCAACCCTCTCGTCCCCGCCGCGAAATAACGCCGACTATTGCGAATTTTCTTCATGCCTGGAATCCACCGCACCATGTTGCAACGCCCATTCTACGAATCCGGCCGGCGCGTTTTGTACTCCGTGAATGTTTGCGCCCTTCAGGCTCGCGACCTTCTTCCAATTTAAATCGCCGAGTTTTGATTCGGTGAGCTCCGCGCCGTCGAGAATTGTTCCGTCAAGCAGCGCGCCGGTAAGGTCGGCTCCGGTCAAATCGCTCTCGGAAAGGTCCGCGCCGCGCAGATCCGTCTTGCGAAAGTCGCTTTCGCGAAAGTTTGCCGAGCGCAAATTGGCGTCTTGTAGGTCCGATTTGTCGAAGTTGCTGTTTCTTGCATCCACGGAACTCAAGTTCGCGCGCTGCAGTTTCGCTCGCGCCAGGCGAATCCCTTGAAGAAATGCGCCGGAAGCATCGACGCCGACTAGCGGCACGCCGTCGGCGTTGAGTTCCTGAAGCGCATCGACTCGTCCACCGTTTCCGCCTTTACCTTGCGCCGTATTTACAACCTGCCACGCCTGGTAGTGGCGTTGCTTCACCCGGTCGCCGGCCTCGGAGAAGTAGAACAACACCGCGACCAGAACGCCGAAGCTGCTCAGGTATTCGAGCACTTCGAGGAAATTCCAGTGGCTCAGGTAGTACGCCACCCACTCCGAAATCCAATCAATCGCGAAGAATGGAATCGTCCACCGGCGCTTCAGGCGCGACATTCCTTCCGAAAACGGTTCCGGCCTTGTCCGTGGTTGGAGAACTCGCATGGGGATGCGTGGAACGCCGCACCCGAACGGGGAGCGGCAAACCCATGCACATGAGAGTCGTGCAGCGCACCGAGGTTACAACTAAGCTCCGCTGATAGGACCTACGCGGTGCGATCTAGGGAGGCGCATCTACGCGGGAACCGTGGAGCCTCCTATCGGAACGGCGCGTAGTATCCCTTGCGCGCCAGAATCTTCGAATCGGGCCGCGTCACTTCCACGGTGATCTTCCGGAATGTTCCGTCGCGCTTCACATTCGTGGGGTAGTAGCCCAGCACGTACTGCGAACGCAATTCCTGCGAAATTTCGTCGAACGCTTTTTCGAGCGAACTCTCGTTGCGCACTTCGATCACGCGTCCGCCCGTATCTTCCGCCATCTTGCGCGCCACGCCCGGCCCGGTGCCAAACGTCGCCATCCGATCGGTGATCAGCATCACGTGAATCACGGCGTCTGATCGTTGCGCAGCCTCGATCGCATCCTGCAGCCGCAGCTTGCTGCCTGTATCCTCGGCGTCCGTCATGATGATCACGCCTTTGCGCCCCGCCTGCGTCGCGAGTTCGTCGTGCGTGGCAAGGTAGATCGCGTCGTACAAATTCGTGCCGCCGCCCTGGCCACTCGGAATCGTGCCCGGCGTCACCACACCTCCCCCGCCCACCGAATTCACGCGCGCGCTGTGAATCGCCCGCGATAGCGTCCCCGTATCCGAAGTGAAGTCAGCCAGTAGGTCCACGTCGAAGTCGAACGTGATCACCATCGCTTCGTCCTTCGGCCGCATCACTTCTCGCAGGAATCGCGACGCCGTATCCTGCTCGGCGTCGATCATCCGGTCCATGCTCGCGCTGGTGTCGATCAGAAGTCCCAGCGTGATCGGCATGTCCACTTCTTTCGAGAAGAACGAAATCTTCTGTTCCTGCCCGTCTTCGAAAACCTTGAAATCTTCCTTCGTCAGGTCGCTGATGATCCCGTGCTTCTTGTCCCGGACCGTCGCGAACACGTTCACCACGTTCGTCACGGACCCGAGCGGCTGCTGCCCTTGCGGATCCTGACCTTGTTGCGTCGCGACGATCCTTCCGGATGCCAGCTTCAAGAAAGACGCCGGTCGTTGTAGCGCCGTCGTCATCGGCTGAGCGCTTCTCGCGACCGGCACGCTCGTGATCGCGGCGTATCCGGTGAGAGCCACCGCGAAAATCCCCGCCGCTAGGCTGCTGCGCCGCATTGTATAATCCTCCGTGGATGCAACTTGTCCGTGCTGATCGCGCGTCCAACTTCAGGCGCAGTAACCGATTGCGTTCTGATACGATGCGCCGGGCGCGTTTCCGGATGTTCGGCCGGGTTTTCGCGTCGCAGCTGCTACGGTTTCCGAACGCGGTCAATTGGTCCGGAGCGAGAGCCCAAGAATGATGCCAGCCTTGACGGCCCTAAAGAAGTGCGCAGCGCAAATAGCCACCGCCGTCGCCATTATATTCCTTTTCACAGCTGCTACGGCGAGCGCCCAGGACACGCAGCAGGACAATTCCGGAAAGCCTCCCGTGCAACCGGGCCAGACCGCGCCGCAGCAGTCGTCCGCGCCTATCGCGCCGCCCTCTTCAACGCCGCAGGTTCCTACTCAGGGTACGCAGACGCCCCAAGCGCAAACCGGCGTCTCGCAACCCGCCGGCCAAGCCGCGCAAAACGATACGCGTAACCGCATCCGGGTTCGCTCCGATCTTGTAATCGTTCCCGTCACCGTAAAGAATCACGACGGCGCCCTCATCGGCGACCTTCAGCGTGACGAATTCCGCGTCTTCTGCGACAACGTCGAGCAGCAGATTATTTTCTTCACCTCCGATCCGTTTCCCCTCTCCGCCGTGGTGCTGATCGACAACGATCTCTCCATCAAGTCCGCCGAGGAAGTGCAGAAGAGCCTCACCGCGATCTCCGCCGGCTTCGGCCCGGCCGACGAAGTCGCTCTCGTCACCTACAACGAGTTCACCAACGTCGTTTCCGACTTTTCATTCAACAACGACCAGCTCTACACAAAACTCAAGCGCCTGGAACTCGCTTCGCACATTCCGGGTAGCCCGGTCGGCGGCCCGTTGACTGCCGGTCCCACCGCAAACGGCAAGAACACCGAAACCGGCCAGCCCACGCCGCTCGGCGTCCGCCAGGAGGCCGAACACAAGGACATGGACGACGCGATCTATGACGCTGCGCAGATGCTCAAGGGCCGCGGCCGCGATCGCCGCAAAATTATTTTCCTGATTTCCGACGGAAACAATTCCCACAACAACACACATAGCTTCGATCAGACCTTGCAGCTGCTTCTTACCAACGATGTTTCCGTGTACTCCATTTCCGTCGGCCACGCCTTCATGCAAAAGCAAACACTGCGGCTCGAAAAGTACGCCGGTAAGTCCGGTGGGGACACCTTCTACTCTTCGAAAGATCGCGGCCTTCAAAATCTGTACGCGAACGTCACCGAGCAGGCTCGCAATCAGTACACGCTCACGTTTTCGCCGCAGGATACCGACCGCACCAAGGACTACCACACCATCGAAGTCCGCGTTCGCCGTCCGAGTCTCGACGTAATGACGCGCGACGGCTACTACCAGAGCGGTCTGCACTAAGCCGCTCACGGAATTTTTTCGAAGTCAACAACGACTCCAAATTTTTATTCCTTGACTTCATTTGCTCTCCATTGAAAACTCGATTTGACGATGGAGGCGCGCGCGAGTGCAGCTGAATCGTCGGGGAGAACGTTCCAGAAACTGCGCGGAACCACTCCGAAATGCAAAAAGGGCGCTGCCGAATCGCAGCGCCCTTTTTCTTTTCTCGCAGCTCAATCCAATCTAAGTGCGGCGGCAAGCCGCCGCTTTCGCCACAGCGTCAGCGCATTCGATACGCGCTATCGCCCGGACCTACTCCTCTCCCACCACGGCATCCGCAACGCCACGAATCGAAACCAGTTGCTCATGCGAAGGGCAAATCGGTTTGTAGTCGCAGTATTTGCACATGAACCCAGGCTTCGCCGCAAAATCGCGCGCCCGAATCAAATCCGCGACCTCAGCGATCTTCGCGCGCGTCTCCTTTAGCGCCTTCGAATCACGCGTAGTCTCCACGGCTTCGTTTGACGTCAAGCCGTACAGCACCAGCCGCTCCGGCCTCAACTCCAAGATTTCTTCCGTCGCCAGCGCGTAAATCCCAAGCTGCAAATCTTTCGCCGCGGCTTTCTTGTCTTTTGTCCTTCCAGTTTTGTAGTCGACGATCTCGACTCTCTTTCCGTGGATTCGATTGATCTGATCGATGCGTCCGGTCACGATCACATCGTTGTCCAGCGGCAGCTCGAATTTCTTCTCTTGGTACAACACATCGGCCGGCGCCATGGAATACGACTTCCAGAACGCTTCGAGCTGCTGCCGCCCCGCTTTCCGGTATTCCTCTTCATGGTATTCGTCGATAAATCCGCGGTTCGACCAGTGCCGGTCATAGATTGCATTCACTTCCGCGAGCGTCACTTTGCCACGCTTCTTGATCTCATCCACCATCTCGCGCACGGTCGTGTGCATGACGTTGCCAAACGTCGCCGTCCCGTGTGGTCCGCCCGGAATCGACCACGAATACTGGAACACGTATTGCTGTGGGCATCGGTCGTAGCAATCGATCGCCGACGAACTCAGTTGCAGCGGCTCCGGCCGCGGCGGATGAAACGCCTTCGCCCACACCGCCACGCGCGAATACGCTCGCGTCGTCTCGCTTGCCGGGCCAAACAGCTGCGTGGGATCCGCCGTATTCGCGTGCGGCCCCGTCGTCTCCTCGAGCGCAGGCAGCTCCACTTTTGCTTCGAACTGGTGCACGTCCTGCTGCTTGATCCTGGCGTCCTCCAAAAAATCCTCGAAGAATGGCGACAGCTTCAGCCGCTTGTTCAACACCGTCGAAAGCGTCAGCCGCTGCCGCGCGCGTGTGAGCGCCACGTAAAATAGCCGCCGCTCCTCCTCGCGCTGGTAATCGAACTGTGGCTGCTGCTCCTTCATCAACTCGCCCGGGAATTCAAACACTGGCTTGCGGGCGCCGGACGGGAAGTCGCGGTGCGTGAGCCGCAATATGAAAACGTGCGGGAACTCCAGTCCCTTCGCGGCGTGAACCGTCATCAGGTTCACAGCGTCGTCGTTCATTTCCTCTTCGAGGCACACATCGCCGCCCGCCTCGTAAAAATATTCGAGATACTCGATGAAGTCCGCGAGCTTCTTGTCCTCGCTCTTGCGTTGCCACTCCTTCACGAACCCGGCGAAGCGCTCGAGATAATACCGATCCTGGTCGGAAGGCAACGGCGCGAGCCCGAGTCCCTGAATCAGCTCATCGACAACTTCCGTCGCCACCTTTCGCCGCGCGCTCGCTCGCAGCGCGTCCAGCAATCCGATCAGATCGCCCAGCCGCACGCTTTCGCGATTGAACGGCGCTTCGTTCTTCGAGGCCTCCACTTCATCGCCCAGCGAACAGCGCTTCTTCGCCGCGCGCTCCGCGAGCCGCACCAGATCCTTCGGCTCGAGCCCCCAGTACGGTGCGCCCAGCACGCGAGCCCACGCCACATTGTCGCCGCGCTTCTCGACGATCCGCAGCCACGCAAACAAGTCTTTCACCAGCGTGCTCGTCAGAATCGAGAACTTCTTGATCACGAACGGAATCTCGCGCCGCCGCAACGCGCTCAGTAAATCGCTGCGATGCGTGTGCTTGCGATAGAGCACCGCGATCGATTTCCACGCCACGCCCTTTTCATGCAGCCGTTCGATCTCGTTTGCCACCCATTCCGCTTCTTCCACCGCGGCACCGAACTCCGCAATCCGCACGCGCTCGCCGTCGATGTTCTCCGTCATCAGATTTTTCTTCGGCAGCAGCGGCGATTTTTCGTTGTGCGAGATCAGTTTTCCCGCGACGCGCAAAATCCGCTTCGTCGAGCGGTAATTCGTCGAAAGCGAAACCACATAGTCCGCCGCCTTCGGCGAATTTTTCGCGCCGGTCACTCCGCAGAAGCGCTCCAGAAAAATCGTGAAGCTCCCGAACGACGCTCCGCGAAACCGGTAAATCGCCTGGTCGTCGTCTCCCACCGCTACAATATTCTTCCGCTCGCCAGCGAGCAGCCACAGCAGTTCCAGCTGCGCGATGTTCGTGTCCTGAAATTCGTCCACCAGAATGTATTTGAATTGGTTGCGCATCTTCGCGCGGAGCTCCGGATCGTTTTTCAGCGTCGCCACCGACTCCGCGATCTGCGCGCCAAAGGTAAGGAGGTTCCGTTCACGCAGCAGGCGCTCGCTCACGCGATACACGCGCGCCAGCTCTTCCTGCCGTGCAACTTCTAGCTCCGCTTCTTCCAGCGCGTCGGCTTCCAGCTCAGCGCGTGTCGCCTCGTGATTCCGCCGCAGGTCGGTCACGTACTTGTCGTAATCGTCCGGCGAAACCAATTCGTCCTGGCAGCGCGAAAAAAACGACTCGAAGTCTCCGATGAACTCGCCCGGATCCTGCAGCCGCCGGAATTGCTTTAAATCCAGCTCGGCGATATTCCGCCGCAGCAAAATCTTGTAGTCGATCGGCTCGATCGCCTGCACGTCCGGCCGCACCGTCTTCAGAATTTTATCGAGGCAGAATTTGTGAAATGTGCTGAGCCACAAGCCCTCGGCGCGCTCGCCGATCGCATGCTTCAGGCGCCATGCCATTTCGCCCGCGGCTTTGTCGGTGAATGTGAGTCCGAGAATGTTTTCGCCCTGAAGGTCGGACTGCGTCTCCAGCAAGTTGCGGATCCGCTCGATGATCACGCGCGTTTTTCCCGTGCCCGCGCCCGCCACCACCAGCAGTGGCCCATCCACGTGCTCCACCGCCGCGCGCTGCGCCGCGTTCAGCCCGATCGTCTCGTTCGTTTGCGATTCGCTCATCGTCGTCTTCGAAATGCCGAGGGTATCTTCCCGTGTAGTCTACCAAAAATGATAAGGGCGAAGCTAAAGCGAAGCCTTTCGCTATGTTTTCTTTATTGGCTTCGTCTTGGCCAGAAACTCCGCAATCTCAGCAGGGAAGTCCGAAATGAAAAGCATTTCGCGGCAAATGTCGTTCGCCGTCTGCTTCACCAGAGAAAATACCGGCGTGTCCATCTCCCATTGCCGCACTCCCAAAAACACCATCGGGCTGTGGTATCCGCTCGTCGCGTAATAATTCTGCTCGGCGTCCATGAAAATTTCCTGCAACGTCCCCGCGCTGCCCGGAGCGACCGCCACTCCCGCGAGCGACAGCATCAACAGACCCCCTTCGCGGATGCTGTTGTCGAAATATTTCGCGACGTGCGTCGCAAACGAATTCGTCGGCTCACGCCCGTAGAACCACGTCGGCACGCCGAGGCTCTCCGCGCCCCGCGGGAAACGCTCCTTCACCTCCGAAGCGCGTTGCCGCCACTTGGGATGCTCGTACTCCGGCGCTGCCGCCAGAATGTCGATCGCCGCCTCGAGGTCGTTCTCGCCGAAATGCCGGGCCGAAAAATACGCGCCCAGGTTCGCCGCCTCCATCATTCCCGGACCGCCGCCGGTCATCACGAATTTGCCGCCGCACGCAACCAACCTCGCCGTCTCCGCCGTCTTTCTGTACCACTCGTCGCCGCGCTCCACCCCCGAGCCACCCATGAATCCGGCCATCTTCAGCGCGCCTTTTTGCGCAACGAGCCGCTCGAGCGCGTCGTCGATCGAATCGTCGTGAATCCTCCGCGTCAACGCCTCGATCACATCCGGCGAAAATTGCCCCTTCGCCAAATATTCCTTATAGATTGCATGGTCGCGCGTGGTTCGTCCCGTAACGCGTTCCTCTAGTTCCTCCGGCGTATACAGCTCTGCGCGAAACGGGTTGTACGCCGTAGCAGGGAATCGCGTCAGCAGCACCGCTCCCCGCGCCGCAAGGTAATCTTCCACCGTACGATTCTTGAACGCGCATCCCAGGAAATACGTCTGCTCGATCGCCGCTCGCTTCCACTCCGCCAGTCCCACGTCCGAAAGGTCCAATCCCTTCACCGCTGTCCATCGCAACTTTCCGCGTGCCGCATTAAATGCGTCGCGGGTTCGAATCTCGTTCATCCTGCGATCACTCTTTTTCCGAACCATCGCGCTCCTATCGCTCGTTCTCGCTTCGTGCTATCAATGACACACAAGCCGCGCGTGGGCAACGCTGCAACGCGCGCAACCCGGGGGAAGTCTGATGAATCGCGCCAACCGCAACCGATCGTCTTCGTCCGCGCGCGGCTCAATATGTGCCGCCGTCCTCGCCATCGCAGTCGTCGCGATGGCGCTCACTGTCTCGGCAGGCACCAAGCTTGCATTCTCCTGGCGCAACCCCGCCTACACCGGCGGCAACTTTAAGAACATTCTCGTTCTCGCCGTAAACGGCAAAGCGGCCCGTCGCGCCGACTTTGAAGATCGCATGGTCCAAATCATTGCGCGCCCCGGCGTTCAAGCGGTTCAAAGCTATTCCTACATTCCGCGACCAGACGCCACGCCCATCGATCCCGCGCAGCTTCGCGACATCGTCGAGAATCAGCATTTCGACGCAATCCTCGTAGCGAGCCTCACCAAATATAAGAAGACGCAGACCTACGTCCCTGGTAGCTACGACACTCTCCCGCCCGAATTTGGCACCTTCTACGGTTACTACGCTTGGGTCACGCCCGTTGTCTACACGCCCGGCTATATGGAAACGGATACCAAGGCCCAGCTCGAGACGAATCTGTACTCGACATCCACGCAGGACGGGCAGCTCGCCTGGACGGGCACAAGCACCATCGTCGACCCGCGTTCGCCGACCGCCGCCATCAACTCCGTCGTCAAGCTGGTTGTTGAACAACTTCAGAAACAAAATCTGATTTGATACGTCGAAGGACCGGGACCACTGCACCAGTCGCGTGTACGACGAGTGCTGTGCGCGAATGCGCACACCGTCCGCCATCAATACAAACCGGCCCGGCCGATGGAAAAGAGAACTCGATGCACCGAAACCTGGCGATGACCTCGCCCAAAATCATTTTCGTCTTTTTTCTTCTACTTCTTCCGACCTTCGCGAAGGCTCAGCAGCAGCCCACATGGATCGCCACGTGGACGGCGAGTCCCCAAGGCACCGACCCCGATCCGGACGAACCGCTCCTTAAGCTCGACAACCAAACTGTCCGCGAACGCGCCCGCGTCACACTCGGCGGCGGTCAAATCCGCCTCCGCCTCACGAACGAATTCGGCGCGACGCCGGTCCTCATCGGTATCGTTACCGTCGGTATCGCCGACGGCGCGACTGGCGTCACTGCGGGCTCGATTCATCCCGTCAGGTTCAATGGCAAGGATTCAGTGCGGCTCGCCGCTGGCGCGCTCGCGCTCAGCGACCCGATCGATTTTCCCGTGAAGAGCGGCACCGAGATCAGCATCAGCCTCTATTTCCCCAAGCATCCGGCGTCGATCACCTGGCATTCGTTCTCGTTGAAGAAGGTCGTGATCTCTCCATCGGGCGATCACACGCATGATGCGTCGATACAAGGCGGGAAAGAGTCCGACAGCTCCATTTTTCTCGACGCGGTTCTCGTCCCGGCGCAGAAAAGTCGCCGGGTCATCGTGGCGCTCGGCGATTCTCTCGTTGATGGCGATGGCACCACGCACGAAAAAGATCTCGACCTGTCGAACGACCTCTATCGCCGCCTTGAAAAATTCCACAGCTCAACGCAGTTCGCCGTGGCCAACGAAGGCATCGCGGGAAGCCGCCTCCTGAGCGATGCGCCCGTCAACAGCTTCGGCGTCTCCGCGCTCGCACGTTTCACGCGCGACGCGCTCGCGAATCCCGGCGCTTCCGACGTCATCGTCGTCGAAGGCACCAACGACATCGGCTTTCCCGGGGCCAAGCTCGGCGATCTCGTTCTCGCTCCTCCGGACAACGCACCCACAGCAGAAGATGTCATCGGCGGTTATCAACAACTCATCGCCCGCGCACATGTTCACGGTCTTCGCATCATCGGCTGCACCATCACTCCCTCGGAGGGCGTCGTCGTCCCCGGGTATCACAACGACGAGAAGGAACGCATCCGTCAGGCCGTCAATCAATGGATTCGCACCAGCCACGCCTTCGACGCCGTGATCGATTTCGACGCCGTCGTGCGCGACCCCGCTCACCCAAGCCAACTCCTGCCACGCTTCGCGTCGCCCGACCATCTCCACCCCAACGACGCCGGCTATCAGGCCGTCGTCGACTCGATCGACTTGGCGATTTTCAAGTGACGCCCGGCGGCTCGCGCCATTCATCGCGTGCTTTGGCAATCCGCTTCCAGCGATTATTCTGAAGCGTGACCGAAAATCGTGACCAGCCGCAACCGCCGTCGTCTCACACTCCGATCCGCGCTGAAATGGCTCCTGGTCGGGCTTGCGTCTCTCTGGTTGTTTTTCGTTTTGCTCCTTGTGGGCCTGCGGTGGATCGATCCACCGACGACCGCGGTCCATATGGAGCGCCATTTGCAGTCATGGATTCACAGCAAGCCGTACAACGAACGCTGCGAGTTCGTCCCACTCAGCGAAATCTCGCCCGATTTCCAGCACGCCGTGATCGCCGCCGAAGACGCGCGCTTCTACCAGCATCACGGCTTCGATTGGAACGCGATTGAACTCGCCGCAGAAGGCGATGTGGAAGGTGGAAAAATTCGCGGCGGGTCCACCATCACGCAGCAGCTGGTGAAAAATCTCTTTTTCGGCACAGGCCGTTCCGTCCTTCGCAAGGGCGCCGAGTTCACGCTCGTCCCCGTGGCCGAAGTGGTCCTCGGCAAGCACCGCATCCTGGAGCTTTATCTCAACGTAGTCGAATGGGGACCCACCGTTTACGGCGCGGAGTCGGCGTGCCGCTACTACTACCACACGTCAGCGCGGGGCATCGACCGCCAGCAAGCCGCTCAACTCGCCGCCATCCTGCCGCTCCCACTGAAGCGCCGCCCCGATCA
>JBEKJW010000043.1:0-22777 GCA_050011035.1 Candidatus Acidiferrales bacterium
GCGCCGTTCATGTACCACTGATACGTGAGCGGCGCTTTCCCGCTCGCCGTCACCGCGAACGTAGCCGGTTGGCCGACCGTCACCGACTGGTTCGCCGGCTGCTGCGTGATCAACGGAGCTGAGTCCTCACCGCTTCCAGAGCCGCCCGGAGTGCCCGAATAACAGCCCGAAATTATCGCGAGCGGCAGCGTCGCGAGCGCTAGCAGCAAACGTCCCCGGTGAGATCGCAAAAGTCTTCCTCCGGCCCCTTGGCGCCAAAGATCTTAAATTCGTATTCCAAGCAAACGGCAGGCCACCCGTCTTCGATGCAACAGCCCTGGAAAAATGCTACGCGCAGTTTCCTGTAGGTACACCTGTCCCGCCGTTCAGTTTTCGTCCTACGGTCTCGCGCTCTAGCCCAGCCGCCTCGCAACGTCGACCGCAAGCGCTTTCAAAACAGCGACTTACACTCGGGCCGCAACCGGCTTCGCCTCCGAGGCGAAAGCGCGAATACGGCGCGAATCTGAGCACACATGGACTAAATTCTCGCGCAATCCCGCGCGTCCATTTGCAAAACCTGCGTAATTCTTGGGGGAATGTGCAGAAACGTGAACGGGCGCCCTAAGCGTGCACCGGTCCGGAGAGCTCTTCCATCAAGGCATCGCGAAGCCGATCGCAATGCGCCGGCGTCAGCTTGGCGCCGCCCGACGTGAGGTAAAACACGTCGATGGCCATCTGCCCTTCCGTCTCGATCAGTGCGATTTCGATGTTGCAGTTTTCCTGCGACAGCTTCGAGCTAATCCGGTGCAGCAAGCCAGGCTGATCCTGCGTGATCACTTCGATCAGAGTGCTGTGCTCAGAGCACGAATCGTCGAACGCCACCTGTGTCGGGACGATCACTTTCGGCGGCGGAATTTTCTGCGAACGCAAACGGTCGCGCAACATCCGTGCGAGATCCGCCTTACCGGTCAGAACGTCGTGCAGGCTCTGTTTGAATCGCTCCCACTCCGGCAAGTTTAGTTCAAGTGTGCGAAACCGGTCCGTGAAATTGAACGTGTCGACGACGATGCCCGCCTGATTCGAGTACGCCGCGGCTTTCACGATGTTCATTCCCCACGACGCGAGCACTCCGGCCACGCTCGCAAAAAGAGACGGCCTGTCGACCGTCACCAGCGCAAGGTCGAACCAGTGCCGCCCGCGCTTCAGGCCGATCTGCACGTTGTCTTTGCCAAGTTCGCCCGCCATTCCCATATGCGCGAGGACTTCTTCTACGCTGTGCGTGCGCAAATACCGCCGGGGTAGGCCTTCCAGGAACGTCTCGATTTTTTTTCCCGCTGCTGGAGCGAGCGTGCGCAAATGCACGAGTGTTTCGTCGTCCGCCGCTACGTGCAGCCGCTCGTCCACGCTGCGAATCATGTAATTCGCCGTGCCGATGTAGAGCTGCCAGATGTTCTCCGCTTTCCACGGCGTCAGCGCTTCCGGATTCACGGCCTTGATGTCGGCGTACGTAAGCAGACAGAGCATTTTCAGCCGCTCCGGCGTCTCCACCCGCTCGCCGAATTGCCGCACCGTTTCCGGATCGAAAATGTCGCGCCGCAAAGTCGCGCTCATTTCAAGATGCTTGCCGATCAGGAATAGCACCGTCTCGCGATCCAGTTCGTCGAGGTCGAGCCGATCGAGGCACGTCTCGGCGATCTCGATGCTCGCTTTCACGTGGTCTTCCGTCTTCACCGCCTTCCCCGTGTCGTGCAGCAGCAGAGCGAGATACAGCAAGTCCGGCTGTTCGAGCTCCTCGAGCAGCTCCGCGTAGCGTTGATCCCATTTCGACTGCGACTGCCGGAGCCTGTGCAAGTTCTCGATCGCGACGAATGTGTGCTCGTCCACCGTGTAGCGATGCGAGTAGTCGCGTACCACGAGCGAATCGATTCCCGCAAGCTCCGGCAGAAACAGGGTAAGCACGTGCAGCGAGTGCATCGCTCGCAGCGCATCCGCCGCATGAGGCGCCACCAGAATCTCCTGCAGTGTGTGCCACGCCTCCACGCCTTCCGGCGGATTCGCAGCCAGTTCAGGCAGCGCGCGTTCGATCTGGATCTCCGTCGTTGAACTGAGCGTTAGCCCATGCCGCGCCTGAAAGCGGAACATCCGCAATAGCGCGTCGGGGTCACGCAGCGCATCGGTTTGCTGCACGAAGATCATTCCGTCAACCACGGAAAATTCCGGGTTCGAAAGCCGAGCCTGCAAATGTTGAAACTGGCCGAAGAGCGACGGCCGCGTCGCCGGACTTTCCTCCAGCAGCTTCACGCACACGCGCGAAATCGCTCTCGCGTTGCCGAAGTAAATCCGCATCCAGTCCGCCGCAGACAGGTCGACCGCCGCCGCGCGCGTGCCGATCTTTTGCGAAGCGGCGTCGTTCTGAGCTTCCCACGTCAGCGTGTTGTCGTCCCGGTTGTGCCGGAAATGCAGGAAACAGCGCACCGACATCAGAAATTCCAGTGCAGCCTCAAATTGTTTCCGGATCGTTACGGGTAGCTGGTTTTCTTCCTTCGGCCAGTCGCGCTGCAGCTCCATCGCCGAAATCAACGAAAGCCAGTGCGCAACGTTGTAGTCGCGCAGCCCTCCCGGCGCGTCCTTCAAATTGGGTTCCAGGTGAAAAACGGTGTCGCCGAATTTCGCGTGCCGCACGCGCGTGATCTCCGCCAGCCTTTGCACCAGCGGCTTCGCCTGCTTGACCACCAGATTCGGAATGGAATTGGAGAGCCGCAAAAACAGCGCGCGGTCGCCGGCGAGAAACCTGCAGTCGAGCAGCGAAATCGTGAATTCCGGATTGTCCGCGTCGAACTTTTCGCACTCCGAGAGTTTTCGCGTCGATGGGCTCAGCCGGAGCCGCAGGTCCCACATCTCCTGCGAAAACTTGCGAATCGCGTCCTTGTATTCCCGTTCGGATTTGTCGGCGGAATGCAGAAACAGTATGTCGACGTCGGACTGTGGGAACAGCCACTTGCGCCCGAACCCGCCAACAGCCACCAAGGCTAGGTCGTTCGGCCCGCCTTCGTCGACCGCGACGATCTGCTTCCATAGGCGCACCGCGATCGATTCCACCAGCACCGTGCGCGCCTGCACCGCCGCGCGGCCGTTGCCGGAGGTCAAAAACTCACTTTTGATGCGAGCGGATTCCTGCGTGTAGAAATCGCGAAGCTCACTGCCCAGCGTTGTGCCAGTGGACATGCGGCTCAAACTTGAAAAACTGTAACCGCGCCCTCGCCTAAGCGGCAATCAAATAAACGAATCGCGCGGATTCCGATTGTGGATGGGTTCCTACAACAAGCGCCCGGGCTAGCGCTTCTTCGCGGCGTGGCCGTCTTCGTTCGCCGCCACTTGCTGGCGCAGCAACGTCACAAACGCAGCAGCCGCACGTGGAAGCGTCCGGTCGCGCCGGTAAACCAGTCCCAGCTCCCGGGTCAGCTCGACGTCGGAGATCGGCACCAGCTTCGCCTCGCCCGAACGCACCTCGTCGCGCGCGAAACTCTCGCTGATGATCGAAACGCCGAGGTTCGCGGCCACGAATCGTTTGATCATGCCAACGCTCGCCAGCTCCATCGTGATCCGCAGCTTCGAGCGGTACGGACGGAAATATTTATCGAGCAGTTGGCGCGTATATCCGGTTTTGGGAAGGATTTGCGGCTGGTCCGCCAATTCGCTCATCGTCACGCTCTTCGCTCGCGAAAGCGGATTCGATGACGACACCAGCAGCATCAGCCGGTCGCGAAAGATCGGATAGATCTTCAGACTGGGCGAACGCACCGGCAGCGTCACGATGCCCACATCCACCGATCCGTCTTCAATTTTTTCGACCACCTTGCGGCTGAAATTCCGGTAGATGCTGATCTGCACCGACGGGTAGTGCTTGTGATACTCGCCGAAAATGTCCGGCAGCACGTAAAGGCACGTCGCCTCGTTAGCGCCGATCGAAAGAATTCCCCGCGGCGAACTCGAAAGGTCTGCCACCGCGCGCAGCGACTCATCCTTCAACGCCAGCAGCCGCTTCGCGTAGATCACCAGCGATTCGCCCGCTGCGGTGAGCCGCACCGATTTCCCCACGCGATCGAAAAGTTTCTGCCCGTACTCCTGCTCGAGTTGCCGGATCTGTGCGCTCACTGCCGGCTGAGAACGAAACAACTTCTGCCCGGCGCGCGAAAAGCTACCCAGTTTTGAAATCTCGAGGAAGGTTGTAAGGTGGTCAAAGTCCATGTTGAGTTGCAGAAGTATAGCAGAACGAGGAGAGATTCCGGCAGGCGCGCTTACGATGTGAAATGATGAAAAGGTCCTAGTAACACGCGTTTAATGAACGACTGGTGGGCCTTGCGACGCGCCGCTCCCCGTCCGTCGTGTGACCTGCATCACCACGGCCCTGTCCTCGCGCTTTGACCAGCGGTCCAGGATCGGAGCCCAGGTCTGTTCCACCGGGCACGGCAAGTTCACCGGCTCGAGCCGTACGAGCAACGAACTCCAGTTCGCCGCCTTCAGGATGCGCCGCGCCTTCGGGCTGTCCGTCAGCCGCACATGTTCTGTCAACGCCTGCCGGATCCACGCGCGCTCCTGATCCCCAATTTCCGCGCGCCGCACGAATTCCGCGTTGAAGTCCGTGTCCGCCAGCGTTTTCTTCAGCGCGTACGCCAACCCGCCGGTCATGCCCGATCCAAAATTAATTCCCACGCGCCCTAGCAGCAGCACCACGCCCGCAGTCATGTATTCGCAGCCGTGCTGCCCCAGGCCTTCCACTACAGCCAGCGCGCCGCTGTTGCGCACAGCAAATCTTTCGCCCGCGCGGCCCGCGATGTAAAGTTCACCGCTCGTCGCGCCGTAGAGAACCGTGTTCCCCGCCAGCACGTCCCCGCGCTGCGACGCGTCCGGTCCCGCCGTAATCGCGATCGTTCCGCCGCTCAGCGATTTTCCAACGTAGTCGTTCGCCTCGCCCGTCAGCCTGAAGCTCACGCCCGGAATCAGGAACGCGCCAAAACTCTGCCCCGCAGCCCCGCGAAATTCGCAATGAATCGTGTTGTCGCCGAGTCCCGCATATCCCGTGCGCCGCAAAATCTGCCCGCTCAGATGCGCGCCGACGCTGCGATCGGAATTGGCGATGTGCAGCTCCGCGGGCTTCACCGATCCTGCGCCCGCCTGGCCCAGGGCCCGCGCCAGCTCGTGATGCACGCCTTTGCCGTCGATCAACATGCCCTTCGACTGCGTGGTCGTCGTCGCAATTGGCGCGAGCAAATCCGCAAACGCTTCGCTCGCTTCCTTCGTTTTCGGGCGCAACATTTCCGCCGCACCGATAATTTCGTTGAGCGATCGCGCGCCAAGCTGGCTCAAGCGCTCCCGCACCTCCGCCGCAACGCCGCGGAAGTACGTCATCGCCATCTCCGGCTTGCCGTCAAATCGCGCGCGGAATTTTTCGTCCTGCGTCGCGATGCCCGCCGGACACGTATTCAGGTGGCACTGCCGCGCCATCACGCAGCCAATCGCTAGCAGCGCTGCCGTCCCAAATCCATACTCGTCCGCGCCGAGCAGCGCCGCGACGATCACATCGCGCCCAAACTTAAACCCGCCGTCCGCACGCAGCCGCACACGCCCGCGGAAACCGGTGAGCAGCAGCGCGCGATGCGCTTCGCGCAAGCCCACTTCCCACGGCAGCCCGGTGTTCTTGATCGACGTCAGGGGCGACGCACCCGTGCCTCCGTCGAATCCCGAAATCGTGATCACGTCCGCGCCGGCCTTCGCCACGCCCGCCGCAATAATTCCCACGCCCGCGCCCGAAACCAACTTCACTCCGATTCGCGCAATCGGATTGATCGCTCGCAAGTCGTAAATCAGTTGCGCGAGGTCCTCGATGCTGTAAATGTCGTGATGCGGCGGCGGCGAAATTAACGACATGCCCGGCACCGCATGGCGCATCCGTGCAATGAACGACGTCACCTTCATCGCCGGCAGCTGCCCGCCCTCGCCCGGCTTCGAGCCCTGCGCCATCTTGATTTCCAGCTCATCCGCGCGAACCAGGTATTCAGCCGTAACGCCGAATCGCGCCGACGCCACCTGCTTCACGCGATTCCGTGCTTCCGGCTCGTATTTGTAAACGTCGCCGTCTTCGCCGCCCTCGCCCGTATTGCTGCGTCCGCCCAGGCGATTCATTGCGATCGCGAGCGCGCGCACCGCCTCCGGCCCGAGCGCGCCAAGCGACATCGCCTGCGAACTGAATCGCGAAAGAATCGCTGTGTCGGGCTCGACTTCTTCGATCGGCACTGTCTGTTTGCCCGGCGCAATCGCCATCAAGTCCCGCACCGCGACCGCCTCGCGTGTCTCCGCCAACTCCGCGAACGCCTGATATCCTTCGGGCGTCGGTGACGCGATGTACTTGTGCATTCGCCGCATCAACTCCGGCGAACTCCCGTGCTGCTCGCCGTGCTGGCGGAAGCGATACAAACCCGCGTCCTGCATCTCCGGTGCCGCAGCCTTGAACGCTGCTTCGTGTCGCGCGAGCGCATCGCCCAGAATGTCGCTCAAGCTTTTGCCGCCGAGTACGGCATCGGCATCTTCAAAAAATTCATCGAGCAAGGAGTCGTCGAGACCAACGGCTTCAAAAAGATGGCTGTTCCGATAGCTCGCGATCGACGAAATGCCCATCCGCGCGATCACTTTGCGCAGTCCCGCCTCAACGCCATGGCGATAGCGATCCGCGCCGCCCGGCTTCAGCGACTCAGAGAGCTCGAGCGCCAGATACGGCAACACGGCGCTCGCGCCCACCGAGATCAACATCGCGAGGTGATGTGTCTCGATCACTTGTCCCGTTTCAACCAGCAACGGAATCCGGCACGCATCCGCCTCGACCATCGCCTTCCACGTCGCCGCCACCGCAAGCATTGCGGGCAGGGCGGCGCGGTCTGCGGACGCCGCCCTGTCGCTCAACAAAATCACCCGTGGCTGCTCGGCTGCGATTGCCGCCGGACTCACGCTTTCGTTCGCTGCCGCGCGCACGTTTTCGCGGAGCCGATCCAGCGCGGCCACCGCGCCCGGTACACCGCTCGCGGCCTCGAACGTGAAATCGATCGTGCGAATCTCTCCGTGCGCGTGCTCGCGGATTTTCGCGAGTTGCCCGCCATCCAACAGCGGCGACGCCAGCACCATTGGCTTTCCGAGGTGCACGTCCAGCGACATCACATGCGCCTCGCGCAGCGGATCGATCGGCGGGTTTGTGACCTGCGCAAAGCGCTGCTTGCAGTAATCCCACAGTGGACGCAATGCGCTCGAAATAAATGCCGGCGGCGCGTCGTCGCCCATGCTCCAGATCGCTTCCTTCCCTTCCGTACCCAGCGACTGGAAAAGCATCTTGAACTGGTCGTCGGTCCAACCAAGCGACGAGGCGACGCGCTTAGCGCCTTCCGTTTGCGCACCGGTAAATTCCGCCGAGGGCTCGATTTTCCTTGCCGGCTTCCACCCGGTATTCCCCGCGCCCACCACCAGAATCTTCGCGATGTCGTTGCCGCGCCAAATCTGGCCTTCAATCGGATCGGCGATGATCATTTCGCCCGGCCCGAGACGCATGCGCTCGTCCACGCGCTTGTCGTCAAAATTCGAGAGCCCCACTTCCGAGCCTGCGATCAGCAGACCATCTGAAGTCATCGTGTATCGCAGCGGCCGCAGCCCGTTGCGGTCGAGCTTCGCACCCACGTAGCGTCCATCACTGAAAACCAGCGCCGCCGGCCCGTCCCACGGCTCCTGCTCGCGCGCCTGCGTTTGCAGGAAAAGTTTCAACTCCGGGCTCAGATCCGGATCGCACTCCCACGCCGGAGGCGTCAGCCGCAACATCGCCGCCGCCACGCTATACCCACGCTGCAAATGAACTTCGAGCGCATTGTCGAGGCTCGCCGAATCGCTTACGCCGCTTTCGAGCAGATGGCACCACTCCGGCGCGTCGATCTCGCGCTGAATCGCTTTTTCGCGCGCACGCATCCACCGCCGGTTTGGGCTGATCGTGTTGATTTCGCCGTTGTGCGCCACCATGCGGAACGGCTGCGCCAGCGACCACGTCGGCCTTGTGTTTGTCGAATAGCGTTGATGAAAAACTGCAAACGAAGCCTGAAATTGCGAGTGCCCGATGTCCGGATAAAACTCGCGCAACTGCCACGGCGCGAGCAGCCCTTTGTAAACAACCGACCGCGACGAGAGCGAACAGAAATACGTCCCTGCGACGCCTTCCGCCTCTACGCGCTTGCGCAGCAGGAAAAGTTGCCGCTCGAATTCGTCGCCGGATTTGTCGGACGCAAAGAAACTTTGCTGAATCGTAGGAAGGGTCGCCGCTGCAGAAGGGCCGAGAATCGAGGAATCCACCGGAACTTTGCGCCAGCCGCTACAGCGAACGCCGCACAGCTTCGCCAGTTTCTTGATCGCCGCCTTCGCTTCGTTTTCTTGCCCCGGCGGTAGGAATGTCATTCCCACTCCGAACTCAACGGGCAACGTGATGCGGTCTTCCTTCGCGCGCGCTCTGAAAAATTCCTTGGGGATCGGAAGCAGAAGTCCAGCCCCGTCGCCGCTCGAACCGTCCGAGTCCACGCCGCCGCGATGCGTCAAGCGAACTAGCGCCGTCAGGGCGCGTTCGATCACATCGCGCGAGCCCAGGCTCCCAAGTTGCGCCACAAATCCCACACCACAGGCGTCATGGTCGGGGTGCCCCTTGAAGCGCGTATTCCGCATTCTCCATTACTAACTCGCGCCACCTCCACAAGTACAATCGCGAACTTCAATGCATCCGATAGAAATTTGCCTAGGTACCCCGAGACGCCTCGGCCGTCCCGCTGCTCCCGGAATGTGCCCATATTTGAAGCCGTTCGCGTTCCCCGTTTTTTAATAAATATGCACAGCCACTGAAACATGAATGCGTTCCATAGATTTTATGAGGGCGTTCCGTCGCGCCCTTGCCTGCTACAGTCCCTGCCATGTCGGCGACGCCGGCCAGGATGACTCAGTCGGGCATCTTCGCGGGCTACAACACGGGCAACTTCTACGACGAGATGTTCGCCGACGACGGCGAAGTGCGCCCCCACTACGCGAAGCTCTTCCACAAATTTGCATCGATGGTGCCTTCGCAGTTTGAGGAGCGTCGCAAACTTGCCGATCTTTCTTTTTTGCTGCAGGGCATCACGTTCACCGTTTACAGCGACGGCCAGGGCACGGAGCGCCTGTTTCCCTTCGATCTGATTCCGCGCATCCTTCCCTACTCCGAGTGGGAACGCGTCGATCGCGGCCTCAGCCAGCGCGTTGTCGCCTTGAATCTTTTCTTGCAGGATATCTACGGCCAGCAGCGCATTTTGAAGGATCGCCGCATTCCCGCCGCGCTCATTTATTCCTGTAAACACTTCCGCCGAGAAATGATTGGTGTGGAAGTTCCGCGCGGGATCTACACGCACATCTGCGGTATCGATCTGGTTCGCGATTCGAAAACCGCCGAGCTTTGCGTACTCGAAGACAACGTCCGCACCCCCAGCGGCGTCTCCTACGTCCTCGAAAATCGTTTGGTTATGACGCGCACCTTCCCCGACGCCTTCCAGCAACACGAAGTTCTTCCCGTCAATCACTATCCCGCCGAGCTCTCACGCATCCTGCGCAGCCTTTCACCGCGCACCGAATCCGAGGCTCAGATCGTGCTTCTGACGCCCGGCATCTACAACAGCGCTTACTTCGAACACAGCTTCCTCGCGCAACAAATGGGTGTGGAGCTTGTCGAAGGCCGCGACCTCGTCGTCGACGGCGAAATCGTCTATATGAAGACGATCTACGGCCTCAAGCGCGTCGATGTAATTTACCGTCGTGTCGACGACGAGTTCCTGGACTCTCTTTGTTTCCGCGGCGATTCAATTCTCGGCGTACCTGGACTGATGGGTGCTTACCGCGCGGGAAATGTCGCTCTCGCCAACGCAGTCGGCAATGGCATCGCCGACGACAAAGCCGTCTACGCCTACGTCCCCGAATTCATCAAGTATTACCTTGGGGAAGACCCGATTCTCCGCACCGTTGAAACGTACGTGTGCGCGAAGCCCGATCACCTTTCGCACGTGCTCGAAAATATTCACAATCTCGTCGTGAAAGCCGTTGGCGAGTCCGGCGGCTACGGCATGTTGATCGGACCGTGCTCGGATCGCGCCCGCATCGCGCAATTCCGCGATCGAGTCAAAGCCGATCCGCGCAATTACATCGCGCAGCCCGTGATTCCGCTGTCTCGCGTGCCATCCTACGATCCCGTTAACGAAACCGTCTCCGGCTGTCACGTGGATCTCCGCCCCTACTGCCTTTACGACGGGCAGAAAGTCACCATCGTTCCCGGCGGCCTCACGCGCGTCGCCCTTCAGAGCGGTTCGCTCGTCGTGAATTCTTCTCAGGGCGGCGGCAGCAAAGACACCTGGGTCTTGCGGGGAGAAAACTAGATGCTCTCACGCATCGCCGATTCCATGTTTTGGCTAGCGCGTTACATCGAACGCGCCGAGGATACCGCACGGATCCTGGACGTCACGTATCACACGCTGCTCGAGCAGTCGCAGAATTCCTACCGCCTCCGTTGGGATCCGCTCATCGCCATGGCCGGTGAAGAAAACCGTTTCAATCAGCTCTACGGCGAGGCTAACGCGCACAACGTCTTCGAATTTCTCGCATTTCGACAAGAAAATCCCAGCTCGATCGTCGAGTGCATTACGAAGGCTCGTGAAAACGCGCGCACCATCCGCGACCGCATCTCCCGCGAAATGTGGGAGGACATCAACGGTTTTTACTTCAGCGTCTCGCGCGTGAATCCGAAGGAAGAAATCGAGACGGGCCCGCACCGCTTCTGCGAGAAAATCAAATTCGGCAGCCACCGCTTCCACGGCGTCACCGACGCGACGCTCCCCCACGATGAAGGCTGGGAGTTTCTCCGCATCGGCTGGTCGCTCGAACGCGCCGAAATGACCGCGCGACTGGTCGACGTCCAATATCACAATCTTCTCGACGCCCATTCGACTCTCGAAGCGCCCGACAATCACCAGTGGATGGCCGTCCTCAAGTCCGTCGGCGCCTACGAAACCTATCACCGCCAGTATCATTCGCCGATTGAGGCCGAGCGCGTCGCGGAAATGCTGATCCTTCATCCACAGCACCCGCGCTCGATCCGCTTCAGCATCTCCGAAGTGCAGTCCGGCCTGCGTGCGATCAGCCACACGACGGCCGGTTCCTACGCCAATGAAGCCGAGCGTCTCACGGGAAAATTGCTGGAAAGTTTGCGCTACGACACCATCGACGAGATTTTCAAACGCGGCTTGCACAGTTACCTGAGCGACCTGCTTCGCGTCTGCGGCTCGATCGGCGCGGACATCGCTCGCACCTACTTCTACTACTCGGCGGTCGCATGATGAATCGCTATCACCTGGTTCACGTCACCGAATTTCATTACGACGGTCCGGTTTCGGAGAGCTACAACGAAGTTCGCCTCCGTCCCATGCACGACGACCGTCAAAGTTGCCTCTCCTTTCGCCTCACCACGAATCCCGAATCGCGCGGCACCGCTTATCGCGATGCCGCAGGCAACTGGGTCCATCAGTTCAACATTCTGAAGCAGCATCACCGGCTGAAGGTCGAAGCCGAATCCGTCGTGTTAGCCCACGAAGCTTCCGAGCCCGTTGTCGATCAAACCAAACTCGCCGACATTCGCGCGCGCCGCGAGGAGTTGTCTGAGGAATACTTCGACTTCATGGCGCCGAGCCAGTTCGTTCCGCACCTGCCACAGCTCGAAGAAATAAGTCGCTCCGCGGAACAGTCTTCCGATGGCGGCGCCCTCGCGTTCGCGCTGGCCGCGTCCGATTTGATTCACGAGCGCTTTCGCTATGTAAAAGGCGCGACGCATGTGCATTCATCGATCGTCGAACCGCTCACCGTCGGCGCGGGCGTCTGTCAGGATTTCGCGCATGTACTTCTCGGCGTCGTCCGGATGGCCGGCCTGCCCGCGCGATACGTGTCGGGCTATCTAGTCCCCGGCAGCACAGCCGAGCCGAACGCAAAACAAGAAGAAGTCATCGGCGGCCAGGCGTCACACGCGTGGGCCGAAGTTTTTTCTCCCGAGGCAGGCTGGGTCGGACTTGATCCCACTTTGGGAAATCCCGTTGGGCTTCGCCACGTGCGCATTGCCTATGGCCGCGATTACGGAGACGTTGCACCCGTTCGCGGAGTCTATAAAGGTCACGCCGGCCAGCGCCTATCAGTCGACGTCCGCGTCCGCCCCGCCCTCGACGGCGAAGGCCGCGAGCAACTGTCTAACACCAACGCCGCCCCTGTCGAACCGCCCCACGAAACCGAGCGCCCCCAGCAGCAAGCCCAACAGCAGCAATAGCGCTTGTTACACCCAAAGAAAAAACCGGCGCAGGATCTGTAGATCCACACGCCGGCCTTCCCTCACATCTGTATGAATAGAATTAATTCGGCATCAACACCGTATCAACCACATGGATCACCCCATTCGACTGCCACACATTCGCAATCGTCACCGTCGACATGCCGCCCTTCTCGTCCGTCAGCACAATCTTTCCGTCGACTTCGCGCGCCGTCAGCGCTCCGCCGCTTACTGTCTTCAGCGTGGCCTGGCCGCCGCCGTCGTTGATCAATTTCTTCAGGTCAGCGGCGCCGATCTTGCCGGCGACGACGTGGTACGTCAGAATTTTCACGAGGGTGTCTTTGTTCTCCGGCTTTAGCAGCGTGTCCACTGTGCCCGCCGGAAGCTTCGCGAATGCTTCGTTTGTCGGCGCAAACACCGTGAACGGTCCCGGCCCTTCGAGAGTATCGACAAGTCCGGCCGCCTTCACCGCTGCCACGAGCGTGGTGTGATCCTTCGAATTAACAGCATTCTCGACGACGTTCTTCGTCGGGTACATCGCCGCGCCACCCACCATCGGATCCTTCTGCTGCGCGGTGGCGCCCGACACGCACACCAGGGACAAGACCGCAAACGCGGCCAACAATTTCGTTTTCATGAAATGATTCCTCTCAGAGTTTAGCGTTCTACTTCACACAACTAGTACGCAGCGCGCGTGCCCTTGGATGTATCGGTTTTGAAATGGTCGGCGCAAACGCTGTAGAAGACTCGCTGACGTCGCGTCGCTAGTCCGCTCTGCCGTAGCCTGTCGCACCAGGTGGCGCAGTGTCGCGCGGTGCGACGCCCACAAAAATGGGATTCGAGACGATCCACGGTACGTCCGAGCGCAGCAGCGGATGGTGCGTCAAGAAAAATTCCACACGGTACACACCGGCGTCGGCACCCGCCAGTTTCAATGTATCGGCGTCGGCAGTCCGAATCGCTGCGCCATCCTTATATAAGACCGCGCGCACCGTCTGTCCCGCCGCATCAACGTGCGCGCTCAACTTCGCGCCGCCCGCCGCGAGGCCACCACTTCGCGCGGAGCGTCCATCGCCATCCGTTGCCGTAAACTCGAATGCCCGCGGCTCGCCCGCCCCGCGCACGCACACAAAAAAATCCCCTGCGCGAATCGCTCGCATTGGATCGTCCGCGTAGCGCCGGTCGACTCCGAGTGCCGCCAGCGAAAACGTATCCTCATACGATGGAAACTTGAACGGGACCCACTTCCCAATTAACCGGAACCCGCCGTGCGCATCCGACGCCGCAAAGGCCCACACGCGCGAGCGTTGCAGGAAATCGTCCCAGTGCGTCATCGATGGCTGCGGAAACGTGATGCTTCTCAAAAAATAGTAGTGCGAGAACGGATAGTACGCCGCCAGCAACACGCGCGAACGCCACGACGTCTCGCGCAGCGAAGTAAACAAATTCAGAATCTCAATCCCGCCCGGATGCAAGTCCGGCTTCCAGTACCGCCACCCGTATTGATAGTCCGCCGGGTATGCGAGCACGGGAAACGCGCCCCACTCGCGCGCGTCGTCCATCGCTTCGGGCGGAAACGACGAAACTTGAAACCGCGGCGCCGCGCTCGCTCCGAAAAATGTGAAGTGCCCGTCGGGCAACGTCGCCTCGGAACCGCCGATCATCGTCACGCCGTCGATCGCCTCGCGAAAATTCGTCGATTGCAGATTGGGCTGGCCATGCTCGGTGAGAATCACGGCGCTGACGCCCGCGGCGCGTGCCTCCCTCGCGATCTCATCGACCGGCGACAACCCGTCTGACATATCGGAGTGAACGTGATACACCACCCACAAAAACGCGTCTGAACGCTCCGGCGTGTAAAGCGAGTAGCGGACTCCCGACGCCACATACATCGCTACCAGCAGCGCCGCCGTTAATTTCATCCACCGCATCAAGTCACGCCTCGCGCCCGCCACGCACTCTCAAGTCGCACTAAAACCAACCGCCCAGAAGCGCGTGCGAGCATATCCTCTAGCGCTGCAGCGGGCACCACAATTCGCCGTCCCCACATGCAACCGCGCCCGGCCGGACCATAAACGCTTGCGTCACCGCCGCCACCCGCCCCATTTGGCGTTTGTGCATCCACGATGCTAACTTGGACTTTCGACATTCCATTTGGGCTTTCCATTCATTCGCAGATAAAGGTGACGACATGACCTGGGCTAAGCGGCGCGCGATTATCATCGTGACTCTGTTTCTGTTTCTCGCGGTCATTGTTTGGGCAGCGTTTCGCCCGTCGTCGCTCCAACTTCCGTCGAAAGGCGTGCTGGTCGTCGACGTCGGCGGTGAAATCGAAGAGCAGCGCGCCCCCGACTTTTTCAGCGCGCTTAATGGCAACACCGAGCCGGTCCTTCACGACTACACCGACGCGCTTGATACCGCCGCGACCGATTCGCACATTACTGGCGTTGTCGTCCGCATCGCGCCCCTCGCCACCGGCTGGGGCAAAGTCGAAGAGATTCGCTCGCACCTGCTCGCCTTCCGCAAAAGCGGCAAGCCCAGCATCTGCTACCTAGGCTACGACGGTATCGGAAATCCCGAGTATTACCTCGCGAGCGCGTGCCAGAAAATCTGGCTGGTGCCGACGGCGCCCGTCGCGATTCGCGGCATGATGGCCCAGGCGATCTTTTTTCGCGGCACGCTCGACAAATTGAAGGTAGTTCCGGAGTTTTACCACATCGCCGAATTCAAAACCGCAGGCAACACCTTCACCGAAAAGAAATTCACGCCCGCGCACCGCGAAGAAGTCGAAGGCCTGCTAAAGAGCATTTACAACCAGTATTTGGACGACACCTCGAAGGCTCGCAATATGGATCGCGCCGCGTTCGAAGCCCTGGTCAATCGCGGCCCGTTTTCTTCGAGCGACGCGGTGAACGAAAAAGTCGTCGACCGCATGGGCTACTGGGACCAGCTTCAGGACGAATTCAAAACGCGCGACGGCGCGTGGAGCCCGGTTTCGCTGCGCAGTTACAAGTCGTTCGTGAAAAATGACGGCACCCAGCGCATCGCCATCATTCACGCCAGCGGCCTGATTGTTTCCGGTGATTCCGGCTCGACGCCCGGTGGCGGCTCCATCATGGGCGGCGATTCGGTGGCTGCGGACATTCGCGCCGCGCGCAAGGATTCGGGCATCAAGGCGATTGTTCTGCGCGTCGATTCGGGCGGCGGCTCAGTGGTCGGTAGTGAAGTGATTCGCCGCGAAGTGGAGCTGGCGAACGCAGTGAAGCCCGTTGTCGTCTCGATGTCCGACGTCGCTGCTTCCGGCGGTTACTGGATTTCGACGCCGGCCCGAAAAATCGTCGCCGATCCTGACACGATCACCGGCTCGATCGGCGTGCTGATCGGCAAGTTCAACGTCTCCGGCCTCTACAATCTTCTCGGCATCAGCACCGATTCGATCGCCACTAGCGATAACGCGTCACTTTTCTCCGAGCAGCAAAATTTCTCGCCGGCACAGCGCGCCTACATCGAGAAATCGCTGCAGGAAACCTACGAGCAGTTCACGAAAGGCGTCGCGGTCGGCCGCAAGATGACGGTCGAAGCCGTCGACAAAGTCGGCAAGGGCCGCGTGTGGTCCGGCTCTCAGGCAAAAGATCTTGGACTGGTGGATGAACTAGGCGGCCTTGATCGCGCGATTGAAATCGCGAAGAACCTGGCGAAGATTCCGGCCAGCGAATCGGTTCGCATCGAGCGCTACCCGCGCCAGAAAAGCTTCCTCGAGCAGCTGCTCGAACGCGAGAAAGATCAGCTCAACGAATCCGAGTCAATCGAATCGTTCCTGCACCACCTGGTCGCCCAAATGGAACCGATCCAAGCTCGAATCCCGTACGACCTGCGGATTCGATAACGGGTAAGTTCTCCACATCCGCCGTACCGGCGAGCTTTTGCGGGCTGAAACACGGGCTGGCTTTAAGTTATACTGGTTGACCGGGGCGCGGTACCCAAGTGGTAAGGGAGAGGTCTGCAAAACCTTTATACGTGGGTTCGATTCCCACCCGCGCCTCCAACAAATCCGCAGTGCTCGGGTTCCCGCTACGGTCGCGGTGAGACAAGACTGGGATTCTACCGATCGCCGATCCGCGGCCCCCAGCCCATTTCCTTCTCCAGGGCTTTTTGAGCTTCGAGAAATTCCTGCCATTCCGCTTTCGTCAGAGTGACGCCCTTCGCGGTCTTTTCATGAACAGCTCGAAGCGCATTTTCGTGCCGCTCGACCATCTGCGTTAATCGAGCGGATCTGGCCTGTTGAGTCTCTCGTGTGGAGACCAGCTCCACATCCTCCGGTCTGAACGTATGCACGTCAGGCTGTACCCGCACGTAGGAATCGCCAGGATTCGACTCTACTGCGGCGTCAATGACCATGCCCTCTTTCTGCCACTTCCGGATAAAGACGCGATCGCCTTTTCTAAACTCCGTCATAACGACCCCTTCGCTTCAGGTTGGTGCCGCCGGCCGTGCTGCCCTGTTGCCCAACACGTCCGAGACGCCAACCCACGCACGCGGCTTCACGGTACGACGCAGGGGCCTCCGATTCAAGTCTCGCGGTTGAGGCTTGGCCGGAAAATAAAACGAGAGGCGCGGCGTGGAACGCCTCTCGTTTGGCTGTCCGCGCAATGCACGCGAACCGTTACGCCGACAATGGAACTGCAGAGGCAATCCACTTTTCCATTTGCGTGTGATCCACCGCGCCCGCCTGCTGCAGCACGCTGCGCCCACCGTAAAAAACCATAAAGTTCGGAATACCCCGAATGTTGTAGCGCGCCGAGAGTTGCGGATTTTTCTCGGTATCCACCTTCAGCACGATCGCTTTGCCCGCCATGTCCGACGCGGTCCGCGCCACTTCCGGAGCGGCAATGTGGCAAGGGCCGCACCAGTCGGCCCAGAAATCAACGAGCACCGGCACCGTCGCATTCTTGGTGATCTCGTCGAACTGCGCTTCATCCACCGCGATGGGTTCGCTCGCAGGCGGCAACACAGACTTGCACTTCCCACACTTTCCCGTGCTCGCGAGAAATTTGCCGGGCACGCGATTCCCGGTTCCGCATTTCTTGCACGTCCGTATTACAGACATTCAACGTCCTCGCCGGTGACCCATCCGCGACATCGATTCGATCCGCCGGTCTCCCCGGATTGTACCCGAACGCGCATACTTCAGCTCTGATCCCCATGGACACGTCGCCCGCGGCAAGGGCTTTCGTGATTCTTGCTCCAGATTCCACATTCTGAACCGGCATGCCGTGCCTGCGAAATGTGGCAAACTCGTCAGGCACGCCGCGCCACGATGCCCGCGCTGCTGGAGTTTCCGCGATGAAAACTACGCGGCGAGAATACCTCGCCGGTCTTGGCCTGCTCGGCCTCGGTGCCCTCGCGCCAAACGTGACACGAGCCGCGAGCCCGCGAGAGCCTGCTGCGACAACGTGCCCCTTCCGCCTGGCCGTCATTAACGACGAAATCACACAGGACTTCGAGCAAGCCTGCTCGATCACCTCAAAAGACTTCGGCCTCCAGTGGATCGAACTCCGCTCGATGTGGAATAAGAACGTTACCGAGCTGAACGCGAAAGAAATCGACGACGCGCGCAAGATCCTCGCCGCGCACAATCTCAAAGTCACGGACATCGCCAGCCCGCTCTATAAAACCGACTGGCCCGGCGCCCCGCGCTCCAGTCAAAGCGAAAAGCGCGATCAGTTCGGCGCGGATTTCGACGCTGCCGTGCAGGACAAGCTGCTCGATCATTGCATCGAGCTCGCACACGCATTTGGCACCGACCGCGTCCGCTGCTTCGATTTCTGGCGGCTCGACGATCAGAAGCCGTATCGCACCGCGATCAACGCGCGGCTCGCCGGCGCCGCCGACCGCTGCGCGAAGAGCGGCATGATCCTGCTGCTCGAAAACGAAATGTCGTGCAACACCGCGACAGGCGAAGAAGCCGCCGCCGTGCTCGCCGCGATTCCCAACAAGAATTTCATGCTCAACTGGGATCCGGGCAACGCAGCCGCGATCGGAAGTTTCCCGTACTCGAAAGGCTACGACCTGCTGCCGAAAGATCGCATCGGCCACTGCCACGCGAAAGACGTGATCCGCAAGCCTGCCAATACCGATAACAAAGACAAAGGTTACGACTGGGCGCCCGTCGGAGCAGGCGTTGTCGATTGGACTGGTCAGTTCGAAGCGCTTGCGCGTGACCACTATTCATACGCCGTGAGCCTCGAAACGCACTGGCGCGGCGCTGGCACGCCCGAAGCTTCCACACGCATCAGCATGGATGGCTTAAAGAAAACTTTGTCCGCCGCCGGCGTGAATTGCTGAAGCTCGCCGCATCAGCGACGGAGGGAGAACACGCGTGATCACTCGCCGCAAATTTCTCGGAACGCTCGCCGCCAGTGTGGCCACAAGTGCAGCTGCCGGCGCTTACGCCGGTTCGACCTTCGGCTCGACGGCCGAAAGCTACGCGCGTATCCCCGGCGCGAACGACCGCCTCAACTTCGCCATCATCGGCCTGAACGGTCGCGGCTACGCGCATCTCTCGTCCCTGGCCGCCAACAAGGACGCCGCGCGCATCTCGCACGTCTGCGACGTCGAAACGAACATCCTCGCGAAATTTGCCTCTGCCTCCCAAAAAGAATTGGGCTACGCGCCGCGCACCGAGCAGGACTTCCGCCGCGTCCTCGAACTGAAAGACATCGACGCCGTCACCATCGCCACGCCTGACCACTGGCACACGCCGATGTCCATCGACGCGCTTGCCGCCGGAAAGCACGTCTACGTGGAAAAACCGTGCAGCCACAATCCCGCTGAAGGCGCTCTGCTCATCGAAGCGCAGAAAAAATACGCCAAGCTCGTGCAAATGGGTACGCAACAGCGCTCCTCGACGCACACAATCGAAATCGTCGCAAAAATTCACGACGGCCTCATCGGCCGCCCCTACTTCGCGAAGGCGTGGTACGTCAACACGCGCAAATCGATCGGTTTCGGCAAGGAAGCCCCCGTGCCTAAAACGCTCGACTGGGATTTGTGGCAGGGTCCCGTGCCTCGCCGCCCGTACAAGGACAACATCCAGCCCTACAACTGGCACTGGTTCCGCATCTATGGCACCGGCGAAACGCTGAACAACGGCACGCATGAGGTAGACGTCTGCCGCTGGGCGCTCGGCGTCGATTATCCCAAGCGCGTCACCTCATCCGGCGGCCGCTACCAGTTCAAAGACGATTGGGAGTTTTACGACACGCTCGTCACCAGCTTCGAGTACGACGACAAAATGATTTCCTGGGACGGCAAAAGCTGTTCCGGCATGACCTACTACAATCGCGGCCGCGGCTCCACGATCATTGGCACCACGGGCTCCGTGCTCGTCGATCGCGATGGCTACGAAATTTACGACCTCGCCGGGAAGAAGACGAGCGAGTTCAAGGCCGGCAGCGCCACATCCACCGCCGATCTCGTAGGACGCGACTCGATGACCGACCTGCACTTCGCCAACTTCATCGCTGGTATTCGCACCGGCGCAAAGTTGAACGCGCCCGTCGAAGTTGGCAACGTCGCCGTCACCATGCTCGAACTTTCGAATATCGCCTGGGAACTGAATCGCGAGCTCCAGCTCGATCCCGCCGATGGAAAAATTCAGAACGACTCCGCCGCAATGGCGCTCTGGGGCCGCGATTACGAACCGGGCTGGGCGCCGCATCTCTAAAGCGCGACACGCGCCCCGCGCGCGGATTGAGGTCAATCAATGAAGCACAACTTTTCACGCCGCACGATTCTCCGCACCGTGGGCTTCTCCGCCGCCGCAGCGCTCCTCCCGGCCCGCGCGGCAACGGCGCTCACGCACTCCGCCTCGCATTCGTCACTCGCAACGCAAACGCCGCCCCCGCCGCCGATCCGCCTCGGCCTAGCCAGCTACACCTTCCGCAACTTCGACCGTGCCCAGCTCATCGGCTTCATGAAAACTCTCCACGTCAACGCGCTCAACGCCAAAGACGTGAAAGATCACCTGCCCATCGATCCCACGCAGGAGTCGCAAGCCCTCGCCGATTACGCCGCGGCCGGAATCTCGCTCCACGCCGCCGGCGCAATTTATTTCACCAAAGACGATCCCGCCGACGTCCGCTCCAAATTCGACTACTGCAAGCGCGCCGGAATCAAAGTCATCGTCGCCGGCGATCCCTCCGTCGCCGCGCTTCCGGTCATCGAGTCCGCCGCCCGCGATTACGACATGCGCGTCGCCATCCACAACCACGGCCCCGAAGATAAAATCTGGCACTCGCCTCTCGACGTTCTCGCCGCCGTGAAATCGATGGACCCGCGCATGGGCTGCTGCATTGACGTCGGCCACACCGTTCGCGCAGGCGTTGACGTGATTGACGCGATCCACGCCGCAGGCCCGCGCCTCTTCAACATGCACATGAAGGATTTGACGAATTTCAGCGACAAGGAAAGTCAGGTCGCAGTGGGTGAAGGAAAAATGCCGGTGCCAGGAATTTTTCAGGCGCTTCAGGCAATCAATTATGACGGCTTCGTCGACCTCGAGTACGAAGTCCACGCCGACGATCCGATGCCCGGCGTCACCTCGAGCTTCGCCTACATGCGCGGCGTTCTAGCAGGGATGCAAGCAGCGCCCACTCGCGCCTGAATCGCGTCAGGCCAACTCCGCCATCAACATCACCGTCACGTCAGCTCGATAATCTCTTCAACACTACCCCCGGCGCCCGCATCGCGTTTCGCCGCGCCCGCGTCGCTGGTGCACTCGACGCATAAAAGCGCGTCCGGCGCATCCCCGATGCTTTCGCCGCACGATGCGCACTGTCCCTCGCGCTCGAAAAATGGCCAAACCACGTTCTTCAACGTCATCTCAAACAACGGGCCGCGCCTACGCGCTTGGTTCCTCACGGCTCGCCTCCACGATCTGCACCTTCACCGCACGCCACAAACCCGACCACAGTGCTCGCCCTCGCGCTGCCCCATCCGCGTACTGAAAGTCGGCCTTCGCCGGCTTATCCGGCACCGCGACGAACGCAAACGCATCGGACGCCCGGCGCCTCCGCACCACGATCCGAGCATCGCGCGACATCTGCGTCTCGTGCAACCGCGCTTCGAACTCGCGAAAACTCGCTTCGTCCGTCACCGCATGCAGCACCGCGTTCGCTTCCGCCTCGCTCTCGAACGGAATCGGCTTGGGATGTTTCCCTCGCACCGCGTCTCCTGCTCGATTGCCGCAGATATTACATCATTTCGTCGCGCCGCAATCGGCCACCGGCACTTTACGCGCGAAATTGTAAACGCCCGGTTACGCGCACGCGAACAAAACCGTGTGTGTCGCGAAAATACAACGCCGGAGCGGCCGCGTCCCAGCTCTACGCAGCACCGCCCACGCCGTCGTCGACACATCCGCAGTTTATGATTGTCCTCGCGCTCACCTCCTCGCACATTCCGTCGTGCGCTTTGCTTCGAATCTAGAACCGGAACGTCAATCCCACATACGGCTCCGCCATATGCGCCGTCGCATTCGTGATCTGGTTGGCAACGGAAAAGTCCGCGGCCTTGTAAACCAGTCCTCGATACCCAACTTGCGCGCTCAGCCCGTGTACGAGCCGGTAGCTCACGCCGCCTCCACAGATCAATGCCGGCCGCGTTTGGGAAAGTCCGCTCGTCGTCGAGCCAGGAGTAATCGGTGCGGAGAAAAAGAGCGCGCCCGTGCCGGCTTCAAGAAAAGGATGGAATCGTTTTTCCTGCGAGATCCCGAATGTGAATTGGTACGCCAGCGACGCTTCGTACAGGTTGGCCTGCGACATCGTTCCCGAACTGTACGTCTGAGAAAAGCGCGTGTAACTGTAGTTCGCTTCGATCGCGCTCCACCGGTTGAAATGGTAGCGGTAATTCACCAGCAGTCCGCCCGAATCCGTGGGACTGTCGGTCACTCCCAGTCCGGTCGCGGTGTTTTGGAAATTTCCCGTGAAGTTCGCTGAGACTTCCGAGTTTCCTCCCTGTGCGAACGCCGGAATCGAAAAAACCGCCAACGCAGCCAGAAGCAAACTCATTTTGTTTCGCATGTTCAGTGGCCCTCGTTTTCGACCGCTTCGTCCCGCGTCTGGGCACACCCGTAGCGCGAGATTTTGCGGCCCTTTTTGTTTTTGTACTTCGGCGGCCGCGGCATCGCGGCTCGTCGTATGCACCACCCAAGAGTTTCGTGAGCGGTTCAGAGCGTTGGACGAGGAGTGTTACAGCACGGTTGCACTTTCACAGTGCACTCACGAAAAATAATTTCGACACATTCTGGAACCATCGGATTCCAAGTGTGATTGTGACAAAATGCATTCGCGATGAACGACTCTTTCCATATCGGCGCCGTAATTCTTGCCGCAGGCT
>JBEKJW010000044.1:0-35970 GCA_050011035.1 Candidatus Acidiferrales bacterium
AGCGAAGGTGACGAAAATCGAAGCGCCGCGCGGCGAGATCGAGTTTCGGAACGTGTGGTTCTCTTACATCGGCGGAGCGGCGCCGAAAGAAGACGAGTGGGTGCTGCGCGACGTGTCGTTCCACGTGGCGCCGGGGCAGACGCTGGCGATCGTGGGGCACACGGGCGCGGGCAAGACGACGATCATTCAGCTCCTGCTGCGCTTCTACGATATTCAGCGCGGGCAGATTCTGCTGGACGGCGTGGATATTCGCGAACTGAGCTTGAGCGACCTGCGCAAGATGTTCGGAATCGTGTTGCAGGATCCGTTCCTTTTCACCGGCACGCTGGAATCGAATGTGAAGCTTGGTACGTCGTGGATCGACCGCGCGGGCACGGAGAAGGCGCTACGCGAAGTCGGGCTCGGGCCCTATCTCGAGGCGCAACCGCGCGGGGTGGAATCGGAAGTGAGCGAGCGCGGTTCGACGCTATCGGTTGGGCAGCGGCAACTGGTGAGCTTCGCGCGTGCGCTGGCGCACGATCCGCGGTTCCTGATCCTCGATGAGGCGACATCGTCGGTGGATACGAAGACCGAGCTGATGATTCGCGAGGCGCTCGACCGGCTGCTGAAGGGACGCACGGCGGTGGTGATTGCGCACCGGCTGAGCACGATTCAGCACGCCGACAGGATTCTGGTGTTCCACAAGGGCCGGCTGCGCGAACAAGGGTCGCACCAGGAGCTCCTTGCGATGCGCGGGATCTACTACCGGCTCTACCAGCTGCAGTACAAGGATCAGGAACTTAACGCGGCGCTGCCGGCGGCGAACGGGCGCGAGAGCGGGTTCTCCGAGACGGTTTCCGCGAACGACTAGCGGCGCATCAGCGCTGGGGACTCTTCCAGGAGTTTTCGTCATGCCTAGAGCAATCAAGCTCAACGAAAAATTTGCCACGTTCACCGAACACTTCCGCCCGAAGGTGATTGCGGAGCTGAACGGTCAGGAAGTCAAAATCGTGAAAGCGCATGGCGAATTTCCTTGGCATCACCACGATCACGAGGACGAATTTTTCCTCGTATGGAAGGGTGCGTTTCGCGTGGAGTTTCGCGACCACGTTGTCAAACTCGAGCCCGGCGAATGCGTGATGGTGCCCCGTGGCGTCGAACATCGCGTCTGCGCCGATGAAGAAGCGGAAGTTCTGCTCTTCGAGCCGAAAGGTGTACGGAACACCGGCAACGTTGAGGACGCGAAATTCACCGCGCCGGACGGCGTGCGCATCTAGGCGCTGAGCACGCGGCCGAACAACTGCGCGCTGACTCGCTTGTTGCGCATCGCAATTCCTGCCACTATTTCCCGTCCAGTATGAACGAACCGCAAATTCTGCTCTCCGCGGGCGAAGCATCGTCCGACATGTACGCGGCGCGCCTTGCGACGGCGATGTTCGCGCGCAGGCCTGCGAAGTTTTTTGGCATGGGCGGTCAGAAGATGGCGGAGGCGGGTGTTGATCTTGTCGCGGATTATCACGAAGTCGCGGTAGTCGGGATTTCCGAGGTGCTGCACAAGATTCCGACAGTGATCGGCGTGCAGAACCGGCTGAAGCGCGCGGCGCAGGACCGCGGAGCGAAGCTCGCAGTGCTGGTGGATTCGCCGGGCACGCATCTGGGCGTGGCGCGGCGGATGAACAACATTCACGTGCCGGTAGGCTATTTCATCGGGCCGCAGATATGGGCATGGCGCGCGGGCCGCGTGCGGATCGTGAAGAGGCGCGTGGCGCACATGGTGGTGATTTTCCCGTTTGAGGAGCCGATTTACCGCGCGGCGGGCGTGCCGGTGACGTTTGTGGGGCACCCTCTGGTGGATACGGTGCGGCGAACGATGACGCGCGATGAATTTTGCGCGCGGCACGGGCTCGACGCGAGCCGGAAGATTGTGACGATCCTGCCGGGGAGCCGGCGAAGCGAGATCGCGCAGAATTACGCGCGCGTGATTGGAGCGTGCGAGAGGCTGGCGACGCGCGGCGAAGTACAGTTCGTGCACGCGGCGGCCCCGGGGATTCCGGCGGAAGTTTGCGCGCAGTATGCGAAGCCGAGCTTTCTGATGACGTGGGTGGAGGGCGAAACGTACGACGCCGTCGCGGCCGCGGACTGCGCGATCGTGGCGAGCGGAACGGCGACCGTGGAGGCTTCCCTGCTTGGGACGCCAATGGTCGTTATCTACCGCGTGAAGCCGTCGACGGCAGCGATTGCGAAACACTTGATCCGCACGCCATTCATCGGCATGGTGAACCTGATCGCGGGCCGTATGGTCGCGCCGGAATTCATTCAGGATGCGTTCACACCGCCCGCCGTTGAGAAGGCGGTGCGCAACCTGCTCGATTCGCCCGATGCGCATGCCGAAGCTGTGGCGGGACTGGCGGAAGTGCGGAAGAAATTGGGCCCCGGCGGGGCGATCGAGCGTGCAGCGGACATTTTTGTAGGGATGTTGTAACCTTTTTGTATTGGGCAACTAGCGGCTCGGATTCTGTATCTGAAGGGGATAGGGACTCGAACGCTCAAGAGGTAACCTTTCTTGCCGACCTTCTCTCGCAGGCTCTACCGGATACCCGCACTCATTGCAGCAAATCTGACGGCTTTGTTCGTTTTCGCTGTGCTCGCTCCGCGCCCAGTAGCGGCGCAACAATCGGTTCATGGGTTCCCCTTTCGCGCGAACAATTACGACGTAGAGGTTTTGATCCACCCGCAGGATCAGACGATTTCCGCGCTGGCTAAGGTGGAATTCATCGCACAGTCGGTGTCGCGCACCGTGGTGGTGGAGCTCCATCCCGACCTGAAAATCAATTCGGTTTCGGTAGCGGGCGGAAAGGCGCTGGAGTTCGAGCGCGACGTGAATGCGCCGCTGCTGCTGACGGTGGGTTTGCCGGATGTGGTGGCGCCGGGACACACCGTGAATCTGGTGTTCGATTACAGCGGACCGGTATCGAGTGAAGACGACAGCCCAACGCGTGGCGTGCGCTTCGCGTCCGTCGACACGAAATCGGCGTACCTGCTGCTTCCCTCTCGCTGGTTTCCGCTGACGGGCTTTCCGACGAATCGCTACACCGGAACGTTTAAGGTGACGGTACCGGACACGATGGCCGTGGTGGGGACGGGCAAAGCCGATCCGCCGTCGATGCTGCCGGGGATCGGACGCAACGCGGCCGGCATGGCTTCGTATGTGTTTCACTGCAAGCAGGCGGCGGCCAACGGAACGTTCGTGGCCGGGCCGCTGCAGCTGACGCCCGCGTCGGTGGAGGGATTCAACGTTGCGGTGTACACGCCGCCCGTGCAGGCGAACACGGCGAACAACTACGCGACTTCCCTTTCGCACATTTTGACGTATTTCTCGGACGCGTTCGGACCCTTGCCGCAGGAAGACGCGTCGCTGACGATCGCGCAACTACCGGATGGCACGGTGAGCGGATTTGCGGCGCCGGGGCTGCTGCTGGTGAGCGCGCGGCAGTGGGGACAGCGCGTGAATGAACGGCTGCTCTCGCAACTGGCGGCCGAGCAATGGTGGGGCAATCGAGTGATGCCGGCGTCGCCGGCCGATGTGTGGCTCACGGACGGAATGTCGCGTTATGGCGAGGCACTTTACGCCGAGCAGGCGGACGGAGCGGCGGGACTTCACAAGGCTCTCGAGGATTTCGCGGTAGGCGCGCTGATGTACGAAGACACGGCGCCGATTGCGCAAGCCGCGCGGCTGGCGACGTATTCGAACGAATACCAGTCGATCGTGTCGGATAAAGGCGCGCTGGTGTTCCACATGCTGCGCACCGAAATCGGCGATGATGCGTTTACTTCGCTCGTGCGCGACTTCTTCAAGAAGTACGACGGGAAGACGGCGACAATCGCGGACTTTGAAAAGATGGCGACGACGAAGGTGCCGCCGCCAGTGAAGGGCCAGCCTCCGGTGAATCTGGTAGCGTTTTTCTCGGAGTGGCTGAATTCGACAGGCGTGCCGGAGTTCAAACTCGAGTACATCGTCTATCGCACCCGGCAGGGATTCAAAGTGGTCGGCAAGATTCACCAGGACCTGGACACGTTCCGGATGCCGGTGGAAGTTCGAATCGACACGGAAGGCAACCCGGTAATCACGAAGGTGCTGGTGACGGGCACGACGCAGGCGTTTGTGATCGATACATTCGGTCGGCCGAGGCCGAACGGGATCACGATCGATCCGAACAACAATATGCTGAAGTCGAGTGCGAAGCTGCGGGTGCGAGCGCTGATCGCACGCGGCGAGGGCGACGCGGAACTGGGGAAGTATTACGAAGCGATTCAGGAATACCAGAAGGCGCTGGACGCGCAGCCAAACAGCTCGCTCGCGCATTTCCGCGAGGGTGAAGCGATGTTCTACCAGAAAAACTACCAGTCGGCGGCGAATGCGTTTCGCTCGGCACTGGGAGGCGACAACGAGCCGAAGTGGACCGATGTATGGAGCCACATCTACATCGGCAAGATTTACGACCTACTCGGGCAGCGCGAGCGCGCGGTGAACGAATACAGCCTTGCGCAGCATTTGAACGACGACACGGCAGGCGCACAGGCCGAAGCGGGACGTTATCTGCAGCATCCCTACAACGGAGACGACTCGACGCCGGCTACGGCTGCGGGCGCGGCACAGCCTGCTCCTTCAAACGCGCCTCCTGCGGCGCCGGCGGCTGATCCGAACAAGCCGGTGCTGAAGCGGCCGTCGGCAGCGAACTAATTTTTGTGCTTCGCTAAAGTGCCATGAGGCCGGTCAGCGCGGGGGCGTCGATTCCTTTGTGCTGAACGAGCACTTTGAACGTCTCGCCCATTCCTTCCGGATGAATCAGCATTTTGAAAGCGCTTCGGGCTTTGATCTGCTCGATTTCGGATAGGCCTGCGCCTTCGAGGTCTGCGAGACGGCTTTCGCTCGCGAGGGCGAGCAGGAAATTCGCCTGCTTGGTGTAGCCGGTGCGGATCAGGCCGCCGCGCTGGCCGGCGCGGTCGATAGCGGTGAAGTCGACGTGCGCAGTGAGGTCTTGTTCGCCCGGCGCGCGGAAATAGCGTTCAGTTGCGCGGTGGCGTTCGTAGGCGAGGATTGTGCCGCGCATGTGGCGGTCACTGAATAGTTCGGGCGCTTCAAAGCCGTAGTCGACCGTCAGTACAAAACCGCGGGTGAGGCGCTTCCCTGCTTCGCGAATCCAAGTGCAGGCTTTCAGGTTCACTTCGGCTTGCTGATCGGGCAAGAGCGTGATGCCGTGGCGTTCGAAATATACGGCGAGCGCCGGATTCGAGAGCGGGCCAGACTGCTCGAAGAAGCCGTTTGCGCCGTGGCCGACGTAGAGCTCGCGGAGGCCGGATTCCGAGCCGACTACACGATGGACGGGCAGCGCGTCGAAAAATTCATTCGAGAAGATGACGCCGTTTTCAATTTGCGCGGGAAGATCGGCTTCGGCTTGGAATTTACCGCGGGATGCATGCGCGGCAAAGAGGCGAATTTGTGAGGTGCGGCGGGCGTCAGAGCGCTCGACGGCGACGTAGTGGAGCGAATCGTAGAAGCCGCGGAGCTGGGATGAGGCGAAATCAAGAACGCTGCGTGCGAGCGCTCCGGAACCGGAGCCGGCTTCAACGAGCGTGAACGGCTTGGGCCGGCCGAGCTTATGCCACATTTCTTCGAGCTGGCGCGCGAGTAGGCGACCGAAAAGCGGGCTCACGTCGACGTTGGTGAAGTAGTCGCGGCGTGGCGGAGTGGCGGGCTTGGTGTAGTAACCGAATTGGGGGTGGTAGAGCGCGGACTCCATGAAGTCAGCGAAGGTGATGGGACCGTTCGCAGCGATGCGCGCGACGAGAACTTCGATGAGGGGAGGCGGAGCGAGAGGAGCGGGCGCCGTCACAATTGAGATTCCTCGATGACGATGGCGGAGAGGCACATTTTGCGCGCGACTTCCTGGCATGTGGCGACCGTGGGCTTCGATGTGCCGTCTGCGCGGATGATTTCGATCAAATTGGCGGCGGACGAGACGCTCGCGTAGCGAAACCCGACGCATTCTTCGGCGCGGAAGGTCATATCGGCGAGATCGAAGATGGCGGTTTCGCGCGAGGTGCTGGCAAGGATCGCGCCGGGCTTGGCGAACTTGTCGAAGATGGTGAAAATTTCGAGCTTGGCTTCGAGTTCTTCCGGCAAGGCTTCGATGAGCATGTCTGCGACCCGCGTGACGTCTTCTACGGAACGTGAAGTTTTGAGCCGCTCGACAGCTGCATTGCACTCCGGGCCGGCTTGCGCGAGCGCGGCGTGGATCGTTCCAACGCCTTCGGTGAGCATTTCGGACGAAACGTCTTCGAGGATCACGGAGTAACCGGCGAGTAGCGCGGCGGCGGCGAGTTCCTTGCCCGGCGTGCGCGCGCCGATAATGCCGATGATCTTTACATCCACGACAGTGAGGGGCTCCTGAAGGTTGCAACCGACGGAATTCGGGGTTCGAGTCAAATGCCGTCGATACCGTTTTGATCGAAGCCGAGAACGATGCGGCCGCCCGCGATGATGACGGGACGGCGAATCAGATTCGGCGTTTCGGCCATCATGCGAATCGCCTCGGCGCGGCTCGGCGGATTTTGTTTCATGTTCTTAGCGCGATAGAGCTCGTTGCGCGTGTTGAGAAATTCCTTATGGTCGCGATCGCCGATCAGCTCTTCGAGTTCGGCGGCGCTGAGGCGCTGCTTATCGAGGTCGCGGAAGTGGAGATCAAAGCCGCGCTTTTCCATGTAGGCGCGCGCGTTGCGGCACGAGGTGCAGGAGGGTTTCTGCAGAAACTGGACGGACTTGCCACGCGCTGACTTCTCTGAAGTTTTCTTCGCGCCAGCGGCACGCTTTCGCGGCTCGGATGATTTTTTCGCGGCGGCTTTTGTCGGAGTGGCTTTCCTAGGCATCGAGCTTCCTTTCGCGACGAAGTGTGTGCCGGCGTCGCGCGCTAGTAGCGCGGGACGAGCGGGTCGACTTCGGTGGTCCAGCGATCGATGCCGCCGGACATCGAACGTGCGCCCGTGACGCCCTGCTGGCGCAGCCAAGCAGCAGCGTCGAGGCTGCGCATGCCGTGATGGCAATACAAAATGATCTTGTCGGCGCTTTCGATCTGCTGCAGATTCGCGGGAATTTGACCCAACGGGATCAGCTGCGCGCCTTCGATGTGGGCGCGCTGATGCTCCCAGGGCTCGCGGACGTCGACGAGCAGGATGCTTTTGTCCTGCGCGAGCGCGGCTTCGGCTTCGCGCGGCGTGATTTCGATATTGGCCAGCAAATCGTCGTTCATTGATCTCTCATTTTATTGATATCTCAGCGGCGCTGCGTTCACGGATGCCCGCACACCACGAACAAAATCATCGCTCAATTTGAGTGGAAAAGGAAATCGCTGCGAGAAGCCTCGCGGGCTCAGCGGCCCTTGAAATTCGGCTTGCGCTTCTCGGCGAAGGCGTTCAGGCCTTCTAGGCAATCTTCAGACTCGAAGCAGTGGAGCTGCAGGCGAATCTCTTCCTCGAGGGCGGCTTCGAGTTCCTTGCGGTACTCGGAACTCATGCGGTGCTTTACGTCGCGATGCGACATCGACGCGGAAGTGGCCATCGTTTGCGCGAGTTTCTTGGTTTCGGCTTCGAATTCGCCTTGAGGGATCACGCGAGAGACGATGCCGAGCTTGAGCGCGTCGTCGGCAGAAAGCATTTGCGCGGTGTAAAAAAGTTCGGAGGCGCGCGTCGGCCCGACGATGCGAGGCAAAAGGTACGTGCCGCCGAAATCGGGGAACAAACCGATCTGCACGAACGACTCGGCGAATTTTGCCTGATCGGACGCAATGCGAATGTCGCCTGCCAGCGCGAGATTCATGCCACCGCCCGCGGCCGGACCGTTGACGGCGGTGATGACGATCTTCGGCATGGTGGCCATGGCCATCACGATTTCTTTTCCAGCTCGCAACAGAGGTTCGAGCTCGTTGGCCGCTTTGCGCTGACGGAGTTCGCGGAGAAGCTCGATATCGCCGCCGGCGCAGAAGGCGCGGCCCGCACCGGTCACCACGACGCACCGCACCGAGCGATCCTCCACGGTGCGCAAGATCGCGTGGACGAGCGCCTCACCGAGTTCGATATTCAGCGCGTTAAGCTTGTCCGGGCGATTCAGTCGAATCGTTACGGTCGCGTCTTCGCGCTCTTCGAGCACGAGCGATTTCGGATCTTCGTTTTTCGGCGGATTGTCAGGTTCATCGAGCGGAAGACCGGGGTTGATATCCCGAACGGGATCGGCAGAGCTCATAATCGGGCAAATCTCCTAGTCTTTTAGACTCTTCAGGAGTGCGGCGAGTTTCTTAAAATAGCGCATTTTCACGCCGCGGTCATTGCCCGTATGTTGCCCACTGGTGGAAGGAAGAACGAAAACGTGGGCGCCGTAGAGTTTTTCTTTTTGGAGCCCAAGCTTGCAGATGCTTCCGGTAAATCGCTCATAGACCATTTTCCCGTTGAAGGCGATCACGCGCGGGCGCAAGTCTTCGAGTTTCTGCGCGAGGAGCACGCGGCCTTCGGCAAATTCCTGGCGCTCCAGTTCGTCCGAACTGCGCGTGGGGCGTTTGCAGAGATCGGTCATGCCGATCCCGAATTCGAGGATGCGGCGATCGTCTTCGTAGCTGATCGGCTCGGGAATCACGCCGGATTCATACATCAAAGGCCAGAACTGGTTGCCACGCCCCGCGTAGTAGTGGCCCACGCGAGCGGAACGGTCGCCGGGATTGGACCCGACGAGAATCATTTTCATGCCTTTGCGAAGATAGTCCGGAAGAGTGCGCATTGGTCCTTCGGTGCGGTAACGGAATAAAGAGACGCGCAGCAACCCCCGCCCAGGCGGCAGGGCGAACGTTCCCCACAGTGATTATCCCCGCCGCAGGCAAGGCGGGCAAAGGCTACATCGGGCGGCGTTGCGAACCCGTAACAGGGTAGGTGACCCGGGAATGAGCCGCACACGCTCAAATCGGGGCTGCCGGCTCACCTGTGATAATATTGATGGTCAAACTCACTCATGAGCGCTCCTAAGATGAATCCCGTTGAGCCCAGGCAGCAGCTGCCGTCCACTGTGGTGAAAGAGGACGAGCCGGAACTGGTTGCCGCGGCGAAGGCCGGCGACATATCGGCCTTTGAAACGCTCGTAAGCCGTTACGAGCGAAAGATTTTCCGTCTGGCCCAAAACATCACCCAAAACCGCGAAGATGCGGAAGACACGATGCAGGAGGCGTTTCTCAAGGCCTACCAGCATCTGAATGAATTTCAGGGCAACTCCCGTTTCTATACGTGGCTGGTGCGTATCGCGGTGAACCAGGCGCTGATGAAGCTCCGCAAACGGCGCCCGAATCAAGTTTCGCTCGACGAAGAAATCGAAACCGGCGAAGAGAGCATGCCGCGCGAGGTAGAGGACTGGGGACCTTCGCCTGAAGATCGCTACGAACAGAGCGAGCTTGGCAGAATTTTGGGCGACACAATCGCCGACCTTGACCCACCTTTCCGAATCGTTTTTCAGCTTCGCGACATCGAAGAGTTGTCGACGGAAGAAACGGCGGAAGTACTGGGCTTGTCCGTACCCGCAGTGAAGTCGAGGCTGCTGCGCGCACGGCTCAAGTTGCGGCAAAAATTGAACAAGTATTTCCGGCGGAGCGATAATCAGTGAACTGCAGAAGCATCATCAAGGAACTAACGAATTATCTGGACGAGGCCCTCGACCCGGTTTTGAAGACGTCGATCGAGAAACATCTGGAAGGCTGCGAAGACTGCCGCGTGGTGGTCGACACGACGCGGAAGACAATCCAGATTTACTGCAACTCCGAGCCTGCGCCGCTGCCGGAAGAGACCAAGGTGCGGCTGCGAGACGCGCTGTTCAAACAGTTGAACCGGTTGCGCAGCCAGCCCCGCGCGTAATTCCACTCCCCCGCCCCGTACTTCTCAATCGCCCTGGTCTTGCCACATTGGCACCTCGCGGCCGATTCTCTTTTCTTTCGCCAGTTCGTAGATTTTTCCGGCAGTCACTACGTCTTCGATCGCGATGCCATTCGATTTGTAGAGCGTGATGTCGGATTCCGAGCGGCGTCCTGGGACTTTTCCGCTCACCACCTCTGAAATTTCGATCACTTCCCGCCAACGTCGCTCGTCGTCACCGTACATTTGAATCAGGTCACCGGACTCGATCTTGGACTGCTCGCGGGAGTCGGCGGTAATCACGTTGCAGCGGCGGACCGCTTCGGCATCGAGTTCGCGTTTCTGCGGAAAATTCGCACCGATCGCGTTGATGTGCGTGCCAGGCCTAAGCCAGCGGCCTTCGATCACCGGCGCGCTCGATGTAGTGGAGGCGATAACGATGTCGGCGTCATGGACGGCGTCTTCAGCGGACGCGGCGGGTGTAACGGGAATTTTCAGCTTGTCCGACATTTCGTGAGCGAAACGCTCGCGGCGCTCCGGGTCGCGGCCGCAGGCTTTGACGCCAGCGATGTTGCGCACAGCAGCGACAGCCTCGAGTTGGGTCCGCGACTGAAGACCCGTCCCGATGATTCCGATGTGTTTTGCGTCAGGACGCGCAAGATATTTCGTGGCGACGCCGCTGGCTGCGCCGGTGCGCATCTGGCCTACGTAGTCCGCTTCGATCAACGCGGCCAGTTCGCCCGTCTCGATGCGGTAGAGCGGGATCATGAAGCGCAGGACGCGGTTTACGCTGGTGTAAATCTTCAGGCCCATGTAGCCGCCGGCGGTATCGATTGCGGCCATGTAATGCAGGAAAGTCTTGCCGGCGTGCAGGCGGTGGCGCGAATGATTCTCGGCGGAGCGATCCGCAAGGCGCTTGAAGGAAGTCTCGACGGCCTCCAGTGCCAGCGGCATTGTGAGCAGCGACTTCACTTCGGCTTCAGTGATGAGAAGGGGCATGACGGTCTCCGGCGGAAATACGTTGGGATGATAACGCGAGAGGACGGCTTCTTAGAGTTTAATGCGGTAACGCAACACGCGGCATTCGAGTGGGTCGAGGACGAAAAGCTCGTTCTGCGGAGTGACGGCGAGCATCGGCGGGCTGCGTCGACCCTGGCCGAGTTGCGGCGCGAGGTCGGCGTCTAGAACCGTTGCGCCGTCGAGCGTCGCGACGTGGAGCGTATGGCCATCGGGATCCATCACAAAAACGCGGTTGCTCCAGATGGCAAAGCCCGTTTGCGCGTCCCAACGTACGCCGTTCGTCGTCGGGCGAACCTCGGCGATGCGCTGACCTTCGCGGGTGAATTTCAGAATCGTTCCTGCCGAAGTCCCGATGTACAAGAACCCATCGGTTGCGCGAACGAGCGGGCCGTACCGGTTGGCGGTGGAATCGCCGGCACCGGGCAGCCACGTCTGTACCAGCTTCGGGCGCGGAGTGAACGTAAAAACTTTGCCTGCATTCGAATCAAGCACCTGAATCAGCCCGTCATTGCCGACGGCAATGCTGATGCGGTTCTCGTTGCTCGGTTTGGTGCGAAGGCGCAACTCCCTGTGTTTGTCACCTTCGGGCACAAAGATGAACACGCTGTCGCGGACCGGATCACCCACGTAGAACGCGCCGTCATCGTCCACGGCGACAGAGGCTGGATGATTCATGCCGTCTTCCTGCAGGGAAAGCAGCGGCGTGCCATTCGAGCCGAATTTGTTCACGTAAGCGTTGCCGGCGTTGGTGACGAAGACGTCCCCGACCGGATCGGCGGCAATCGCCGATGGATCCTGAAGCTGGCCGGGCTGCGTGCCCTTCACGCCCCATGCGTCGACGTAAGTGATCGATGGCGGCTGAGGAGGCGGCGTCGTAGGAAGCCCTGACGCCCGCTCGGTGCAAGCCCCTGACGCGAGCGACGACAGCAAAGCTAACGCAAGCCCGAGCTGGGAGAGGCGCGGCATACCTCGAATGTAGCGCAACGACTACAAAGTGTGGAAAGGATTGGGGCCGGGTGCTGCGGTGTAATTAACGTTTGCGCTTGCGCGGTGCGGGCTCGCCGGAATCGCTGACGCGGCGAACGACCGTCTGGATCAGCTTGTATTTACGGTCTTCGAGTCCGCTGGTGGTGATGTCCTTGAAAGAAAACTGCACGTCTCCGCCGGGCGTTGTGGCTTTCGTGATCTCGATGGGCAAGCGGCCGCAGACGTCGCTCTCGATGAAGGCCGTCTCATAGCGATCGTGTTTCGGCGCGAATGTGTAAACACGCATGAGCGTAAAGTCGCATGGCTGGCCTTCGGGACCGTGCGTTCCGACAAGCAGATACTGCGGCTTGGACGCGCCGTTCTGGTCATTCACTCGATTCAACTCGAACCAGCCCACGATGCGCATGCCTGCCGAGTTCGCGTAGTCCGGCAAAGGCTCGGGCACGTCGAGTTCAACGAAACGGCCGAGGATCCAGCCGGCGAGCGGGCCTTCATCGGGCGTGTTCGCGCGGATGAGCCACCAGTCTTCCTTTTTCGCACCGGGAGTTGCTTCGCCGGCTTCCTCGGCAGTGACGCTGGAGGACGATGGAATCTCCGGCACGCGGCGCTCGAGCATATCGACGTGAACGTCTTTCCCGAGCTGACGGATACGCGGCGTGTCGCGTCCGGGACCGACATGCAGATTCGCGAGGACTTTGGTGTGGCCGACGGCTTCGACGGGCATCGCGGCGGCAGACTTACCCAAATCTTTGACAGTCTCCCAGACGTCGGCGGTCATCAGGTCGTGCTCCTGAATCCAACCGACTAGTCCACCTTCGGTCTTCACTCTCACCTGATCTTCGAAACGCTGAAGCACTTCGAGGCGTTCGCCGAAATTCAATGTGCCGATGGATTCGCGCACTTGAGCCGAGGTGCTCCAAAGCGTGGTGTGGCGATTGCCGGAGTACGCGTACTCGATGGGCTTGGAACTGGGACGATATCTGACGTACAGCCCTACCGCGATAACGAGGACAACCGCGAAGCCGAGAAGCAGCTTCCTCATTTACGGGTGATCCCCGAACGTGATGCCTACGGCACGGGCAGCGCGCACGTAATCACTGGAGGGGTCGACGAGCTTATTGGCTCCGATGGCTTCGACGAGAGGAACGGATTCAATGCGCGAAGAGCGCAGGCAGACCATGCGGTCGTACTGACCCTTCGCGATCAGATCTACGGCGTGAACGCCAAATCGTGTGGCGAGCGTTCGATCGAACGGGCTCGGCGAGCCGCCGCGCTGAACGTGGCCAAGCACGGTGACGCGCACTTCGCGATTCAGAAATTCGCGGATCGCAAATCCGATAGCATTGCCGACCTGGCCCGGCACCAGTTTTGGAAACGGCTTGCCGAGCGCATCTTTTTCGGGGAGCTTCGCACCTTCAGCGACGACGACGAGGCAGAATGAGCGCCCCAGCGCCTGGCGGCGATTGATTGCTTCGCACACGGTTTCGATGGTGAACGGAATCTCGGGGATCAGAATCACGTCGGCGCCGCCGGCAAGGCCGGAATGCAGCGCGATCCAACCCGCGTCACGGCCCATCACTTCGACAACCATCACGCGCTGATGGCTTTCGGCGGTGGTATGAAGGCGGTCGATTGCGTCGGTGGCGACATGAAGCGCATGAAGCGCGGTATCGAATCCAAAAGTGAATTCCGTGGCGAGCAAGTCGTTGTCGATCGTCTTTGGGACGCCCACGACTTTCACGCCGAGCTTCGCGAACTGGTGGGCGATGGTAAGCGTGCCGTCGCCGCCGATCACGACCAGCCCCTCGATACCCATTTCCTTCATGTTTTCGATCACGCGCCCTGAAAAGTCTTTCATGACGGTCTTGCCGTCTTCCTCAACCGGGAACGAGTGCGGGTTGCCGCGGTTGGTGGTGCCCAGAATCGTGCCGCCGCGCGGCAAAATGCCGCGAATTGACTCAACGGTCAGCTCAAAGGACTGTTCCGGCCAAATCAGGCCATTAAAGCCATTGGTGACGCCGATCACGCGCCAGTCGTGCTCCAGTTTCGCGGTGCGAACTACGGCGCGAATCACGGCATTTAGTCCGGGGCAGTCTCCTCCTCCGTTAACAATGCCGATCGTACGACTGGGTTGAGTCATCTCTAGTCGAGCTCCCTGTGTGACGGAAGATTTTACACTAAGCATCGGCGAAGTTTGATACGCACGAGCACAAAAAGTTTCCAGCGCGTGCGAGAAGCGGTGATGAAGCGTTCTGCTACAATGCGGCGCGCATTCTTACGAAATTTTTATGTCCTGGAGGCGGTACGGAATGGATGGGCTCGAAAAGCTGAAACCGGTAGCGTTGCTGCTGTTGCGCGTGGGGTTGGGCGTGATTTTCGTGTTTCACGGCTATCCGAAGCTGTTCACGCACACGCGCGATGCGATCGGGGCGTTCACCAAGATGGGATTCCCGGGTTACTTCGCCTACCTCGCGGGTGTGATTGAGTTTTTTGGCGGGTGCATGCTGATTGCCGGGCTATTCACGCGGGTCGCCGGGCTGTTTCTTTTCGTCGAGATGGCTGTAGCGCTGGTGAAAGTGCACCAGCTCTTTGCGAATCCCGCGGCCGTCGATGTTTACCAGTTCCCTCTCGCGCTCGCGGTGGGATCGCTGGCGCTTGCGGCGGTGGGCGGCGGAATTATATCGATCGACCACGCTTTGGCAGGAGGCGGCGGGGGAGGCGGACCGCGCCGCCCCTCGAAGAAGCCGAAGGGCGGCGGAAAAGATCGAGACTAGTTGTTGCGCGCTACGCTGCTTAGGAAGGCTGCGTGTAGCCTTGAGCCGCTGGTGGCGCCGACATAGGCGCAGGTGCGATCACTTCGACGCCGGGCTTGGGCGGCGCGGGAAGCACGATCCACGCGACGAGATAGGCGATCACGCCCGGCACGATGCCGGTAAAGAACGCAATCAAGCACCACACCAGGCGCACGACAGTGGGATCAACGTCGAGATACTCGGCGAGGCCGCCACAGACGCCGCCGATTTTCGCGTCAGTTGAGCGCATCAAACGCTTCTGAACCCAGATCGGAGGCGCGGCGCTCGGTTGGCGCGCACCGCAGTAATAACAATAGTTTGAGTAGGCGGCGAGGTCCTTCTGGCACGTTGCACAATTCATTGAGCTCCTCCCCGAAGAGCGTGATGCGGCTCTTCGTGCTCCTGCCTTAGATACGTTTCAACCAGCGCGAAAGTTCCACTTCGGCGGACGCGTAACCCCCGTGGCTTGAGGCTAATACGACGCAAGTTCGCGGACGGCGTGAACGATGTCCTCAGTCTGCGGCAAAATCGCATCTTCGAGCTTGGGCTGGTAGGCCACGAAGGTGTCCGTGGCGGCGACGCGTCGGACCGGAGCATCGAGGCGGTCGAACAGTTCGTCGCCTATGCGCGCGGCGATTTCGGCGCCGTAACCCCAGGAGCGAGAGTCTTCGTAGGCGACCAGGACGCGATTCGTTTTCGAGACAGTCGCGCTGATCGCTTCCCAGTCGTACGGGCTGAGCGAGCGAAGGTCGATAATCTCGGCGGAAATACCCTGGCGCGCGAGTTCAGCCGCCGCGACTTCCGCGCGGTGCACGACGGCGCCGTAGGTAATGATGCTTGCGTCGGTGCCTTCGCGAACGACGCGCGCTTTGCCGAAAGGGATCGTGAAATCGTGACCGGGATACTCTGAGCGGTTGTAGGGCTGGCGGTAGAGGTGCTTGTGTTCGAGGAAGAGCACGGGATCGTCCGAGCGGATCGCGGTGCGGAGCAGGCCGCAAACGTCGAGCGCCGTTGAGGGCATCACGACGCGCAGGCCGGGGATGTGCGTGAAGGTGACTTCACCGCACTGGCTGTGATAAATCGCGCCGCCGGTGAGGTAGCCGCCGATCGCGACGCGCACGACAACCGGGCACTTGAAGTGGCCCGCAGAGCGCCAGCGAAGAGTGGCGAGCTCGTTGCGGAGCTGCATCATCGCCGGCCAGATGTAATCGAAGAACTGAATCTCCGGAACGGGCTTGAGTCCGCGAACGGCCATGCCGATGGAGCGGCCGATGATGTTCGCTTCGGCGAGCGGCGAGTTGAACACGCGGTGGCCGCCGAATTTGCGCTGCAGGCCGGAGGTAGCTTTGAAAACGCCGCCCTTCCCTTTTACGTGAGGCAGGGAGTCTTCCCGGCTGCAGTCGGCGACGTCTTCGCCGAGCACGACGATGCGCTCGTCGTGCTTCATTTCGTCGAGGAGCGTGGCTGAAACCATTTCGACCATCGTCTTGGGATGGCCCTCGCGCTTGGGCTGCGCGTCGAAATCTTTCGAAGTCGGATCGATGTCAGGCGAGTAAACCCACTTGTAGATCGAGTCGGTGGACGGCGGCGCGGCGACGAGTGCCCGATCGGTGGCCTCGATGACCTCGCGGTCGACTTCGGCTTCGAGAGCTTCGATTTCTTCTTCGTCGAGCACGCCTTCGCGCACGAGCAGCACCGCAAACTTCGGCAGCGGATCGCGCTGTGCTTCCTCGGAGCGTTCGGCTTCGCTGCGATAGAGCTTTTCGTCGTCGGAGAGCGAATGCGAATACGGCCGAATCACGTGCGCATGAACGAGTGCCGGACCTTTGCGCGAACGCGCGAAGTCCGCGGCTCTTTGGAGCGCGGCGTAGCTGGCGAGAACGTCGGTGCCATCGCAATCTTCGATGTGAAGGTTTGGATAGCCGCTGAGAAGCTTTGAAATGCTGCCGCCCGGAGTCTGCACTTCGACGGGCACGGAAATCGCGTAACCGTTGTCCTCGACGAGGTAGAGCAGCGGGAGCTTGTGGTTCGTCGCGGTGTTCAGCGATTCGTAAAACTCGCCTTCGCTTGTGGTGCCGTCGCCGGAGGAGACGTAAACGATTTCGTCTTTGTAGAACGAGGCGCTACCGCCAAGCGGAGCTTTGCGCGCTTGATCGTACGCTTTCGGGAATTGACCGAAATAAACGCCGGCTTCCGCCGCGCCGACAGCCTGCAGGAATTGCGTGCCGGTAGGCGAAGAGCGCGAAACGATGTGGTAATCCTGATGGCCCCAGTGCGAAGGCATCTGGCGGCCGCCCGAAGCGGGATCGTCTTTCGCGCCGACGCCTTGTAGCAACATCTCGTAGGGCGTCACGCCCATCATCAGCATCAGCGCGCGGTCGCGGTAATGCGGGAAGAGCCAGTCGTGCGAGCGCTTCAGCACCAAGCCCGCAGCAGCGAGAACGGCTTCGTGTCCCGCTCCGCTGATCTGGAAGAAAATTTTGTTTTGGCGCTTGAGCTGAATTTCGCGGTCGTCGAGGCGGCGAGAGAGAAACATCGTGCGGTACAGCCGGATCAGCGTGTCTCGATCGAGACCGTGAAACTTCGAGGAATCAAAAGCGGCGGGTTTGACTTTCGCCTGTGTAGCCATCGGCTCCCTGGTGTGACTAAGTTCGCCGGTCGCGTTACCGTCTCATTATAGCCGAGGCCGCGAACCGGTCCAAGAATTGCTGCGCTGTGCGCCGCGCTTTTGTCGCGCGAGGATCAGTTCAGCGCGTCGAATCGATCGGAAGTTTCGCGATGCGCTGCATCGCCGGAGCGCACCACTTTTCCTTTTGCGGATTTGAATGGCTCCTCGGTGGGAATCCGATCGAGCCATCGTTGGTGCGACAACTTTTCGTGCGACGAAAAATCGAGCCGCACAATCGCGGACACCGTGGCGCCATTGGCGGCGGACTTCTTCTTCGCCGCCGCGCCCTTCGACGGCTTTTCGCCGTCTTCGGGGGCTTCGGCAGGTTCCGTGCGATCAAACTTCAACAACAGCTTCTTGCCGAGACGAAATCCCTGCGCCCAGCTTTCCACTTTGTGCCGGGCCTCCTGGGCCTTCTCTTCGTCCGAGCCAAACTCGTAGATCAGAAAGTCATGCGCCATCCTCCTTGTATAAAGGCGCGTCCCGGCGGAGTCAAGGACGCTCGTCGGGGGTCGGTGCGCTTCGACAGGCCATTTTGAGTCGCAACACGCAAGAGATTGATGCGCTTCCCTTTACATAGCTCACCGCTTTGGCTAACGTAAATGCGAATCGCCCACTTTCCGGCGCGATTTTCGAGACCAATGGGACAGTTCGCGACGGGACAAGACCTGGTATTCATCCTGGTGCTTAAGGTGGGCTTTGCGGCCTCGCTCGCCGCGCTGCTGGTCCGTTTCAACCACTTCCGCAGGCTGCTCTTCACCGAAATCCGCGACTCTGACCAGAAAGTGATGCTGCTGCTGTTTCTCACTCCGCCGCTCGCCATCGGCGTGTTGCTGCGTCTGGTCGGGTACAAATTCTTCGACCTCACGCTCGAAGGCTCGTTCTTGTTAGGGCTGGTGGGTGGACGTATCGTCGGGCTGCTTGGTGGCTCGCTGATCAGCCTCCCTGCATTCGGGAATCACGAGTGGATCTCAAGCCCTGCCGCCGCGTTGATTGGATTGCTGGCGGGCATGGTTCGCGAAATGATGCCGGAGAAAGAGGACGTCTGGCATTTTGGACCGTTCTTGTTTTTGAGCATTCCCGGCTGGATCTGGCGCGGCATTCGCTATCAGAAGGGCAACTGGGCGATGTTGCCGCTGCTCGCTTGTACGTTGGTCAACGTGGTCGAGATCGAGATGGCCCAGGTGGTGCCGCCGCGCTGGCTCTTCACCTATCACCCGACCACGTGGTGGTACGCGATGCTGGTGGTTCTCTCGTCGCTGATGTGCGTGGCAATGGTGATCAAGATCTGGAACAACACACGCATCCAGATGAACCTGGAGCAGAACCAGCAGCTTCTGCTTCGGGCGCGCATGGACGCGTTGACCAGCCAGATCAATCCGCACTTCCTGTTCAACACTCTGAACACCGTTTCTTCGCTGATTCGGTTCGATCCGGATATGGCGCGTGGCGTGGTGCTCAAGCTTTCGAATATTCTGCGGCGCTTGCTGCGGAAACATGAGTCGTTCGTTCCGCTGCGCGAAGAGATCGACTTCATCGACGACTACCTCGACATCGAAGTGATCCGTTTCGGGCGCGACAAATTGCAAATCTTCAAGGAAATCGACGCGGCGACGCTCGAACGATTCGTACCGAGCATGCTGCTGCAACCCATGATCGAAAATTCGATCAAGCACGGACTCGCGCCGAAGCTCGAAGGCGGCCAAATCCACTTACGCACCCGTCAGTCTAATGGGCGGCTGCTGATCGAAATCGAAGACAACGGCGTGGGCATTTCCACAGAGCGGCTCGCCGAGGTGTACGGCGGCGGAATCGGCATTAGCAATGTGCACGAGCGCTTGCGACTGCTCTACGGCGATCAATTCAAGATGGATATCCGCAGCCAGGAAGGCCACGGCACGCAAATCCATATTGAAATTCCGGAGTTGGCGACCGCCGACCCGTTCACTGACTTATAGTTGGGGGCGGAGCGGCGTTCGCGCGCTCGCTCATCCCCATGTGGTACATCCCCACGAGCCGCGACACCAACACAGCCAGATAAAGCAAACCGAGGATCGCTTCGACGACGGTGAGCGAGCGTACTTGTGGCGTGACCGGGACAATTCCGGAAGCACCGAGCGAGGTCATTGATCCGAAGCTGTAGTACGTGATATCTGCGTATTCAACCGTGGAGTGGAGATTGACGCCGGGCACGAGGTAGAAGGTGCGCGGATCGAGCCTCGCAAGGAACATGTAAAGGTTCGAGAACGCGAATCCGATCAGAAGGTAGATGCAGAGCGCTCCGAAAATTGTGGACGATGTAACGCGCTCGAACCGGAAGATTCTTCGAAAGATCGTGATCAGTACAAACACGTCGAATGCAAACGTCAGCATGACCGTGACCAGGCTCAGCGCGCTAGCATCCTCCTTCGACAGGATGACGCGGCTCAACACCGCGGGGATGGCCAAACAGATCCCGACAATTAGCGTCGAGCGGCGAAAACTCACCGCGTAGACGCTCAAGGCCGTCAGGGCGAAGCCGAATGCGCGGAACCAGTGGTAGCGGAGGCCGTTGTCGCCCGCGTACGGCAGTAGAAGCAGTTGTCCGAGCAGAATTAGGAAGAGGAATAGATATCGATACTGTGCCGCCTTGTCCGCTCTCTCCATCAGTTTCATGTTTGTTCTCGAATTCGCGCGGCAATCTTAACTCTGAAATCCGGCAGCTCGCATCGCGGAAATTCGCTCGATGTGCGAAACAGTCGCTTTTGGGCTGCGTGAGCGGCTCGATTCTGTTAGCTTGCTTTCTCGCCGCAACCGGCACGGCTACGCCCCGCAGCAACGCCGGCATCGCCAGATACTCGAGGAGCTTTGATGATCCGCCAAGCCGCCGCGCTACTGGTTTCCCTGAGCCTCATGCTGACTCCTGCCGCAAAGCCCGCGCCCGACCGCGTGATCGTGATCGTGAAAGAGAACAGCAAGATCGAATTTCACGCCAGCTCGACGTTCGCGAAAGTCGTGGGAGTCTTCCAGGACTGGAATGCGGACTTCAAACTCAATTCCGATACGCTCGAAAACGCATCGCTTCTGCTCGACATTCAGGCCGGCAGCGTACACACCGGAAGCGGATTCAAAGACAAGGAAGTAAAGGGCAAGAACTTCTTCAACGTGACGCAATTCCCGGAGATCAAGTTTGTCTCCGACGGCGTGCTGCCCGATCCCGACCCGCACAAATTCACGATGACGGGAAACCTGACGTTGCGCGGAATCACGCGGCCCTTGACGATCGGGATCGTAATGGCGACCGAGTCGAACGGCACGCACAAGATCAACGGTTCGTTCGATTTCAACCGCCGCGATTTCGGGATGACACACAACATGCCCTTCAACAAGATTGCCGACATCATCCGCGTGGATATCGAGCTTGAAGTTCCCAGCGACGCTCTCCCTCCCGGTCAACCTACGACGCCGTCTACCGCTGCGCCAACCACGTAATCAGGATCCCGGATTTGGCGGAAAGCGGCTGCTTGACATCGCGCCACTATGAGCAGTATGTTCAGTCATGACAGAAATGAGTGAACGGACTGTACCTCCACTCTCTTCCGTAGCGCAGAAATTCATCCTCCACTGGGGCGAGATGGGCACCCGGTGGGGCGTGAACCGCACCGTCGCGCAGGTCCATGCCCTGCTCTTCCTTTCGCAGCGGCCCATGCCCGCCGACGAGATCGCCACCACGCTCTCCGTCGCGCGCTCCAACGTGAGCACCAGCCTGCGCGAGCTGCAGGGCTGGCGCATCGTGCGCGTGGCGCCCGTATTGGGCGATCGCCGCCAGCACTTCGAGTCGATGAAAGACATCTGGGAGATGTTCCGCGTGATCCTCGATGAGCGCAAGAAACGCGAAATCGATCCCACGATTCGTGTGCTGCACGAGTGTGTCGACGAGGCGGGCAAGGCCGGTCCTTCCGAAGCTTATGCGCGGAAACGCATCGGCGAAATGCTTGAGTTCGTCGTCGGCATGGACACGCTCTTCCAGGAGTTTCAGCACCTGCCGCCTTCGGCTGCGCGCGGACTGGTGAAGCTGCGGGGACGCGTCCGCAAGCTGCTTCCCGGCTAGACGGCCCCTCAATTTACGATTGCGCATTCCGGGGTTGGCGTAGAATGGTCCCGTGATAACCGCCGAAGATACACTGCTGCACGACGACTCGGACGAGAAGACCAGCCCGTGGCCCGCGATCGGACTCGCCATGTTTGCGATCCTGGTAGCAATTTTTCTGGTTAAGTACGGATTGGGGACAATGGCGTGGCTTGAAGCGAATTCGCTTGCCAGCTCGAACACCTGGGTCGCCGACGTGCCGCAGCCGCTAGCGCAGTCGCCCGAGCCCACGGGTAAAATCGATCAGATCAAGCTCTACAATTTTCAGTTCAATTCACCGTGGCCCGGAAAATATCAAGCGGAAGAGCATCTTACGCACACGATCGTGCGGTTCGATTCCGGCCAGGTGCTGGTGTTCTACGATCCCGATACGCAGAAGGATACGATTGGCACGTTGAAGACCGCCGATCCGGCAAACTATCAAAAGTTCGCGGCTGTTTTTTCGGGCGCGCCGATCGAGTCGAACTACTCGCTCTACCAGCAGGTTTACGGCGCCGCGCCTTCGCTGCTTTCGCCACTCATGAACGGTGCCGACGCACAGCGCGAACACACGCTGCTGATCTGGAAGCTGGCTTTCGGAGCCGACCTGAGTCCCGACGGCGCATTCCACTCCTTCGATTGGGGCACGGTGAAGGGTTTTCAGTTTGGCGACCCGGCGAATGCGCACCCCGTCGCGTTGCGCGCGTTCGACGACCGCAACCGGCAATTTCGCTACCTATTTATCGTGAGCGGTGGATCGAGCGCTCAGATAACACAGGACCAGATCGATTCGGCGGTGCGCTCGTTGAAGCCTGTTCCCTTCCTCGATCGGTAACAGAGCCAGGCTAGGCTTTTTCTTCCAGGACTTTCCGGTAGTACGCCTCGTATTGCGGAATCACGTCATTCGCGCAGTATTTCGCTTTCGCGTTCACGCGCGCCCGCTTGCCCATAGCTCGGCCACGGTCGGGGCTACTTAGAATTTCGAGCGCGTACTTCGCTCCGGCAGCGACGTCGTGAGGCGGGATCAAATAGCCGTCGACGCCGTGCGTGACCACCTCCGGCAGTCCGCCAACGTCGGAAGCAATCACCGGCACCTCGCAGGCCATCGCTTCGAGCGCCGCAAGCCCGAAGGATTCGCTTTCGCTCGGGAGCAGGAACAGGTCGCCCAGACCAAGCTTCTCCTGCACAAGATCTTGCTTGCCGAGAAAGAAGACGTCCTTGGTCAGATGCTTCTTGCGCACCAGGTATTCCGCCGCGCCACGGTCCGGACCGTCGCCCATCATCACGAGCTTGGCGGGAATCTTCTCGCGGACGAGCGCAAATATCTCCACCACGTCCGTGACGCGTTTCACTGGGCGGAAGTTTGAAAGATGCATCAGAATCGGCTCGCCGTGCTTGGCCCAGCGTTCACGGCCGGATTGATCCTGCGGGCGTGTGTAGACGTCACAATTCACGAAATTCGGCACGACCTGAATCTTTCGCTTCACGTCGAACTCGTGATACGTGAGGTCGCGCAGGTATGCGGAAATCGAGGTGACGCCGTCGCTCTGCTCGATCGAGAAGCGCGTGATCGGCAGGTAGCTGCGGTCGCTGCCAACGAGCGTGATGTCCGTACCGTGGAGCGTGGTGATGAACGGCAGACGCCGCGGCTTCGCCATCATCTGGGCAAGCATCGCGCTCACCGAATGCGGGATCGCGTAATGGACATGCAGGAGGTCCAATCGTGCTTGTTCCGCGACCTCGTACATTTTCGTGGCGAGAGCCAGCGTGTACGGCGGGTGATCAAACAGCGGATAAGACGTGACTTCGACTTCGTGAAAATGGATCCGGTCGTGCGGCTCGCTGAGCCGGATTGGCATCGCATAGCTGATGAAATGAATCTCGTGCCCGCGGGCGGCGAGTTCGATGCCGAGTTCGGTGGCGACGACGCCCGAACCGCCGTACGTCGGGTAGCAGGTGATTCCGATTTTCATGGGGCTCCGTGAGACTCTATCAGCGGCCCGCGCGCAGCAGCAAGGCCGCTCTCCAGTTGCGCACGCCGGACGCGAATGCTAGATTCCGCGTGCGCGCTGCGGAATTAGACGACCGCTTCAGGGCTTCGATGCGTGAAGTTTGTGTAAATTCCAGCCGTTTTAGAAGAATCCAATACGAGCAGAATGACAAAGAGACCGAACGCCTTCGAACGAAAGCTAGTCAGCCAGTTGCGCCGGCGGCTGCGCGATAGCGGGATTACGCACTACCTGGGATTCGTGCTTGCGGAGGCGACGCGCGGCCGCGTGGTGATCACCATGCGCGTTCAACAGAAACTTCTGCAGGCGCATGGCGTAGTGCACGGAGGCGTGCTCGCGTCGCTGGCGGACACAGCCGGCGGCCTGGCGTCTTACATGGCGTGCCCGCCGGGAACGCGCGTCGCGACTATCGAGATGAAGATCAACTACCTGGAAGCGATCAGCGAAGGTACCGTGAAAGCCGTCGCCGAAGTAGTGCGGATCGGGCGGCACACGTCGGTGGTCGATTGCGATATTACGGACAGCAAGAAGCGCCTTGTGGGAAAAGCGCTAATGACCTTCTTTGTGGGTCCGTTTCCGGCTGGAAAATAGAAACGCGAGTTCTGCAGGATCGCGGCGGCTGAGCCCGCGCGACCCGTCTGGCAGCAATTGTTAATCTTCGTGCCCGTGTCCGTTCGAATTGGCGCTGCCGCCGTGAGCGGCTTCTTCGCCGTCTTTGAACAGATACTTGATGCTGTGCTTGTAGACCAGAAGATTGGGATTGCCGACGCGCGTAAGCTTGATGCAATCGCGGTCGTACCATTCGACTGACCCGTGCAGAACCTCCCCATCGAGTAAAACCACGGAGACAGGTGTCCGCGCCTGCATCTGTTTTACGAAGTAAAAACTCTCAGCGTGCGTTTGTTCCGGCGGCGCCGGTTTCTTGCGACCGTTCGCGGGAACGGCCGTAACAGCAGTGGGACGAGCCTGCTGAAACTGCGGAGGTTCCTTCACGTCGGTCAAAGCGGGGCGAAAAAGTTTACGATTTACCATGACTACTCCTTGCCGGTGATACTTGTTATGACTGCGGAAGCGGGGATTCGGTTGCGATGATTTTAAAAAAGTTTACAGAAAACTGTGATTACCGGGTTCCGAGCGAAATCAGGAGAGAATCGAGGCCCAACTGGCGGCCCACGTTGCGCCGTAGACGCTTTTCTAGGCGGTCCAAGCCCTGAGTGGCACGGACGACCCATTCCCAGTCGACCTTCTTGCTTAACGCTTCCAGTTCACGACTCAAGTCGGGATTTCGAGGAAGACGGCTTTTGGGACCTTGGGAAAGTTCGAGAAGGTCTGTAAGCAAACTATAAAACATGGGCAGAATATTTTCAAAGGATTCCTTCTCTTGCTTAGCTAGTTGCGCCGTGGCGGCGAAAAGTTCCGAGTATTTTCCGCCGGTTACGGCCTGATCGAGCAGGCCGAGCACGCTGCGGCGCAAGCGCTGCGACTCCTTCAGGTCGAGCGAAAGGGCGAGGCCGGGGCTCCCGGCGGAGAGCTGGGCGGCGAGCTGAGGGTCTGGGGCCTTCAAGTCCTTGCGAGATTTCAGGAACTTAACGATCTCTTCAGTCGGAACTGGTGCGAATTGGAACTGGAGGCAGCGCGAGCGGATCGTTTGAAGCATCGAGTCCGGCTTGGGCGCGAGAAGAATCAGCGTGGCGGAGTCGGGCGGCTCTTCCAGGATTTTCAGGAAGATATCGGCATCGGTCCAGCGCATCGTATCGGCGCCATCCAGAATGAAAATGCGGCGCCGGCCTTCGGGTTTGAAATAAGCGGCGCGTTGGACAGCTCGAAGTTGCCCTACGCGTATGAGCGGCCGCGCGACCGGCGAGTTCTTGCGCACCGGATCGGGCACGAGCAGCCAAACGTCTGGATGGGGCTGGATGATCAGCGGCATGCGCTCGACGGCGGACGCGTCTGGGCTCTCGCCGCGTTCGGTGAGTCCTGCAGCCACGAGTGGCGCGGGATCGGCGTAGGGAGCCATGCGAAGGCAAGAATCGCACTTGCCGCAGAAGTCGTCCTTCAAACGCTGGCAATTGGCGGCCTGTGCGAACATCCGCGCCAGCGTGTACTTCCCAACCCCCTGGGGACCTGAAAACAGCATCGCGCTAGGCGGACGTTCGCGCCGCAGCATGCCGCGGAGCGCGGCTACGATGCGTTCGTTACCGAGAAATTCGTCAAACCCCATCGTCGATGCCACTCCCCAGATTTCAGTTCACGTAGTGCGCGCGCAGTACGCGCGATTCCACGGCGGCAACCACATCCTTGTGAATCGCCATGGGCGTGCGCAGCTTTTTGGCGGCCGCGTCAAAGCATTCGATCGTGACCCAGTCGGGCTGCTTGGCTAGCTCGTCATACACAGCAGAAGCCGCTTCCAGATGCGCGCTGCTCGCCTCCTGGATGTCACGCTCCAGCTGGGTATACTCGCGCTTCCCTTTCTTCGCCACAAGCTGCTGCGCCTCGGCCGGCGGCACGCGGAGATAGACGACCAAGTCTTCGTGAGGCAGCGCGTAGATTTCGTATTCGAGTTGCTTGAGCCAGCGTAGGAATGCCGCGCGCTGTTCGGGTGGAGTTCGAGCGCCCTGATGCGCCAGGTTTGACGCGATATAGCGGTCCGCGACGACTGTTTTGCCTTCGGCGAGCTCGCTTTCAAGCTGCGGCTTCGATTCCAGTCGATCTCCCGCGTAAAGTAATGCGGAAAAGTGCGGATCGACGGCTTCCAGTCGGCCAAAATCGCCATTCAGGAAGCGCGCAACGAGCTTGCCGAAGAAACCGTCGTAGTTCGGAAAGCCGATTTGCGCGAATTCGACGCCCCGCGAGACGAGGGCGCGAGCCAGCAAGTCCATCTGCGTATGCTTGCCGGAGCCGTCGATGCCCTCAAGGACGATGAATTTTCCGCGGGGAGGCATGTCGTCTGTCGGAGTGTAGCACACGCGACTTCGGGCTAAATGAGGCCTGGCAGATCATGATCGACGCTAAAAAATCCGTCGACTTGCAAAACGCGTCAGCGATGCATTAATGACGCTTAAAGCGTGGAAGGTTACGAATGGCCCTCCCTGCCTTTTCTTCCACCACTTGAATGTCGTAAACGCCCTGCAAATTGAGCCAGAACTCCGGTGGGTTTCCGAAGAAGTGCCCGAGCCGCACGGCGGTTTCGGCGGTGATGTTACGCGTGCCATTCAGAATGCGGGTGATTCGATTCACGGGCACGCGGATGGCGCGTGCGAGCTCTGTTTGCGTGAGGCCCGACGCTTGAATTTGTTTGGCGAGCCTTTGACCTGGATGGATCGCGCGCGACGAGAGCTTAGGCACGGGTAATCCTCCCCGGGAGCAAGCGGAAGTTTAACATGCAGGTGGGTCACCTCCGGGTCATCGAATTGTCAAATCCCTTGCATAATTTGGACGGGGGCGGAGCCGGACAAGTTAGCAGAGTCGCCCATGATAAAATTCCCATCGATGACCTCGACGGAAATCACAGAAAAACTCGCAGGCTTGCGCGAACGCATCGCACGCGCCGCGGCACGCGTAGAGCGAGATGCTTCCGATGTGATGCTGATCGCGGTTACCAAGACGCAGCCGGTCGAAACGATTCGCGAAGCCCTCGATGCCGGACTGAACACCTTCGGCGAGAACCGCGTGCAGGAGTGGGAATCAAAGCGCGGCGAATTTTCCGGCGACGCTGTGCGATGCCACCTGATTGGGCATCTCCAGAGCAATAAAGCTCGCAAAGCGGCGGCGATTTTCGACCGCGTCGACTCACTCGACAGTGTTCCGCTCGCCCACAAGCTCGATGCCGCGGCGGCCGAAGCAGGCAAGCGTCTCGGCGTACTGATCGAAGTTCATCTCAGCGGCGAAGAGTCAAAGTCCGGTGTGTCCGAAAGCGACCTCGATGCGCTGACGAACGCCGTCCGAGGTTTCACAAACCTCAAGCTCGAAGGATTGATGACCGTCCCGCCGTTTTTCGAGAACGTCGAGCAAGTGCGGCCATACTTTCGCCGCCTGCGCGAGCTGCGCGAAAACCTTCGAGCACGCACTGGCCTTCCGTTGCCGGTGCTTTCGATGGGAATGAGCCACGATTTTGAACTAGCGATTGAAGAAGGCGCTACGGAAGTGCGACTGGGCAGCGCGCTCTTTGGCGAGCGCGCAAAAAAAGCCTGACGCCAGCCGACGCCTACTAATTGGCGCCTGTCGAATCCTCGGGTTTGGCGGCCGCTGCATCCGGCGAGGGCGATTCGGATGCGACCTGATCCGTCTGGCTAGGCGGGGAAGATTTGTCCCCTTCCACAAAAAGCGGCGGCGCGATCACGTTCCCCGGCACACTTGTCGAAGCAGCGTCCTTGAGAACTCTGTGAATGGCATCCGCGAGCTCCGTGGCGTCTGACGTCTTGAACACCACCTCTCGTATCCCGACCTTCTTCGCCTCGAGCAGGAGGTGCGGCATATCGTGCAGGGTGTATAAGATGACAGGCATCGACGGCGACACCTTCAGGATTTCCGCCGCGGCGTGGATACCGTCGAGCATCGGCATCGCAAGGTCCAAGACCACCAGGTCGGGATTCAGCGATGCTGCCATCAATACAGCCTGGCGTCCGTTCACGGCTTCGCCGACGATGGTCAAGTCCTTGTATTGGCCGACGAGGCCCTTGAGAAACTCTCGAATCAGTTCGCTATCGTCTGCGATTAGGATCTTATGCACTGGGCTCGGTTTATCCTGTAGCGATGCAACGCAAAGCAGGTACGGCAAATCCTAGTACCTTATGTGGGTTAAGCCACACAGGACCTAACGCGTCACGATACGCTGTCCCAAAGTGAAACGAAATACATTGATAGCCGTATGCTCGTTTCGCCAGCCATGACCTGCGCTCTGTGGCATGTCCCAGATAAACTTGATTCGTAGAGAGTTATCGGCGATGCTGCCCCGCGCCAATTCCACTGGCCCGAACACAGATATATTTGGAGGAGAGTGAAATGTCGCAGCTACTCAAGTCCGGCGAGCGGACTGGACCGGAAGGCAAGCCGGTTTCGAACCGCATCCTGCTATCGCTTGGGAACCGCGAGTTCCGCGCCCTACGGCCGCGACTCAAGCTGGTCGAGCTGGAGCACCATTCGATTCTTCATGAGGCGAACCGCAAGGTCGAGCGCGTCTACTTCCCTAACAATGGGCTGATCTCGCTGGTCGTGGTGATGTCGAACGGAAAGACGGCGGAGGCTGGAGTTGTGGGTAATGAGGGCGTCGTCGGGCTCGAAGGCCTCTTCGGCATCCGCCGCAGCCCCCTCCGCGAGATAGTGCAGATATCGGGCAGCGCATATTCGATTTCGACCGAAATTCTCGAGAAGCTGTTCCGCGCGCACCCGGAGCTGCCGGTGCGGCTAAGCCGGTTCGTCATCGTGAACCGCATGCAGATTTCGCAGACGGCGGCCTGCAACCGTCTCCACGAAGTGGTACAGCGGCTGGCGCGCTGGCTGCTGATGACGCAAGATCGCGTCGACGCCGGCCTGATACCGATGACGCACGACTTTCTCGCCGTTATGCTCGGGACGGACCGCAGCAGCGTGACAGAAGCGGCGGGAGTGCTCCAGCGCAAGCGGGTGATTGAATACACGCGCGGCGCGGTACGGGTGATCAACCGTAAGGCGCTCGAGCAATCGTCCTGCGAGTGCTACCGGCTGATTCGCGAGTACAACGGCGAACTTTCCCGGTAGGCGGGACGAACCGGTGGCGATCGAGGCAACAGAGCGCGACGGCACAGTGATCGTGGCCATGCGCGTGTCACCGCGTTCGAGCCGCGATGCAATCGAAGGCGAACACGGCGGCGCGCTCAAAATTCGGCTCGCTGCGCCCGCAATCGAAGACCGCGCGAACCAGAGTCTCCGCCATATCCTGGCGACCGCTTTGAAGGTACCAATCTCGGCTGTTAAAATCGTCGCGGGCGAGAAGAGTCGTTCGAAGCGCGTGGCGATTGCGGGCGTCACGCGCGAACAAGTGCTGGCGCTTGCTGAAAGCGCCGCTCGTGTACGTTTTTAAAGCAAGTGTGAGGACCCGGGCATGCTTGATGTAAAAGCCATTCAGGACGAACTGAAGAAACTCAAGCTCGACGGATGGCTTTTCTTCGACCATCACCACCGCGACCCTATCGCGGCGAAAATCCTGCAATTGGGAAACGGGATGGCCACGCGGCGCTGGTTTTACTTCATCCCCCGCAAAGGTGAGCCGTTGAAGCTCGTGCACCGGATCGAAGCAGGCGCGCTGGACGCCGTGCCAGGCAAGAAGATCGAATATTCGGGCTGGGAAGAGCTGCACAAAGCCGTGAAGAAAATCCTCTCGAGCGCGAAGACGATCGCGATGCAGTATTCCCCTGAAAACAATATTCCTTACATCGGCCTGGTCGATGCCGGGACGATCGAACTCATCCGCAAACTAAAGAAAAAAGTCGTCAGCTCCGCGGACCTCGTGCAGAAGTTCGAAGCCTCATGGTCCCCAGCGCAGTTTGACGGCCACCTGGAAGCCGGCCGCATCATCGACAAGATCACGCATGAGGCGTTCGCCCGCGCGGCGGAATTTGTGCGCGACGGCAAGGCGCTCACCGAGTTCGAGTTGCAGCAGTGGATCCTCGAACAGTTCCGTTTGCGCGGCATCACGACGAGCGAGCCGCCGATCGTAGCTGTGCAGCCGAACAACGGCAACCCGCACTACGAGCCGTCGATCCAAACAGCGCGTCCGATTCGCGCCGGCGACCTGCTGCTACTGGATATTTGGGGGAAATTAAACAAGCCCGGGAGCGTGTACTACGACATCACCTGGATCGGATATTTGGGCGCGCGCGTGCCGGACTCCTACGCGAAAATATTCAGGATCGTGAAGACGGCACGTAACACCGCCGTGGAGCTGGTGAAGAACGCCGTTGCTAAAGGCAAGCCGTTGCACGGATGGGAAGTCGACCGCGCGGCGCGAGACATTATTCGCAAAGCCGGATACGAGAAGTATTTCGTTCACCGCACCGGACACAGCATTGGCGAAGAAACGCACGGCAACGGCGCCAACATGGACAGCCTCGAGACTCGGGACGACCGCAAAATTGTGCCGCACACGTGTTTTTCGGTTGAGCCGGGCATCTACCTCCCCGAGTTTGGGATTCGCAGCGAGGTGAACGTGCACGTTAGCGACCGCGAAGCGCGCGTGACCGGCGCGATTCAGGAAGAGATTCTGCCGCTACTGGCTTAGGTGAATGTGAACGATCCTCTCCGGCATGAAGGCCCCGAAGTCGACGCGGCACGCCAGCTTGCGACTACCGGGCTGCCGTCTGAGGAAGTGCGCGGCACAGCCGACGAAATTCCCGCGGCGCCGGAGCCCGTCGAGCCTGAAGTTGCTGCCGCCATCACCTCCGCTGCCGACGATGCGCGCGAATTGGAGTTTGCGGACAGCGACACGTCCCCGCGCACGCTTTCTTCGGAGATTGGCCTCCGAGTCGTCGCAGGACTGGTTGCGTTGGCGGCGTGGGCTGTGCCCGGCCTGGGACACATCATCGCTCGCCGTTGGGTGCGCGGCCTTGTGTTTTTCGTGTGCGCCGGCGGACTAGCGATCACCGGGTTTCTGCTTCGAGGAAATGTGTTCGGGCAGCACTCGAACGACCCGTTCGGCACGCTGGGTTTTCTAGCCGACGCCGGTTCCGGTGTCTTCTATTTTCTTTCGCGTTTTTTTGAGACGGCCGGGCCGGACGTGTCCAAAGCCGCTGGCGACTACGGTACGCGGCTGATCGCGGCGGCGGGGGTGGTGAATATTTTGGGCGTATTCGACGCTTATGAAATTGCGATGGGGCGCCGGGCATGATTCGCGCATCTCACTTGTCGCAGGGAGCAATTCGGGCGTGACGGGGCACTTTGCAGGCCTGAGCCACTTCGCGGCCATGGCTCTTTATGCAGCGCTGGTCGCCGGTGCGCTGGCGTGTCTTACGCAACGGACACCTTCGGGGCGCCTGCGTTACGCGGCGATTACGTTTTCACTTTTTGTTGCAATAGGCGTGGGTATCGCGTGGTTGATGTATCCGTTGTCGCGCTGAGCGGCTCGGCAAGTTTGGCGCGGCAAGCGCGGGAGAGTGCGGTGGACGACACGAGAATAGAAATTTGTGGGCGATGTGGAGCGGAAATTGATCCGACGCGGCGCGTAGATTTCACGCTGAAAGACGGCACACGCGTGTGCGATTCGTGCTTTGTGAAAGGCACGAAAAGCCCGACGCGCGAGGCTGGAAAGAAGCACGAGTAGCTCACCAGCCGCTGCCGTTCAGCGCTTTTTCGGCGTGGTGCCTTTCGTGAGATGCCAGGACTCGCACCATTGGCACAGGTAGGCTTTCAGATCCTTCGGCGCGTTGTTCGTGGATATCTGGTGCGCGGCGGTTGCCAGGGCTTCGCGTTCCGAATCGTATTTGCGTTTCCCGTTGACCGGGCAATTTTCGGAATTTCGATCCATCTCTTCGCGCCCGCTTCCCCGCTTCCGATATGCTATTTTCTTAGCCGTTCCACACGGTCGAGTCTGCGCACAATCTAGCACCGATCGAATCATGAGCGAGAAAAGTTCAGCCGACACAACTTACCTTGAGGCGGCACGGCGCGACTGGGACGTTCGCGCGCGCGAAAATCCGCGCGCGTACATCAACTGGCCCGACGAGCCAAACGAGGAGGCTGCGTTTTTCGCGTCGGGCAAGGTGGATTACTCGCGCTACGTGACTCCCTATCTGAAAAGAATGAATTTCGATCCAACGGGCAAAGCCGCGCTCGAAATCGGCTGCGGCATCGGGCGAATCGCGCGTTGGATGTCGCAGGATTTTGCGTCGTACACCGGCGTCGATGTCTCGCCGGAAATGGTGAACAAGGCGTCGTCGTATGGCGTGCCGAACGCGCGGTTTCTGGCCGTCTCGGGCGGAGATTTGAACGGCGTCGAGGACGCCAGCGTTGATTTTGTTTTTTCATTCGCGGTGTTTCAGCATGTCCCAAGCAAGGAAGCCATTTTTGGATACTTTCGCGAGACGGCGCGCGTGCTCAGCCCCGGGGGGATTTTCCGGCTGCACATGAAAGGCGTTTGGACGCTGCCGCTTGGCCGGCTGATGATCGAAGCCGGCTTCCGCGATCAGGGTCGCGAAGAGCCATCGCAGAAGCGCGGAGCTCCCTTCGTGCGGTTCCGTTATCTCGATACGTGGCAAGGCCGAGCGATTCGTCCCGACGAAGCCGTGCGCGAACTGGAGTCCGTTGGATTGAACGTGGAGAACACCGACGGTGAGTGGACGCCGATGATGTGGGTCGGTGGCAGGAAACGGTGAGCTACGAGTCGTCGCGGTGAAGACTCTTCAGATAGCGCTCGCGAATGATATTCAAGTGCCGCTGCTCGTGCCCTGCAAGGTGATAGATCAACCCACGTACAGTGACTGAGTGCCCGTCTGCAGTTCCCTGCCGAAGCAACATTGCGTCTGAAAAGGTGTTGAAGAGGGCGATCGAGGACCGCCGCACGTCGGCATACTCCTCGAGCATGTCTTCTATTTCCCGCCCGTTGGCCTGCGATTCTCTTGCGTAGAGGTCCTGGTCGAATCCCGGCAGCTCGGCGCGATCGTTGCGCGCGAAACGCAGAGCGCGGTACGCGTAGATGCGCTCGTCGTCGATCAGGTGATTGAGGATTTCCTTCATCGTCCACTTCCCCGGCGCGTAGCGATAAAGAAGTCGCTCCTCGGGCAAGCTGCGATACAAATTCGCGAGAATCTCCGCGTTGCGTTCGAGAAAAATCAGGATGGGACCGTCATCCGGCGTGAGGTCCACGTACATTGAAGCGTACGCGGCGTACTCACCGGGCTGAGGCTTTTCAATTTTGCGAAGCGCGGGCATTGGCGCCCCTATTGCGGCTATTACTTCAGGTCGGCGTCTAGAGCGATGGGAATCTCGTCCCCGGTCCTGACTACGCGTATGTCCTCACGGGTGAGGTCGATTGCGTCGGTACCGCGTGTTCCGTGAATTTCCATGTTGTCGCCGGGCTCTGGGCAAGCGGAGGTTGCTCCGTTTCCGCTTGCGTCGAGCTGCGCATTCATCGCCGCACCAGGCTGGCAGAGCCTGACGTGCAGCGGACCTCGGTATCCAAATGGCGCCGTAACTGCAACCTTAAACGGCGGCTTCTGGGAAGCGCAGGAAAGCAGCGAGACGCAAATCGCGAACATACAAATGGCCCGGGACCGAGATAGATTCACCGACATGAACACCCCTGGGGAATGAGACTCCGAACTCTAGCACGAATTTTCTGGAAAGAAAGTGGCACGACGCGCGCTGCCGCCACTTAAATTTCGCCCAATTCAGGCCGACAGGTAGTAGGTCATGATGTCCACATTTGGCGGCTGCTTGCCGAGCTGGCGGAGCATGCCGACCACTTGACCGCGATGGAGCGTTGCGTGGTTCACATCGTGGCGAAGGATTTCCCAGCGCGGGAAGTCCCGGAATTGGCCCGGCATGGTCTCGCACGGTATCAGAGCCGCGAGTTCGTCTCCGGTGAGCCCGCCGAGCCAAGAGTCGAGGCGCCTCCAAATCGGAGGCCATTCTCGCTGAAGTTCCTCGATGGAAAGTTCGGGCGGAGGCGCCGATTGTCCGAGAGTGTAGAGCGCCGGGAGCTTGTGAGTCGCCAGACAGTCGAGCCACAGTCGCTCGGAGATGAAAAAGTGGTTCAGCGTCGCGACCACACTCCTGTGGGACTGGCCGAGGTCACGAATTCGCTCCTCAGCGGTTAGCGACGACGCGGCCTCGAGCAACCTCCGCGTCGCCCACTCGGAGTAGCGCACATCAGCCAAGAGCAACGTCTTCGCAATCATCGTCGGAGACTATACCTTCAGCGTTCGTGAAAAAAGTGATACCGAATGTCGATCGACTTTCGCAGCGTATTTTAGTAGAGCGATTGATTCCGGCCGTGCCGGAGTTCGGGTCGGCGCCACGCGTGTCGAACCAATGCAAGCGCTTCGTGAAGAATAGTCCCCGCTCTCCACTTATTGAAGTTATCGCAATTTTAACGTCGCGCCCTTCGGGTGCTTGGGTACGCTTGTTGCGCCGATCCCCGCACCAGCAGGCGGATCCTTCGATTCGCTTGCGACCCGGCAGCATCTAAAAAGTTCAAGTTCGCGGTCGAACCCACAGGAGAAACCGAATGGCTCAGAATCTCGAAGGCAAAACGGCGCTGGTCACCGGCGCATCGCGCGGCATTGGAGCTGCGATCGCGAAACGCCTCGCGGCGGATGGCGCAAAGGTCGCGATCACATACACGCGAGGTGCGGACGCAGCCGCCTCCGTGGTGAAGGCGATTGAAAATGCAGGTGGCAAGGCGATCGCAATTCAAGCCGACGCAACCGACGCGAAAGCCGTTGACGCCGCGATCGAGAAGACTGTGGCGACATTCGGCGGCCTTGACGTGCTCGTGAACAACGCGGGCACCGCCATCCCGAAGAAATTCGAAGAAACTACCCTCAGAGAACTCGATCAGATGATCCATCTCAACATTCGCGGCGTGTTCGTCGCCACTCAGGCTGCTCTCAAGCATATGCGGAACAACGGCCGCATCATCACAATCGGTTCGTGTGTCGGCGAGCGGATGATGACGCCCGGGCTCGTCGCCTACTCCGCGACGAAGGGCGCGGTGAAAATGTTTACGCAAGGGCTGGCACGAGAAGTCGGCGCCCGCGGCATTACTGTGAATAACGTCCAGCCGGGCCCGATCGACACCGATCTCAATCCCGCTGCTGGGGACTGGGCCGTGCCGCAAAAAGCCAACACCGCGCTCGACCGTTTTGGCACGGTCGATGAAGTCGCGGGGCTGGTCGCATTCGTTGCCGGGCCCGAAGCCTCCTACATCACCGGAGCGAATCTCACCGTCGACGGCGGCACGAACGCGTAAATCGAATCTCGCGATTTGAAAGCGTCCCGAACTAAATCGCGTCGTGTTCCGCGACGAAACCGCTGCGCTTGACCCGTTGCAACATTGGAGAATTCCGGCGCCGGGCCGACTTTGGCCCGCGCCGGATTGTGCTAGACTATTTCAGTCGAACGCTGACGCAATCTCGTTCGATTTCCCATTTTCCGCTGCTTCACGGCGGCCTGCGTCGTTCCAACCGGCGCCGAGTTAGCTCAGTTGGTAGAGCAGCCGATTCGTAATTCGACCTTCCGCAGTCGCGTCGTTTGGAATCAGTGAGTTACAGTGCGGTCGTTCGGTATGAATCGCGTCATTTGGGCTCATTTGGGAGACTTTGGGTACGTTTTGGGTACAGGTGGGTACGGCTTTTTGCAGCCCTTTAGGGCTCTTCGGTGACTTCGGGCGGTTCTGGCAACTTAAAAATCGTCGCGCGGGCCTTCTTCATTTTTTCTAGTTCGCCCAGCCGCTCCCGAACTTTTTCTTCCCTCAGAAACTTCCCATCAAGGACGCCG
>JBEKJW010000045.1:0-29058 GCA_050011035.1 Candidatus Acidiferrales bacterium
GCGACGATGCCAAGCCCCGGCAGGGAATCGGCCATCGTAGAAAGCGCCGTCACCGGCTGCGCAGCTTCGTGGTGGTGTACTTCCATGTCGGTCTCGATCATCTGGTCGGCGTCGAATGGTTCGATACCTCCGCTCGACGCCATTCGAACCGAGTCGCACACAAACGCCAAGGCGTGATGATCCTTCAAGAAATTCGGGTATTTCGAAAAGATCGCGCTCTGTTCGGGATTGTCGCTGTCGGTCTCAAGCGCCATCAGCCCGTCCTTGCGCGCGCGCATAAAAAGCTCATACATCATTTTCAGCGTCTGCATGTACCGCTCTTGCGTGTAGCTTGAACCTTTGAACGTTCCGGTGATCCCTCCAGTGAGCTTCTTCAGAATGTGAACGGGATTCGCGATCAGGATCGTGCCGATCCCTGCTCCCCCGATGATGATCAGCTGGGCTGGTTGCACGAGCACGAGCATGTTGCCGTGCTCCATCAGGTATCCCGCCACCACGGCGCCGAAGACGACCAGGATTCCAATGATCGTAAACATCGAAACTCAGTGCTCCTTGCGGCGAACTCTACAGTCACGCCTTACGGCACGATCGTCGTCTGATTTCCGCCGCTCTTGATGCTCGCGCCTAGCGCCTGTTCAGCCCGCTCTACGATCGTGTCTAGCGTGTCGCCCGTGCGTACGGTCGTGCCGCCAAACGAAGCCGTCAACCCGATCTCATCACCCCACCACTTGAGTCTCGACGCCCTCACAGTCGAGCGCATGCGATCCGCCACCGCGACGATTTCGCGTTCGCCGCAATCAGTAAGAATCATGAGGAACTGTTGCTGCGCCCACTGACCCAAAAAATCGGTGGGCCGCAGTGCGTTGTCCAGCGAATCCGTCACGACGCGCTGGATCGTGACAATCGCAGCGGGCCCATACTTCGCTCGTAACTTCTCGAGCCCGTCGACCTCAATGCAAAGAATGCTGAAAGGAATTGGCAGCTCGCCAAACGTGAGCAAACTTTCGCGCAAGTGCGATTCCATGTAGGCCGATGATGGCGCGCCCGTCGCCTCGTCGATATAACCGTAGTCTTGAAGCTTCTGCTGCCTTCGTTCGCCCTCGGTCGCCGTTATCGTCGCCGAGAAACTTTCCGCAGCGCCGACAATCGACCCATGACTGTTCCGGATCGGAACCGCCTCCATCCTGACTGGGATGCGGTGTCCGGCTTTATGGCGCAGTGACACCTCGGCCATCACCGATCTGCCTTCTCGCAATACCGTTTCGAGCGCACGCGCCGCATCGGACGCAATCGGCTGCTCCGCTTCCTGATCTGCGAGCAAGTTTTCGCGAAACACGCGGCCGACGACTTCCTGGCCCAGATAGCCCGTAATCCGTTCGGCGCCCCCGTTCCAAAAAACGATTTTTCGTTCCACATCCACCAAGTAGACGCCCGTGGAGAGACTTTCCAGCACCGTGCGGTAGATTTCCGGGTCGTCGAACGTGGACATCGAGCGCTCCAAAATGAGTCATCGGAACATTTGCTCGCGAGTTTAGCGAAAGCTAAGAAGCCGGTACCTCGGCTGCAATACCGGTGCCACGTTGTTCCGCCCACCGCGAAATCGATAACGTGGTGCGCACAAGCCATGCCAAATGCGGCATCTCTGCTTTCACGCTTCCGTAACAAACTTGTATGAATCTGTTATCGTTCCGATGTACTGCGCCGTGTGCCGCTTGCACGCATAAGGGGAGAACCACTCGAATGGAGAAGCGCAACTTTCTCTTCGTGTCGCTTACCGGCTTGATCAGCGACATCGCCTGGCAAGTCGCCAAGGAAGGAAACGAGGTCCGCTACTTCATCGGCGACAAGAAAGAACGCGACATCGCCGACGGTTTCGTCGCCAAGTCGAAAGACTGGGAAAAGGACGTCGATTGGGCCGACATCATCATCTTCGACGACACGCTCGGCCAGGGCGAGAAAGCCGCCGAGTTGCGCAAGCAGGGCAAGAAAGTTGTCGGCGGCACGGCCTACTCCGACCGCCTGGAAGACGACCGCTCCTTCGGCCAGGAAGAACTCAAGAAAGCCGGCGTCAACATCCTGATGTACAAGGAATTCGATAATTTCGATTCCGCGATCGAGCACGTCACCGAAAATCCCGGGCGTTACGTGATCAAGCCCAGCGGCGAAGCGCAAAACGTGAAGCGCCGCCTTTTCGTCGGCGAGGAAGACGACGGGCACGACGTGATTCACATGCTCGAGGCATACAAGCGCGCCTTTTCCGACGAAATCAAAATCTTCCAGCTCCAGCGGCGCGTCACCGGCGTCGAAGTCGCCGTCGGCGGCTTTTTCAACGGCAAAAACTTCGTATACCCGATCAACATCAACTTCGAGCACAAAAAACTCTTCCCCGGCGAAAACGGGCCGCCTACCGGCGAGATGGGCACCACCATGTTCTGGAGCGAGCCCAACGAACTCTTCACTCGCACGCTTCTGAAGATGGAGCCCAAGCTCGCCGAAGAAGGCTACGTCGGCTACATCGATTTGAACTGCATCGTGAACCACCTCGGCATCTACCCGCTCGAGTTCACCTCGCGCTTTGGTTATCCCACGATCATGATTCAGCAGGCAGGCATGATCACGCCGATCGGCCAGTTTTTCTGGGACCTCGCGAGTGGTGTCGATCCCAAGCTGAAAGTCCGCAGCGGATTCCAGATCGGCGTGCGCATCGTCATGCCTCCGTTTCCGTTTGACGACGACGAAACTTTCGACTCGTTCTCAAAAAACGCCGTCATCGTTTTCAAAAAGCCGCCCAACGACGAATACCACATCGAAGACGTGAAGATCGTCGGCGGCGAATGGCTCGTCGCCGGCACTTCCGGCGTGATACTCACCGTCACTGGCACCGGCCAGACGATGAAGCAGGCCCAAGCTCAAGCCTATTCGCGCATCAAAAACGTGATGATCCCCAACATGTATTACCGCACCGATATCGGTGACCGTTGGGTGGAAGATAGCGACCGCCTCCATACTTGGGGCTATCTGCGCTAGGCTTTTCGCATCGAACCGCGCCACGTCTGCGAACATGCCGCTCGCACGTCTTGTCATTGACGCGTGCCCGCGTTACAGTACGCCTTCCCAAAACATGCCGGTCGCACACGAAAACGAAAAACTGAAAGTCCTGATTCGCAGCTCGGCGATCCGCAAGCGTGTGATCGAAGTCGCGCATCAAATCACACGCGACTACAAAGGCGAGCGCGTGCACCTGATCGGCGTGCTCAAGGGCGCCTGCATCTTTCTTTCGGACCTCGTGCGCGAGATAAATCTCGAAACGTCGATCGATTTCATGGCCGTCTCCAGCTACGGCAAGAAAAAGGAAAGCTCCGGCCAAGTCCGCGTGTTGAAAGACCTCGAAAGCAGTATCGAGGGCCTTCACGTGATCGTTGTCGAGGACATTCTCGACACCGGCCTCACCCTGAGCTACCTGCTGCGCGTACTTCAGCAACGCCGCCCGAAATCGATCCGCATCGCGGCTCTGCTCGATAAGCCCTCGCGGCGCATCAAACCTGTGAAGGGCGACTACGTCGGCTTTAAAATTCCAAATGAATTCGTCGTCGGCTACGGTCTGGACTACGCCGAACGCTATCGCAACTTGAAAGACGTCTGCGTCCTAACGCTGCCAGAGGACAAGTCATGACGCCCCAGTCCGCATCCGAAATCGCGGCGCTCATCGACCACACGCTGCTCAAAGCGGACGCTACCGAGGCCGAAATTCGCAAGCTCTGCGCCGAGGCGCGCGAATACGGCTTCGCGTCGGTCTGCGTGAATCCAGGCTGGGTTCCACTCGCTACAAAGCTCCTCAAGGGATCGAATTCGAAAGTTTGCACCGTTGTCGGCTTTCCACTCGGCGCCACAAGCACCGTCGCAAAGGCATGCGAAACCGAGGAAGCCATCGCAGACGGCGCAAAAGAAATCGACATGGTCATGAACATCGGCGCGTTGAAATCCGGCAAGCGCGACGTGGTCGAAGGCGACATTCGCGTCATCGCGGAAGCTGCACACAAAGCCGGTGCGATCTGCAAGGTCATCATCGAAACGTCGCTGCTGTCACAAGAGGAAAAAGTTCTGGCCTCACAGATTGCCAAATCCGCCGGCGCCGACTTCGTGAAGACATCCACCGGCTTCAGCACGGCCGGCGCAACGGTAGAAGACGTAAAGTTGATGCGCCAAACGGTGGGAGCTGCGCTTGGCGTGAAAGCGTCAGGTGGCATCCGCACGCTCAGCGACCTGCGTGCAATGGTCGCGGCTGGGGCCACGCGAATCGGCGCGAGTGCGGGCGTGAAAATCGTTGAAGAATCGCGATCAGGGCAAGCTGCGCCGTCATCGCCGAGCGACGCATCGTCGAGAAACTCCTACTGACATAACGCGAAAAGTTTTCAGTTTCCCGCTCGCTCTCCCAGGTCCGCGCACAAGCACCTGTTATAATGTCCGCATCCAAACGCGCGTTCAGCGTAACTGTTTCTTTCTGAATGTGTTATGAACGATCCTCAGCGGGGGCTGAGGCCTCCTCGATGATGAATACGGCGAAACTCAATCCGAAATTCGATGTGCCGGCGGAAACGCTGGCCGTCCTCGCCGAGATTACTCAGGAAATCAACGCCTCACTGAACCTCGACGAAGTCCTCGCCACCGCCGCCGCGCAGATTAAGCGGCTCATCGACTACGAGATTTTCGCCGTGCTTCTTCCCGAAGAGGGCACCAATCAGCTCTACTTCCGATTCGCGATCGGTCACAAATCGGAAGTGGTCGAGCACTGGCGAATTCCGTTGGGCGACGGAATCATCGGTGCCGCTGCATCCACCGGACTTCCCATTCGCGTCGGCAATGTCCAGGGCGACCCGCGCTACTTGAACGCCGTCGACGGTGTGCGCTCCGAACTTGCCGTTCCGTTGGTGGTGCGCGGGCGCGTAGTTGGTGTGCTCGACATTGAAAGCAGCCAGCCCGACTATTTCACGCCCGACCAGCAGAACATTCTTGCGCTCGTCGCGGCGCGCATCGGCACCGCCATCGAAAATGCCAAGCTCTTCGAGCACGAACGCAATCAGGCCGAAACACTCCTGCTGCTGAACGAAGTCGGCCGCGAAGCGAATTCCACGCTATCGGTCGAAGAAGTTCTGCGCCGCGCCGCCGAACTGACCAAGCGGCTCATTGACTATCAGATTTTCTCGATTCTTCTGTACGACGAAGCCGACAATGTCTTTCGTCATCGTGTCACCGTGAAGTTCGGCCAGCGCGTGCAGGAGAAATTTGCCGTTCCCGCGCACGGAGGAATCGTCGGCGCCGCGGCGTCGTTAAAACGTCCCGTTGTTGTGCCAGACGTCACGCTCGATCCGCGGTACCTGCTCATCAATCAGGAAACGCGTTCGGAATTGGCCGTGCCGATGTTGCTAAAAGACCGCGTTGTCGGCGTGATGGATCTCGAGAGCCCGCAACTGAATTACTTCACGCCGGACCACGTGCAGGTCCTATCCATCCTCGCGGCGCATTTGGCGGTGTCGATCGAAAATGCAAGACTCTACGAACGAGTTGCCCGCGACGAAGCGCGCATGGAGCGCGATCTGAGCGCGGCTCGCCGGATTCAGGGCGCGCTCCTTCCACGCTTGCCGGGACCGGAATACGGGCTCGACATTGCCGCGCGCGTCGTTTCTTCGCGCGAATTGAGCGGCGACCTCTACGACTTTCTTCGTTATGGGCCGCAGGAACTGGGAGTCGCTGTAGGAGACGTCGCCGGGAAGGGAAGCGCAGCCGCTCTTTACGGCGCGGTGGCGATCGGCACGCTCCGTAGCCTTGGTCCTCAAAAGCACCGTCCCGCGGAGATGCTTCGCGCCATCAATGGATTTCTCGGTGAGCGTCGCATCGAAGGCCGCTTCATGACGCTTTGCTTCGCCACGTGGCACCGTGGTCGCCGCAAATTGCGCGTCGCGAACGCCGGTCAGGAACAGCCCCTCCTTTGCCACGGCGGCAAGTGCGAACGGATCGACCTGTCGGGATTTCCGCTGGGAATGTTCGAAGATGCCGAGTACGAACAGCGCAGCTTCATTCTCGATCCGGGCGATGTGGTGGTATTCCACTCGGACGGAATCGGAGACGCGCAGGATGCCGCGGGAGAATTTCTCGGTCACAGCGGACTCGCAAAAATCGTCGCCAACCACCACCATCTCAGCGCAGACGGCCTCGCCGACAAAATCCTCGAAGAAGTCGACGTCTACTCCGGTGGCAAGCACCCCGCGGACGACCGCACCCTCGTCGTTCTCAAAGTAAAGTAGCGCTATTTTTTCGCCGGAGTCGCCACAGCTGTCGCCGGCGGAAACAGAAAATAGCGCACCGCGTCGTTGAACATCGTCGTCTGATCGACGAACGACATGTGCCCGCTCTTCGGCAGCACCACGATCTGCGAGCCTTCGATCTTCTCGTGCATCTGCTGCGAGAGCGACTGGTCGACTTCGTCGTGATCGCCCACGATAATTAGCGTCGGCACTTTGATCGTCGAAAGTTTGTCCACATACTCCGCCGATTTCAAATTGCCATCGATCACGAACTCGCCGTCCGAGCCCCACATCTCGCGATAAACGTCCCACGCGATCTTGCCATCGTCGAGCGGATCGTAATTCGGATCGGGATGATTCGCGTAAACGTAAGGGAAATAGCCTTCGCCCCATGCCGCGATCATGTAGTCGTCCGGATAGCGTCCATGCTCCCACGGCCTCCCGTGTCCGAAGAGCCCCTGCTTCTCCAGTCCGTCGATGCGCGCGCGCAGTTCGGGCGTCATGTTCTGCTTGATCTTAACGAAGATCTGATTCATTTCTGCCGTGCTTGGGAAAGTGCTGCACAGAATCAGGTGCGTGAGGTTTTGCTGATACTTCAGCGCGTATGCTTGGGCCAGCACACCGCCGTACGAGTGGCCTAGCAACGTGATCTTGCCGAGCACCAGCGCCTGCCGCACTGCTTCGACGTCCTCGACCATGTTGTCAACGGTGTAGCCTGCCGGATCTTCGAGCTTCATCGATTTGCCCGAGCCGCGCTCGTCGATGAAAACGAGTTTGTTCCGTCGTGCGAGCGGCAAAAGATACGGCAGGAAATAGTCGTGCGTAGCGCCGGGACCACCGTGCACGATCACAATCGGCGCTCCGCGCCCGACCGATTCGTAGTAAATCATCACGCCGCGAGCGTCGACCCATCCCTCGTGCATTGGGAAATCCACGGCAGCCGGAGAAGGTTCCGGATGCACGTCAGAATCGTGCGGCCCGGGAATCGTCGCCTGCGCGATCGTGCGCGGCGCGATCGTCAGAGCGCACGCAACTGCCAGCAGAATTGGGGAAAGGTTGGCCTTCATCGAAACACCTCGGGAGGGAATCACGCTTTCAATCATGCCGCGGTATTGGGTTCTTTATCGCTCGCTCCACCGCAGCTTGCTTCGCAGAATTTCGTAGTACGTCATCGTGGTCGGCTTCACCACCTGCACTTTGTTCGACGACTTAGTGATCACCACGCGGTCTTTCGCGTCGAGCTGAAATCCGATCTGTCCATCCATCGTCAGGTACACCGGCTCGTGCGAAACGGCGAAGTCGAGCTCTACACGCGCGGTATCTGGTACCACGAGCGGCCGGTTGGTCAGCATGTGTGGGCAAATCGGAGTGATTACAAACGCGTCGAGATCGGGATGAATGATAGGCCCACCCGCCGCGAGTGAATACGCCGTAGAACCCGTCGGCGTCGCCACAATCAGTCCGTCTGCCCGATATCGGCCTACGTGATGCCCGTCGACGTGCACGTCAAAATCAAGCATGCGCGCCAGTGCGGCCTTGTTCGCGACGGCGTCGTTCAACGCGATCTGCTTGTCAGACGTTTTTCCGTCGTGCAGGATTTCTGCCTGCAGCATCATGCGCTCGCTCAGATTCGCTTTGCCGTCGAGCACCTTCTCCAAAACGGAATACAGCTCTTCCAGCGTCACGCTGGTGAGAAACCCAAGTCCACCCAGGTTCACCGCAAGAATCGGCACCTGGTTCGCGCCCATCGCACGCGCCGCCGAAAGCAACGTCCCGTCGCCGCCGAGCACGATGAGCCAGTCGATCTTCCCGCCCATTTCGTCGCGCCGCAGCCCGCGATCGTGCGCGCCGACCGTCGTCGCCGTCTGCTGATCCAGGTACGAGCTCACGCCTCGTGCGGCGAGCCACGCCATCAGCGGCGGAACCACCGTGGAGACCATCTCTTTGATGGGTTTGCAGATAATTCCCGTGGTGCGGATCATCGTAGGAGGGAAATTCTACTCTACCGCGCTCGGGCGTGCAGGAAAAACTCCTGGTTGCCTTCGGTTCCCGCAATGTGGCTCGGTTTTACGCCTAGAATTTCAAGGCCGAGCGTGGCTGCGGCATGGGTCACGCTTTCGATCGCTTTCTGATGGAGCGCGGCGTCCTTCACGATTCCGCCTTTACCGACTTCGCCCTTCGCTAGCTCGAACTGTGGCTTGATCAGCACCAGAATCTCCGCGCGCGGCGCGACTGCCCCCACCAAAGCTGGCAGCACCTTCGTAGCCGAGATAAATGATACGTCCATCACCGCCAGCTGCGCTCGCTCCGCGACGTCACTCGGCTCCAGGTAGCGCGCGTTCTTCTCGATGAACATCACGCGCGGATCCTGCCGCATCTTCCAGTCTAATTGATCGTTCGAGACGTCCACCGCGTACACACGCGTTGCACCGCGTTGTAGTAGGCAGTCCGTGAAGCCGCCCGTCGAGCTGCCGACGTCAAGGCAGATTCGCCCCTCCGGCGAGACGCCGAAATCTTCGAGAGCACCTTCCAACTTCAGCCCTCCGCGGCTCACGTATTTCTGCGGCTCGCCAATCATCTCCACGCGCGAGTCAGACGCCACCTGCGTCCCCGGCTTCGTCGCTTTCTGCCCGTTCACAAGAATGCTGCCCGCAAGCAGCAGCGCCTGCGCGCGCTCCCGCGACGACGCAAGTCCGCGCTCGAACACCAGCACATCGAGCCTTGTTTTTGTCGGTTTGCCAGACGACGCGCTTGCTGACCCGCCACCAGCGCCATCCGCTTTGCCGCTCTTGCTCATGGGAGGAACGAACTATAGTAGGGAAGCGCTACGCGCGGCGCGCCACCAGGAATTTCGCGAGCGTGCGCAGATTCTCAGCGCGTTCGCCAAACGCATCGAGCTCCTTCAGCGCCTTCGTCTCAAGCTCCGTCGCGATGTCCTTCGAAACTTCCATGCCGTGCAGCGCCGGGTAGGTGGCCTTCTTCTGCTTCTGGTCTTTGCCCGCAGTCTTGCCAAGCGTCGCCGACGATTCCTCCACGTCGAGAATGTCGTCGACCACTTGAAACGCCCATCCAATGTTCTCGCCGAAGCTGAGCAGCCGCGTGATGTCCGCGCGCTCCGCGCCGCCCACGATTCCGCCCGCCACAATCGACGCGCGAATCAACGCTGCCGTTTTCGACCGGTGAATGTATTCGAGCGTCGCGTGGTCGCAGTCCTTTCCTTCGGCTTCGATGTCAGCCACCTGCCCGCCAATCATCCCGCGATTCGTGCCCGCCGCCTCGGCGATCATCGCAAGCAGCGTCAAGCGCCGCTGCGGCTCGACGGCGGACATCGCAAGCGTCTGAAACGCGAGCGTCAATAGTGCATCGCCCGCCAGAATCGCCATCGCCTCGCCAAACACTTTGTGATTCGTCGGTTTGCCGCGACGCAGGTCGTCGTTGTCCAGCGCCGGCAGATCGTCGTGGATCAACGAATACGTGTGAATCAGCTCCAGCGCGCAGCCCACATGCACCGCGGCTCCCGGCTTCGGCGAAAAGACACGCGCAGCCGAAACGCAGAGTAGCGGCCGTATTCGCTTGCCGCCGGCGAACACGCTGTAACGCATCGCCTTGTGAATCGAATTCGGCGTCGTCGAATCCGGCGGCAGGATCTGCTGCAGCGTGGCTTCGACGGTTGCGTGATCCTTCTCAAACTGTTCTGGAAGCTTCATTGGTTCCCGAGGTTTGAATTGTGCTACGAATTCCGCGCGCGGCAGGATGCCTCGCGGCTCATTTCTCGTCTTCCACGTCAAACGGCTCGGCCACCACCTTGCCGTCCGTCTTCTTCAGCAAAATTTCCACGCGCCCTTCCGCCTCTTCAAGTTGCTTTTGGCACTCGCGCGAAAGCTTCACGCCCTCTTCGAAATACTTCATCGCTTCGTCCAGCGAGAGGTCCGCGCTTTCCAGGCGTTTCACAACTTCTTCCAGCCGCGCGAGCGACTTTTCGAAGTCGCCCTTCTTCGGCGGTTCCGCGGCGGCTTTGTTCGGAGCAGGATTCATCGTTCCTCGTTCGGTGCGCATCGGTCGAAATGCCGCGCTACTTCTGGCAGCCTTTGCACCAGAACGTCGACCGGCCGCCCTGCTCGGTTCGCAGGATCGTTCCGTCGCAGCGCCGGCATTTCTTGCCCTCGCGCCCGTACACATTCAGGATATCTTCGATTCCCTGAAACCACCAATTGGGATCGCGAAAATTCGGCGCGGGGTGAAGGCAGCATTTTAGCGCACGTCGAAGAACGGCACCAATGCTCTTGTGCAGTCGCGCCGCTTCGGTCGGACTCAGGCTGCGCGCTCGCCGCATCGGTTTCAGCCGCGCAAGCCACATCGCTTCGTTTGAATAAATATTGCCGATACCCGCGACCTTCTTCTGATCGAGCAGAAAAAGCTTCAACGGCAGCGTCGACTTGCTCAGCAACTCCGCAAGTTTCGCGCGTGTGAACTCACTAGACAAAGGATCGACGCCGAGCTTCGCGAGCCCCGCAATTTTGCTCTGGTCCTCCTCGAACTCCACGCGCCCAAAATGCCTCCGGTCGACGAACCCCAGAGTGCCCTTGCCGAACCCAATCGCCACGTCGATGTGTCCACGCGTATCCTTCGAATCGAACCACACCAGCTGCCCATCCAGCCGGAAGTGCATCGCCACGATTCCACGATCGAGCGGCATCAGCAGAAACTTTCCCAGCCGCGTAACACCCGTAACCTTGCGCCCCGGAAGGCTCTTCTCGATTCGCGCGGCAGTTCGCTTCGCTCCGTGCGCGGACGACGGCCGCACCGCGATCGGGTGCAGCACCCGGCAGCTCGTGATCATTCGCCCCGTCACAAGCGGCCGCAGCGCGCGAACCACCGCCTCGACTTCGGGTAACTCCGGCATCGTCCTCCCTACCTCCACGCTCCGTGCGAATCGCCAGTGTAACCTCAGCTCAAGCGGAAGTGCATCCCGCGCAACGGCAGCCCGCTCGCTGCTATCCGCCGTCGCCGTCGCTTGCTAAAATGTCGCAGATGGGCCCTTCCTTAGCACTCCCATCGCATCCGGCTCGCCGCGCGCCGCGCTATTCCGCCCTGCGCTCGCCAATGCGCCGCTTATGCCGTAGCCGGGAAGCGGCCCGCCCATGATCGCCCTTCACCTCTTCGCGGTGCTCGCTCTCGTCAGCGTCAACGCCTTCTTTTCCGCCGCAGAATTCTCCCTGGTTGCCGTTCGGCACTCGCGCGTCCGCCAGCTCGTCGAGGAAGGCGACGCTCGCGCCCGCATCGTCGAATCGCTCCTGGGCGACTTGAGCCTTGTCGTCTCGGGCGTGCAGGTGGGGATCACACTCGCCAGCCTTTCGCTCGGCTATCTCGGCGAAATCACGCTTGCCGGCATTCTCACGCCGCTCGTCCAGTCGTTCTCGAAGCCGTGGGCCGCGATGGTCACGCACGGCATCGCGCTCGTCATTGCCTTCACGCTGCTCACGATCCTCCAGGTCATCTTGGGCGAGCTCGTTCCGAAGTCCCTGAGCCTCGCGCGCGCCGAACGCGTAGCGCTCCTGATCGCACGCCCCTTCTCGTGGTTTCTCACCACCTTCAGCTGGGCCATCAAAACTCTCGACGGTGCCGCTGAAAAAATCGTTCGCGCTCTCGGCGTTGTCGCACCGCACGATCACACCCAAGCCCGCTCCACCGAAGAACTCCAGGTGATGATCCAGCAGGCCCACGACCGCGGCCTCCTGCCCGCCGCCGAAGTAAAAGTCATCCAGTCCGCCATGCAGATGGGCGAAGTCGCCGTTCGCGAAGTGATGATCCCGCGTCCCGATGTTCATGCCCTCTCCAGCGTCGCCACCGTCGACGAAGCCATGCGCATGTTCGCAACCACCCAACGCTCGCGCATTCCCGTTTACGAAGGTTCGCTCGACCACATCCTCGGCTTCGTCCACATCAAGGACATGATCTGGGTCCTTCTCGATCGCTCGCGCCGCATCGAGGATCACTTGCCGGTGCCCGAATTCAGCATCCGCTCGCTCCTTCGCGACGTGCTGATCGTTCCCGAATCGAAATCCGTCAGCGAACTGCTCGCGGAATTCCGTTCCCGCCGCACCGGGCTTGCAATGGTCGTCGACGAGTTCGGCAGCATTCTCGGGCTCGTCACCCTCGAAGACATTCTCGAACAAATGGTCGGCGAGATTAACGACGAGTTTGACGTCGTCGAGCGCCCGCTTGAGCTTCCCGATGGCGGCGTTGTCTTCGACGCGGCACTAAAAATCCGCGAGCTCGAAGGACGTTACAACGTCACGCTACCCGAGGATCCGTCCTACCAGACGATTGGCGGATTCGTTCTAAACCGCCTCGGCTTCATTCCGCGCGGCGGCGAAAGTTTTGAAGACGAAGGCTATCGCTTCACCGTAGTGGAAATGGATAAGCGCCGTGTCTCGCGCGTGAAGATCAAACGCTTACCACCGCCTCAGCCTATGTTGGTCGAGCCGACGGAAATCGCTCGAGCGGCAGCGGACGCAGAATTGGAAATGACGGATTCAGCCGCGCACGCGGACGAAGATACCTCCGCGAAGTCTTCATCCTCAAAATCCGGTGGCTCGAAGTCGCATGCGCGTGACCGTGAGCACGCCGAGTCTCGTAAAGCGAAAGGCTCGGCCAAGTAATGCCCCAACTCCACGTCCCGCCTATCCTGCGCTTCGTTGGGCTTCGATTGCTGCTTGCGCTGCCGGCGCTTTGGCTAATTCTCACGATGGTTTTTCTGCTGATTCATATCGTGCCCGGCGATCCCGTAGCGCAAATGCTCGGGGAAGGGGCACGAGCGGAGGATCTTGAGCAACTGCGCCACGCGTTGGACCTCGATCAACCCGTCCGAGTTCAGTATTTCCACTACATCGCCGGTATCGTGCACGGCGACCTCGGCCAGTCCTTTCGCTTTCAGCAGCCTGTAGCGCGCGTCATCGCCGAACACTATCCGGCGACGATTCAACTTTCGATCGTCGCGCTAGCCGTATGCGCCCTGATTGGAATCCTGGGCGGGATTCTCGCCGCACAAAAGCGGGGCACAGCGACCGATACGACGGTCGGCGTCCTCACGCTCTTCGGCCTTTCTGTGCCCAACTTTGCGCTCGGCCCTGTATTGATGCTTGTTTTCGCCGTGATTCTCGGCTGGCTTCCCGTTACAGGACGCGGCGGCCCATCGCACTTCGTTCTTCCGGCGCTCACGCTCGGCGCTGCGCTCGCCGCCATTCTCACGCGCATGGTGCGCAGCTCCGTGATCGAAGAGCTTTCGAGCGATTACGTGCGCACCGCTCGAGCAAAAGGCCTCAGCGAATCGGCCGTCCTCTTCAAGCACGCCTTCCGCAACGCGCTGATTCCGATTCTCACGATTCTCGGCCTTCAATTCGGCGCGCTCCTCGCCGGCACGATTGTCACGGAGACGATTTTTTCCTGGCCCGGCATCGGCCGCCTCACGGTGCAAGCGATCAACGCGCGCGATTACCCGCTTCTGCAGGGTTGTATCCTGTTGATCGCCCTCACATACGTCTTCGTCAACCTCCTCACTGACGTCGTGTACGCCCTAGTCGATCCGCGCGTGAGGTTCGAATGAGCGAACTGCGCGATTTCCTGAAGCACAGCGCTCCGGGCCGCGTTGGTTTCGCGCTCACGCTGTTGCTCGTCCTCGTTGCGCTCGCTGCGCCGTTGATCTCCCGCTACGATCCGGTCGCGCAGAATCTTCCCGCGCGGCTCTCGCCGCCTTCCGCCGCGCACTGGATGGGCACCGACGAACTCGGCCGCGACGTATGGTCGCGCATCGTCTACGGCACGCGCGTTTCGATGCTCGTGAGCATTTGCGTGGTGCTTGGCGCAGGCCTCGTAGGCCTCGCCATCGGCGCGTCTGCGGGTTATTTCGGAGGCTGGTTCGACCGCGTCAACAACATCTTCTTCATTAACGCGTTTCTGTCGTTTCCTGGAATTCTGCTCGCGATTGCGTTCGCGGCGTTCATGGGTCCAGGCATCGGCAAAGTGATTCTGGCCCTCGTTATCACGGGTTGGGCAGGCTACGCGCGGCTAGCCCGCGCTCAAGCGCTGCAAGTAAAAGAATTCGAATACGTGCTGGCGGCGCTGTCTCTCGGCGCCTCGCACGCTCGCATCCTGCTTCGCCACGTGCTGCCGAATATTCTGCAGCCCATCCTCATTCTGGCTACCGTAGGAATGGCTGGAGCGATCCTCGCCGAATCCACGTTAAGTTTTCTCGGAGTTGGCGTCCTGGCGCCAATGCCAAGCTGGGGAGCCATGCTCAACGACGCGCGCGGCCACCTTTTCGACGCCCCGCACCTTGTAGTCTTTCCTGCGCTCGCCGTGATGACCGCCGTCCTGGCCTTTAATCTTCTAGGCGACGCGCTTCGCGATTGGCTCGACCCGCGCATGCGCGCCTTCCTCCAAGTCGCCTCGCAGCTTCGCTAAGCTCACCGCCGCGCACGATTCGAGCCGCGTGCGGTAGATATTCCTGTCTGCGCAACGCGGGCCGCATCTCGACGAAATCTGCGCGCACCCAGACTCGACGCAACCGAGTTCTATTCAAATAATCGAAGATAAGTTCAGGAGGGAACTACAAGGAAGGAATTTCTCCAACCACCAATCACTCGCCACTCGCCACTTTCTTATCTCACGCCAACTCCACCGCCACTTCCGACCCGCGCGCCACCCCCAACGAGCGCGCCGCATTGCCCCTGTTCACCGAAATTTCCAGATAGCCGGTCGACCCAACCATCCCAACCGCCTCGCCCGCCGCGCCCTCCGCGAACGTCGAAACGATCTTCTGAATCAGGCCATTGCCCGCGCGAATCGTGAACTTTGCCTCCGGCGTAAAAAGCGCCGGCGCATCCTCAGGCCTCAAATTCGTCACCAAATTGCCGAAATGATCGACGCGCAGCACCAGGCACTTGATCGCATTGCCGTTCGTTTTCGGTTTCGGAATCGCGAAGCGAACGTAGTCCTCGATCTCCTCGCCAAAGCTGGCCGTCTGCCAAGTCTTGCTCAGCCACGCCGCCGTTGGCGCGAAAATGTCACGCCCGTGAAACGTCACGCTGATTGGATTCAGAAAGTAATGTTCGGCTGTGACGTGCCACGCGTGGATCGACTCGCTCTGATCGTAAATCGCTGACAGCACGCCGTTGTCTGGCGCCACAAAATAGTGCGTGTCACCCGCCACCAGAATCGGCCGCCGCGCTGTGCCGACACCAGGATCGACCACTACAAGGTGAATCGTGCGTGGTGGAAAGTACTTGTGGGCCTGTCCGATCGTCAGCGCGCCATCGAGAATGTCGTGCGCCAGCACGCTGTGCGAAATGTCCACCACCGTGGCTTCGGGGTTGATGTTCAGGATCACGCCCTTCATCACGCCCACGTAGTTGTCGCTGGTGCCGTAATCCGTCGTCAGGGTAATGATCGGACGAGCCAAGGTTCACTCCGCGATTAGCGCTGAAATTTCCTGCACGAACACGTTCTTCCACGCTAATCGACGCTCCGCAGCGGGTCAACCCCGTTGGACCGATGAGTAAACTCTTATCGCCGGTTTCGCCACGAGGAAGCCCACTTAGAGTGCGGCAGCGAGCTGCCGCATTTGCCACAAATCCCAGCGGTGCTCAAAACGTGGTCTCGTCCACCACGCATCGCCCTTGGTTATGAACGCCGCGACGGCGTTCATCTGCTGCAGTGGACGACGTTAGTGAGCGTTGGCATCTGGTTTTTGTGGAGTTTCGTGCGACGGCGCAATCGGCTTGATGATGTCGTCCAGGTAAGCTGGCGTTCCCTCGACGCGCTCAAGCGCCGGGTAACGCTCCCCATCGTGGTAGTCGAGGTCAACCGTGGAAACAAACGTGTCCGACTGAATCGTCAGGTGGATTGGCTCAGTCTGGTTTTTTGCGTCGTGAAGAGCTGCTCGGAACCGGTCCGGCGAGAAAATTTGCCCATTCACAGCAATGATTTTGTCGCCGGGAGTGATCTTCGCCTTCGCGGCAGGACCGTTCCATTTCACGTCCGAAACTTCGCCCTGCGCTCCGACGTAAAGCCCCGCGGAGTACCAAGCATCGATGCCGGGTCCTCTTTTGCTTCCGCTCGCGATGAGCGTCTCAGTGGCGTTGGGCTGATCGGAGTACACGAGCTTGTATCCGCCGCGCTCGATGCCAGCGAGGTCTGCATGTTGAGTAACAACGTAAACGCGGTCGTGGAGGAACGTTGCCCAGTCGTACGGCGCCACCTGATTCAGGTCTTGCACCAGCTCATCGAGAGTGTACGTAATGATGAGCGGCCCGGTGCTGCCGCCCTTGCCTAGAAAAATATGCTCGAAATCGTCCAGCGATTTCTGGTTGTTGGTCAATTTCCGAATCAGGGTGTCCGCATCGAGCCACACTAACTGTCCTTCGTCGTAATAGTCCTGGCTCCGTCGCCAGTTCGCCCAGGCCGGATCGTTGACTCGCAGAACGCTTGCAGCGACCGCAGTGTCCTCGGTCGAACGCCATTCGCGGCCCGGTGTGTTATCGAGCATCGCGGCGGTCCACGCCAGAATGTCGCGATATTGAGCTTGAGTCTTCAGCCCCGCGCGCGCCGAGAGAACGTTGCCGAGATACTGCGTCATCCCCTCGTAGACCCACAGTAGGGCGCCCTGCTGCATCGTCGCGAAATCCGGCTGATACAACCCGACCGGACGGCGGTACTTGCCGTCCCACGAATGCGTGTATTCGTGTGGAAGCAGGTCGGCCTCCGCTACAAGCTCCGACTCGTCAGAAAAGAATTTCTCAGGAACGCCGTATTCGGCCGACTGCCCATGCTCCAGCGTCGTATCGTTGCCAATGAAATCCGACATCGCCACGAGGAAGTGATACTGGTTGTAGTGGTGAGAACGATAGAGCGCGTCCGCCTCGCGAACCATATTCGCGATCCCCGCAAGTTCCGTGGCCGAGAGATTGCAGTCCTCGGCCTGGTCGCACGCGACGTCGATGAAGTGCTTCGGTGAAATTTCCGGAGCGACGGCGAACTCGCGAAAGTTTTGACCGATGAGCACAGGCGAATCTTCAAGCTGCTCAACGTTCGTAACGGCAAAACGCGTCGTGCTTCCCGCAGAGGGAAGCGGATACGCACTGCTGCCGCTCGGCGTGAGTGCCGTACCGACGCTCCAGCCAGCGGGCACAATCAAGGAAGGCTGAATGGCGATGTCGCGAACCGGAGTGTTGGCTGGGTAAAGCGCAAGCGACTCCCAGTCGAGCAGCGCCAACTTCCGGGATACATTCAGAGGAACCAGGCAGTCCAGATGCGCGTGAAGCGTCGTCACTCCCACCGGTATCGTCACGTGAAACTCGTACATGTCCACGTCGTCACGCCGCCATTCGATTGTTTTGCCGTTCGCCGTGAACACCACGCCCGCGATGTTGCTCACCGGTCCGAAAGGCTGGTGCGTGCCCGGAATCCACTTGGGAGTCGTGAGGGTAAGCGGTCCGGCGGTGACCGGCAGATCGATTTCGGCATGAAATATCTTGCGCGGAGCATCGGAAAGGTCGGCGGTGATTTGGATCGGAATGGATTGCTTTTGCGCCCAAAGCGGTGAGGCGCCCATCAAACACAAGACAGCCATTATCCGGAACAGACGGTAGTGTGAATTCATTTTGTCCGCTTATCGAAGAGGTTGCGCCGGGACTTTCAAGTCCTTCGACGGCTCGGCGCATCGTACGCCGCTCTCGAATTCCGCTCAACAGATTTGCGCCGCCGTTTCTTGACCCCGCGCCGCGCCCCCCGCTATTCTGAAATTCAGCGATACCACCGCTATGCGTGTCTATCTCGATCACAACGCGACCACACCCGTCGATCCTGCGGTTCTCGACGCGATGCAGCCATTTTTCTCGGACGCCTACGGCAACGCGAGTTCGATTCACTCCGCCGGCCAACGCGCCCGCGCCGCCGTTGATGCCTCTCGCGATTCCGTCGCGCGCCTGATTGGCGCAAAGCCGTCGGAAATCGTCTTCACCTCCGGCGGCACCGAAGCCGACAACCTCGCGGTATTCGGGTCTATCGAGTCCGCTCGATCTGCATCAAGCGCGCGTCCGCACTTGATCACCACCGCAATTGAACACCACGCCGTCCTCAATGCGGCTCAGTATGCAGCCAAGAAGGGAATCGACGTTACCTTCGTCCCCGTCTCCGCATCCGGCGTAGTCGACGCCGAAAAAGTCCGTGCCGCGCTGCGCCCCGAAACTTTCCTGATCAGCGTGATGCACGCGAACAACGAACTCGGCACCATCCAGCCCATCGAAGAAATCGCGCGCGTTGCCGCCGAAGCCGACGTCTACTTCCACGCCGACGCCGTCCAGTCCGCCGGAAAGCTTCCGCTCAACGTCAAGAACCTCGGCGTCGACCTCCTCACGCTTTCCGCCCACAAAATCTACGGTCCCAAGGGCGTCGGCGCCCTTTGCGTCCGCGCTGGCACTCCCATCGCGCCGCAAATGTTCGGTGGCCATCACGAACGCGACCGCCGCCCCGGCACCGAAAACGTCCCCGCCATCGTCGGCTTCGGCCGCGCTGCCGAACTCGCCGCCAAGCACCTCGCTAGCGACGACGAATCGACACGCATGGCGCAACTCCGCGACAAATTCGAACACGAAATCCTCGCCTCCGTACCCGGCACGCGCGTAAACGGCGACCCACATCGTCGCGTTGCCAATACGACGAATCTTTCGTTCGACGGTATCGCCGGCGAAGCCTTCGTGATAGCCCTCGATCTCCTCGGCATCTCCGTCTCCACAGGCGCCGCCTGCTCCTCCGGCGCCATCGAGCCCTCCCACGTCCTCCGCGCCATCGGCCTCACCGACGACCAGGCCGAATCCAGCATCCGCTTCAGCCTAGGCCGCCACACCACCGCCGCCGAAATCGACTACGTTATCGCCACCGTGAAAGCCACAGTCGAACGGATGCGCAACGTCTCGCCCGCTCACAGAACTCCCGCGTCCCTGCGCTAAATGCGCTAAAATAGTTGGGTTGCAATGGCGCCACTGACCCAACTCGAAGCTCGTCCCGACGATTGCCTCGCCGAGGTCCGCCTCGACTCGTCCGCAAAGGTCGCTGCGTCGGCCACCGGCACCACCGCCATCGCCATGAGCGGCGGCGTCGACAGCTCCACCGTCGCCGCCATCCTCCACGACCGTGGCGACTCCGTCGTCGGCCTCACCATGCAGCTCTGGAATCAGCGCCGCCTGCCGCAGATGCAGCCCGCGAGCGATGCTGCACCGCAGCACCGCTGCTGCTCGCACGACGACGTATACGACGCCCGCCGCGTCGCCGAACATCTCGGCATGCCTTTCTACGTCGTGAATTTCGAACGGGCCTTCGAACTCACCGTCATCAAGCCTTTCGTCGCCGACTATCTCGAAGGCCGCACGCCGATCCCGTGCACGATGTGCAACAACCACGTGAAGTTCGATCAACTCCTCACCACCGCGCGCCAGATCGGCGCCGAACGAATCGCCACCGGCCACTACGCCCGAGTCCGTTTCGACTCTACGACGCAGCGCTACAACCTCATCCGCGCCCGCGACGAATCAAAGGACCAGACCTACTTCCTCTTCGGCCTAACGCAGGAGCAACTCGCCCGCACCGATTTTCCTCTCGGCGAAATGGCGAAGTCCGAAGTTCGCGACGTCGCACGCCGCCTCAAAGTGCCCGTCGCCGAAAAGCCGGAGAGCCAGGAAATTTGCTTCGTTCCGCGCGGAAATTACGTGAAGTTTATTGCGAGCTATCTCGAAGAGCAGGGATGCGCGCTGCCGGAAACTCCCGGCGACATCGTCAACACCGCCGGCGAAGTCCTCGGCCGCCACAACGGTCTCCACAGCTTCACCGTCGGCCAGCGCAAGGGCCTCGGGCTCTCGACCGGTCAGCCCATGTACGTCGTCTCTCTCGACCGCGCGCACAACCGCCTCGTAGTCGGCGAAGATCGCGAACTCCGCAGCACCACGTGCGACGTGCGCGACATAAATTGGATTTCCTTCGCCGCGCTGGAGTCGCCCATCGACGCGATGGTCCGCGTGCGCAACCGCCACGAACCTGCGGGCGCGCGAATCGCTCCTCTCGACGCCACCACCGCCCGTATCACCTTCGCCGACCCGCAGCGCGCCATCACGCCCGGCCAAGCCGCCGTCTTCTACCGCGGCGACGAAGTTCTCGGCGGCGGCTGGATCCGCTAACCACGAGGTTAGGTAGCACAGGCAATCCTGCCGGTGTGGCCGCGCCAGCGGCCAGGTGCTTTGCTTTTGACATCATCTAGAGGCCCGTTCACAGGCCGAAGGATCTCTCTTGGTCCGGGCACACACGGCCGCACTCAATTTTCTAACAAGGGAAAACTTCAGGAGGAAACTACAACCTCAAATAAACAACTCTTCGTCTTGCTCGAGCCCTTCGACATCCACCGACGACCGCCGCTCACCACGCACATTCCTCAGTAGATCGAGCCCAACCTTGATCCCCTTCATCACCGCGGACGCCTGCTTTATCGGTCCCCACAGCGTCGAACGGAACTTGGTGCCGGTCTCTTCCACCACTTCCAGCGCGCCGCTCAAAATCTGATCCGCGCGGATTACCTGGATGCGCAGCCGTTCGACGGCCTCGGTGAACACGCGGTCCACCTTCTGCGCCTGGGTGCGCGCGATGCGCGTGATTTCCGCGCTGTCGCCCATGATGCTGGCGATGCGCGTCTCGGAATCGTCCAAAATGCGGCTGGTCCGCAGCAGAATCGGGTCCACGCGCGATTGCAAATCGGTAGCGATCCGCGTGAACTTCTCGATCGCCGTCTTCATCTGAAAAAACATCGCCATCAGGATGGCCATCTGCAGAAAAATGGCCACGGCAGCGATAACGATGAACGCTTCGACCCAGCCGGGCATTAAGACCTCGATTGAAATGTTTAGGAAGCTTTAGACTCGCGCCGGTAGGTTTCCTTGCCGGCTTCTACCGCAGTGTTCACCGCATCCTTCTGCCGCGCCATGATTTCTTTGCTGCGCTCGAGAAGGTCTTCCGCACGCTCGCGAAGTTCCTTGGCCTTGCGCTGCGCGAATTCGCGGCCATCGTCGGCCTTACCAGTAAGGTATTCGCGCGTCTCTTCGCCGGATTTTGGCGCGAAAAGAAGGCCCACGAGCGCGCCGATGCCCATGCCCACAATGAAGAAACTGATCTTCGAACCTGCGTTGTTTTCACTCATCTCGCACCTCGTAGCGACGAGAGTAGCATAGCCCGCGCAAACCGCGCAAAGGGGTAAACACAGTAGGAGGAGAGTTTTAAGTAGTGATCCATACGGAGGCGTACGGGCGAGCGGAGTGACGCCATCTTGTATGCGACGTCAAGGCCGCGATTCAGCGGCATCACTGGCCTTTGTTTCAGACTCTGGGTCACTGTGGAAAGCGTTATACACCTTCAACGCCTGCGCTTTAGGCACCTCTTCGAGTAGCTCATCCACAGTCAGCCTCTTCAGCTGCGCCACACTTCCAAACCGCCGCAACAACTTCCGCGCCGTCACTTCTCCCACTCCAGGAATTTCCGTCAGTGAAGTCCGCAACCGCTTCGCCGTCCGCCGTTGCCGGTGGAACGTCACCGCAAAACGATGCGTCTCGTCGCGAATCATCTGTATCAAGTGCAACACCGGAGAATGGTGATCCAGCGCAATCGGCTCGTCTTCGCGCCCCAGCACGTACAAAATTTCTTCCTTCTTCGCGATGCTCGTGACCGGCTGGTTGATGATCGCGAGCTTGTCCAGCGCCTTCGCCGCCGCGTGCAGCTGCCCAAGTCCGCCGTCGATCAGGATCAAGCTCGGCAGCGCCTTGTTCTCCGCCTGAAGCCGCGAGTATCGCCGCTCCACCACTTCTTCCATGCTCGCGAAGTCGTCGCGCAGAATGTAGTCGGACTTTTTCATTTTGCCCGCTTCCCACACCACCATTGACGCAACCGTGTCCGAACCCTGAATGTGTGAAATATCGAAACACTCGATTCGCTTCAGCGGCTCCGGCAAACCGAGAGCGCTTTCGAGGGCTTCCGCGACCGCCTCGCCGCTCGGCTTCAGCACGCGGAACCGCTGCACGAACGAATGCTTCGCGTTTTTTTCCACCAGCTCCAGAAACGCGTGCTTCGTCCCACGCTGCGGATTCAATATCTCTACGCGATGTCCCGCTTTCTCCGTCAAAACTTCTTCCAGCAGTTCACGGTCTTCGAAATCGAGTGGCGTGTGAATGAAGCGCGGCAAGTACGCGGCATCAAGATAGAGCTGCTTCAGCAGGGAAGGCAGAAACTCAGCGGCGTCGAACCCCGGGAGGTCCTCCCAGTAAAAATCGCGCCGGTCCACCACGCGTCCGCCGCGCAGGTGAAACACGTTCACCGCAACTTGCGGCGGCTCCGTATACCACGCGACCACGTCCGTATCGTCACCCCCTCGTTCGACGCAACCTCCATCCGCTCTTCCAGGCTGCGAGAAAGATCGCTGCGCCGGCCATCGAGAAATAATTTCACGTCGCGCGCCGATTCCGCGTAACGCTCGTCGATCACGAGGCCCGCCACGCACGGCCCCAGGCAGCGGTGAATGTAGTACTGCAGGCAAGGCCGCGGATGCGATTTCGTCAAATCGACCGTGCACGAAGGCACGCGAAAATGTTTGTGGATCAAATGCACCAGCCGGTATGCCAGCCGGGCAGGGAAGTACGGCCCAAAATAAATCGAGCCGTCCTTCTGCAGTCGTCGCGTCACGTAAACGCGCGGAAATTTCTCGTAGGCCGTGTACTTGATGTACGGGTAGGTCTTGTCGTCGCGCAGCAGCACGTTGAACTTCGGCTTGTGCTGTTTGATCAGGTTGTTTTCGAGGGCCAGCGCCTCGCGCGGGTTATCGACCACGATGTACTGCAGGTCGGCGATTTCCCGCACCAGCGAACCCGTTTTCGCATCCTGCCAGCGCGATTCCAGAAAATAGGAACGAACGCGATTACGCAGCGAATTTGCCTTGCCGACGTACAGAATCTTCCCTGTCACATCCTCAAACAGGTACACACCCGGTTGAGTAGGCAGCTGACCGACTTTTTCGCGGAGTTCCATTCTGGCGCGGTACAATAAAGCTTGGCTGGCGTTCGGAGCGAGCTGGGCTCGTGCAACTCCGATGATAACAAACCGAATCTAAGTCCGACGAGTAAGCCCGAGATACCTCGATGCGCGTAAAACTCTTCACACCGGCGTTTTTGGCGATGGCAGCGGTCGCGTTCAGCGCGGCTTCAGTGCGCGCGGCGATGCCGCAGCAATCCTCGCAAACGCCGCAGCCGCAACAGGGCGATTCGTCTCAGCCAGCCCCTCCCTCACAGGGCAATCCGCAAGACGGCCCGCTTCCTCCGCCCCCTGCGCCCGATAGGCCCTCGGCCCAACAGCCGCCGCGCCCGTCGAATGACGATACTCCGACCTGGTCCTCGTCCAAAAAGCCCGACTCCGGGCCCGACGATCCGGATGATTCCGCATCCGACCCTAAGGCGAAGCCGAAACAGAAGAAGAACGGTCCTCAGTACACCGATGACACGTCCGACTCATCAGATTCCAGCGATTCAGCCACTCGTCCACCGTCGAAGGCTAAGCCCGGCGTCCTCGCTCCGGAATCCGATTCAGCCTGGGATCCATTCCACGCCGCACAGGACGTCGACGTCGGCAAGTTCTATATGGACAAAGGCGACTACGACGCTGCGATCACGCGATTTGAGGACGCGATTCGCCTGCAGGGCAATTTCGCGAAGCCCCGCGCCTTGATCGCCGAAGCCTACGAAAAGAAGGGCGACAAGGAACAAGCCGCGCACTACTACCAGGAGTATCTGAAGGTCCTGCCGAACGCCGCCGACGCCAAAAAGATTCAAAAGAAGATTGCGCAGCTTCAATCAAAATAACCGCGCCTAATCTTGCGTCAGCACAGGTTTTGTTCAACCTCGCTCGATCCTTCACCTTAATCGGCAGCTACGAGCGCCGCATAGAATGCCGTGGCTTGCCACCGCCTTGCGGTCGCAAGTCCCACCAATCTCAATCACGCGCCTAGCGGGCAAAACTCAAGCCCGCAGTGTCAGCTCACCGAGCCGGCATCCGATCCAAAAACCGTATCGCCGCGGAGTAGTCTGCGTACTTCTTTTCTTCCCGCCGAAACTCCGGCCCATGCGACTCCCGCCGGCACCGCGCGAATTTCATCGGATGCTTCACGTGCAGCATCTCGTGGTACATCACGTACGCGACCACAAAACGCGGCACCCGCGGCCGGTCGAGCTGCTTGTTGATCACGATCTGCTGCAGCGCGGGATCGAAGCAGCCGAGTTGCGAGCGCCAAACTCGCGAACTCCACCCCAGCGTCGGCTTCTTCAGCTTGTCCTCGAAGTAGCGCCGGTTCAGCTCGTTGAACATCGCATCCAGATCGTGATGCCGTCCCTCGGGCCGGTGCGCCGCCCGGCGACCACGCGCCTGCCTCAACGAGTGAACGCGATTCCGCACTTCATGCGAATACGAAAACTGGCGATACGCCTCCACCAGCTCGCGCGGAGCCCGTCGACGGTACAGGCGTCCCAGCAGAATCGCCGCCGCCGCTTCCACCACCATCGGCGGGGCATCGTGCAATGCGTCGGAGATCCGCACGTGCGCCACTTCCTCGCGCAGCCGGATTGTGAGAGTGAGTCCTGCGTAGGGATGAAACTCAACGACGAACTGCGGCGGCCGCCCTTTGCACCCGATCCGCGTAAAGATTCGCTGGAAAATTGCGTCGCCGCCGGGCACGGGGACGCGCTCGCGACGCCTCGTCAATTCGGCTTCCTCCGCACCGGCACAGGCGTCAGTTCCTTCTGCGCCTGAGCGACGTCGTTGATCGCATCTTGCGTGCCTTCCAGCGCGTCGTCGAGCGTTTCCTTATACGTGTCGTACTCGGGGCCGCCCTCATGCAACTTTTGCAGCACAGCCATGAATTCTTTCGTCTTGCTGTCCATGATCTTCAGCGCCGGACGAATGTCGGCCTGTTTCTCTCGCGCAATGCTGATCTGGTCCGCGGCATCGTCCACGCAGCTTTGATACGCATTGAGCAGTCCATTCAAAATTTCAGCGCGCCGCCCTTCGGGGTTTTTGCGGGTCAGCTCGTACTCGAATTTCTTAAGCCGGTCGTCCGCGAATGTGATGAAGAGCTTCAACTTGTCGCCCGGCTCGTAAGCGTCGCGAATCTTATCGCTCTCGGCCTGCGTCAGGTAATCCTTCCGCGTCTCTTGTGCACGCGCTCGCACCGCGAAGCTGCTCGCGCAGGCCGCCATCGCACACACCATTACTGCCGCTGCCATCGTTCGCATGGAGAATTTTCGCATGAACGTCCGCCGGAGCATTTGAACCCCCTACGGCTTCGGAGCAGGCGGCGCCGCTTGCGCTTCCGGCCGTTTCGGAAATAGCGCCACCAGCAGAGCCTGATCCAGCTCGCTCAAGCTGTCGCGCGCTTCCAGAAACGGCTTCTGCTCGTCCATCGAGAGGCCCGGCAAGATATTGTCGATTCGACGCAGCGTCTGCCGCACCGAAATCTGCAATTGCCGGTAACCGTCCGGATGGGCTTCCGGATCGCGAACCTTTGCGTCCAGCGCCTCGCGGCAGGTCGCCGCTTCGTCGGCCATTTGTTTTACGATGGCGCCCGCCTCGGCCGCGTTGTCCGCCTTCAATTGATCCTGGACTTGCAGGTATTCCGCTTCGGCGAGTTGCGGCAGGATTTTCGCCTTCCGCACTGGATTCGTTTCTCTTACAAACCGCGCGCGAATCTCCGCGGTCTTGTCCGGTTGAACCAGCCCGGCTACCAGTGTGAACGCCAGAACGAGAATCGTCGGCCGCAACATTCCGTTGCAGGAATTTTACCTCTTTTTCTCTGCTATCTCACGGGTCAGCGTTCGGGCGCGTGCGGCCGCTTCGAAATACATGTCAGAGTTCTCGTCCGTGTTCATTGAAAGGAACTTTTGATAGGCCGCCAGCGCTTGTGGCTTCTGGTCCAGTTTGTCGTAGCAGCTTGCGCGGATGAACCAGCTGCCCAGCGGCAGCGGCTCGCGCTTCTCCATCAATTCGAGGGCCTTCAGCGTTAGTGGATAGTTTTTGTTGAAATACTCCGCGAGAATCAGATCCTTCAACACGTCTTCCGAAGTCGGATTCGCCTTCAGCGCCACCACCAGTTCGTTCGCCGCGTTTGCGTAGTCCTTCTTCTCGAGCAGCGCGTGTCCAAGCTCGGCGGGGTAGTCAGGGTTGTTCGGCGCGATCGCGATCAGTCTCTGCAGCACGGGCACCATGCCCGCGTAATCCTTTTTGTGGAACAGAATCGTTGTCCGCAGCCGCAGCGCCTCTTCGCCCTCCGGCGCCTTCGAGGCGGCCGCCGCAGCGTCGAGCGCGGCCAGCGCCTCGTCGTCCTTGCCCGCTTTCGCCAGCAGCGACGCCTGCTGTAGCCCCACCGCCGGATCGTTCGGATGCAGCGTCGAATATTTCTTCAATTCTTCCGCCGCTGCGTCGCTCTTGTTCTGAAGCGTCAGGCTCTGCGAAAGACCGAGATGCGCCTGCGCAGAGTCCGGCTGAATCGCGATCGCGGCGCGAAACTCCGCTTCCGCCTCCGGTGCCTTTTTCTGCTGTAGTAGCACGCGAGCGAGTGAAGCGTGCGCGTCGAAATTCTTGGGGTCGAGCTTAGCGGCGGTTGCGTCGTACTTCTCGGCAGCGGCGGGTTTGCTGGTGCGTTCGAGTGCCGCGCCTAACGCAAGGTTCGCCTCGACGTGCTCCGGCTTCAGGCCCACTGCCTTTGAAAGCGGCCCAACTGCCGCCGCGGGATCCGTTTGCAGGAGCGTCAACCCCAAATTGAGCTGTGCCTCCTCCATCCCCGGATCGATATCGACCGCTTTTTGGTATTCCTGCACGGCTTGTGCGGTCTGGCCCAGCGCGGTGTAGATGTATCCGAGCTGGAAGTGAACCGGAGCGTAATCCGGTTTCTTTTCGAGGAAGTCCTGAAAATCTTTCGCGGCGGTCGCGTAGTCCTTCGCGTCGAGCGCCCCCTGTGCATCCGCAAGCAACTTATTCAGCGCCGCGGTCTCCGGATCTTGCACGATCCGCTTGCGCGATGTCCCCACTTCCTGTGCGCCAGCCGCGCCACACGCGAACGCAGCGCCCGCCATCAGCGCGCAGCACGCCAGCGTCTTCAACTTCACGTTCATGCCTTTGTCGAGTTAGCGTCCGTGTCCAAATCCGCCGCCGTCGCAGCACCGCCCGCCGTCTTCACGCCATTCCCACCACCATTGCCATGCGCGTGGTGATGTCCATTCGCGCCGTTGCCGCCATTCGCGAGCGCCTTCACCAAATACTTCCCGGTGTGCGACTGCGAATTCCGCGCCAACTGCTCCGGTGTGCCCGCGCCGACAACTTTCCCGCCCGCGTCGCCACCCTCCGGCCCCATGTCGATCATCCAGTCCGCCGATTTGATCACATCCAAATTGTGCTCGATGATCAGCACCGACGCGCCGCCCTCCAGCAATTTCCGGAACGACGTCAGCAGCTTTTGAATATCGTCGAAGTGCAGCCCCGTCGTCGGCTCGTCGAAAATATACAAAATTCCTGTGTTCTCTGATCGCGTCAGATGCGCGGCCAGCTTCAACCGTTGCGCCTCTCCGCCCGAGAGCGTCGTCCCCGATTGCCCCAGCCGCAAATATCCGAGCCCCACTTCATCCAGCACGCGCAGTTTCGACGTCACCTTCGGATACGGCGCGAAAAACACCAGCGCCTCCCGCACCGTCATCTGCAGCACGTCGTGAATGTTGTGCTCCTTGTATCGCACATCGAGCACGCTCGTCTTGTATCGCGTCCCGCGGCACTCCTCGCACACCAGCTCCACGTCGGCGAGGAACCGCATTTCCACCGTCACCGTGCCGTCGCCCTGGCACGCCTCGCACCGCCCGCCCGGAATGTTGAACGAAAAATGTCCCGGCGTGAATCCGCGCTTCTTCGCTTCCGGCGTGGACGCGAACACTTCGCGAATCGGGTCGAAAGCTTTCAGGTACGTCGCCGGATTCGACCGCGGCGTCCGCCCGATCGGCGACTGGTCGACCATCTCCACCGCCGTGATCGCTTGATCGCCCTCGATTCGGTCGCAGAACTCGCGATAGTTGCCGCCGGTGCGCCGCGCCTGCAGAGCCTTGTAAATTACGTCGTACACCAGCGTCGACTTGCCCGAGCCCGACACGCCCGTCACCGCCACCAGCATCCCAAGCGGCACGATCACGTCTACGCCCTGCACGTTGTGGCTGTGCGCTCCAAAAATCTTCAAAAACTTGCCCAGTGGTTTCCGCCGCCGCGCCGGCACCGCGATCTTCATCTCGCCGCGCAAATATCTGCCTGTCAGCGAGTGCGTATCCTTCAGCAACTCCTCGCGCGACCCGCTGAAAATCAATTTGCCGCCGTGTTCGCCCGCGCCCGGCCCAAGATCCAGAATCTTGTCTGCCGCGAGCATCGTGTCCGGATCGTGCTCCACCACCACCAGCGTGTTGCCAAGGTCGCGCAGCCCTTTCATGATCTCGATCAGCCGCGTGGTGTCTCGCGGGTGTAGCCCGATCGAAGGTTCGTCCAACACATACAGCGCGCCCACCAAGTGCGATCCGAGCGACGTCGCCAGTTGAATCCGTTGCGACTCGCCACCTGAAAGCGTCGACGTCAGCCGGTCCAGCGACAAATAATCCAG
>JBEKJW010000046.1:0-22000 GCA_050011035.1 Candidatus Acidiferrales bacterium
CCCCACTCCTGGATCCAGTCCTGCGCCAGATCGACGTGCGGCACAAAAATCGCCCGTCCGCCGCGGGGACCGTTTACAAAAGCAATCGCCCCGGGCCACGCTCGCGCCGCTTTTCGTTCTTCTTCGCTTTCTTCATCGCGCCACTTGCGCACCTCGCAGCAGCAGACCGCCACGCAATCTGTCGCTCCGGCGAGCGCATCGTCGGCCGCCGTCACGTCCAGCACCACGCCTGTCAAGTTGTGAAACGCCGCCGCGAACACATGCACCTTCGCGCCGCCCTTTCCCGAACAACTCGTCCCACCGTAAACGTGCCCGTCCGTGTTGATGTCGATCGCGGTGACCCGGCTCTCGTCGAGAGGAATCGGCATCGTCACGCCGGGCAGGCAAGTGGGAAACGCGACCATCGTCCCTTCGCGCACGAACTGATGCGACACGTCGTTCAAATACTCGCGGATCTCCGGTGAGTTCGGATCGAATCGCGGCTTCGTCGTCTGTGCAATCGTTGTCATCGTCCTCACCCCCACATCCGGATCGGCAAATGCGCGTTCGGCCGCTTGCGGTCCGCCGGCATCGATACTTTGAAAATTCCCGATGGCCGGTTGCCCACGTGGCCGAAGAAAAGGTCGCCGTTGTGATCCACCGCGCCGCGCGAAACGTAGTGCGCTTCGCCCGTCGGATGGACAAGCTGCGAAACCTCTTCGCGCTTCAGTGTCTCCGGATCGAGCCGCCACACCACGCCCTGCGTTTCGATTTTTGCGCCCTTCAGCTGCGGAAAATATTTCGGGTCGTACCATCGTGACGCAACGTAGTAGAGCTTGCCGTCGCCGGCAAACGTCATCCCGCCGCAGTGATCGCGGTACAGGTCGACGGGAAAGTTCAGATCGCGCGGCTGCGTTGCCGGGCCAAGATCCTCCACGCGCGGCCATCCGTCTCCTTTATTCACTTCATCGAGCCAAATCCGCATCAGTCGCGGCGCGGGTGACCACGTGCACGCGTACACCCATTCGCGATCCGGCGCCGGCGCCAGGTCGTAGAACACGCTATGCCAGCCGGTTTGATAATTCAGATCGTGTGCGATGAAGTTCGGCGACGTCTCGAGGCGATCGGTCTCGGGATCGTAACGAACCAACCGCCCGTAGTCGCTCGATGTCCACACGCGATGCTTCTTATCGAGGAACAGCGTCTGCGGATTGATTGAGCTGATTCGCCCCAGGTCGCGGTGCTTGCGCGTCTTCAGGTCGTAGATGATGAAGTGGTCGCGCGGGTAGCTCATCGCATAGAGCAGCCCGCGCTCCTCATCATGCAGAAGGCATCGGCAGCCTTCCTTCGGAATCATCGTGTCCCACCACAGCACCTGATCCGTTTTCGTGTCGAACGCCAGCAGCGCAGAGCCGCGGAACACCCGCTTGGCGTCATGCCACGAATACCACGGCGAATACACGGGCAGGTCGATCGGCGGGCCCGAAAGATGCGTCGCCATGAACATCACCCCGTCGTGCATCGAGGGCGCGAAGCTGTAATGGATTTTGCACTGCGTGGCGCGGCCGGAGTCGCCCGGGTCGTCCACTTTTTCGGCGAGGTTGAAAAGGTAGTCGAGGTCGTCGCGCTGCTCGTTGTAACGCGTCGGTTTCACGACGCCGCCTGGCACGCTCTCCGCGCATGCAGCAGCGTAAATGCGCCCGTCCGGCCCCACCGAGAGCGACCAGCACGTATCCGAATCGGGATGCCCAGTAAACGGATACCACTTCGCCGGATACGGCGCACCCTCCGCAACAGCGAACTGCGGCTCTCGCCCTGCTAAACCGCCACGCTTCAAAGCTGGGGCCCCCGCGACTCCAGCGAGCGCACGCTGTGCTGTCAAAGCCGGCGCAACCGCCGCCGCGAGCGCCCCGCCAGCCTTAATGAAGCTCCGTCGATCCAGCTCCCGCTCCGTCTCGTCCGATGAACCCATCGCCTAAGCCTCCCGACACCCGGCGCATCCTACGCCCGCAATTTAATGAACGCAACGGTAGCCCTTGCGATCTCCGCTTGCCTCAGGCGCCCGACACGGCGCTGTACAAAGAGAGGGTTTCTGTTCTGACGCTAGATGACACGGTCGCCAAAAGTCGATCAGCCTGGAACAGGTTGTCGGCGCGAGCACTCAAGACTCTAAAGTCCGTGATACTTTTGCGCCATCTCCAGCGTACCTAGTGGTAAGGGGAGAGCCGAGAATGCCAGACGATCCAAACAACCAACCGTGGCCTGATCCTAGCAGCAAGCGGCGCCATCGGCCGTCGATCGTTGGCGCGCTGGTCGTCATCGCGGTCGGCGTGTTTCTGCTGATCGTAAACCTGTACCCTGCCTTAGACGCATGGAGACTGATCGACCGCTATTGGCCGGTAGTTCTAATCCTGATCGGCATCGGCAAAGTCATCGAATCGTTCCGCTATCGCGGCGCTCCGGGCGACCCCAACCCACCGCACACATCGGCAATGCCTTACATAGTTCTCGTAATCGTGATTCTGCTCTGCGTGGCGATGTTGAAGCAGGGCCCCGTCCAGGCCAGCTTGCACGATTCCCATGCGCTTGATGTGGGAGCGGCAAAGGACGTAAACGCCAAGCTCGAAATGGCGACGGGAAAGCTCACCGTCGCCGGGGGCGCCGAACGTCTGCTCGACGCGGACTTCAAATATCTGCCGTCCGACGGCAAGCCGCTCGTGGATTACTCCGTGACGAATGGGCGCGGCAACATCGACATCTCGCAGCCCAACGACAGCCACATCCGCATGATGAATTCCCATAATGTGTGGGACTTGCGCTTTTCGGACAAGGTACCTCTCGACGCGGACGTCACCCTCGGCGCGGGCGAAGCGAACCTCGATACGCGTGGAATCGCTTTGCGCAACCTGCTCGTCAACATCGGAACGGGCGCATTGAATCTGAATCTCACCGGGCCGCGAGAACACAATCTGAACGCCACCGTCAAAGGCGGCATCGGCAGCGCGACCATCGAACTTCCCAAGGACGTTGGCGTCTCGGTTCACACTTCAGGCGGCATAGGAGCCGTGGTGACGCACGGCCTCACTGAAAACTCTCACGACTACACCAACGACGCATTCGGAAAGTCCCCCGCGACGATTTACGTCACCGTCGAAGGCGGCATCGGCAAGATCGAACTCAACGTCGATTAGTATTTTGCGATGCGACGGACCATCCCTCTCCCGCCATTGACACTGGAAAGCTGCGCGCATAGGCTACGCACTTCGGACATACGCGAAATTCGCGGAGGGGCACTGTGCCCGCAACTAGTCCTGCCAGTGAGAAGAACATGACACGCGAAGAGATGATCAAGCTGCTCGAGTCGGTTGGCGCGGTGCGCACCGGCCATTTCGAGCTTTCGAGCGGCCGCCATAGCGGAACATACATTCAGTGCGCTCTGGTATTGCAGTATCCCGAACATGCCGAAAAACTCGGCCGCGGGCTTGCCGCGAAATTTAAAGATCACAACATCGGTTGCGTCGTGTCGCCAGCTCTCGGCGGGCTGATCATCGGCCACGAAGTCGCTCGTGGTCTTGGCGTGCGTGCAATTTTCGTCGAGCGCGACCGTTCCGGCCAGATGGCGTTGCGCCGCGGCTTCGAAATTAAGCCAGGCGAGCGCGTGTTGGTAATAGAAGATGTGTGGACCACGGGTGGCTCGACGCGCGAGACCATCGGCGTAGTGGGGCAGGAAAATGGCCTCACTGTGGCGGCCGGCGCAATCATTGACCGCAGCGGCGGCAAGCTCGAACTGAATGTTCCCGCGAAGGCGCTGCTCGATTTGGAAGTCGCGAGCTACGAGCCCGACGAGTGCCCTCAATGCCGCGCGGGCGACACCGCGACGCGCCCCGGTTCACGGATGTCGCGCCCACAATCGTAGAAACTTCTCCCTAGCCGGGCGCAACGTGACGCGCGTTTCGGTGTTCAATATCTTGAGCGCGGCGATTCGGGCTCGCGTTCAAGCCAATGGAAACCCCCAATAACATTCAGTATCGGCCGAAATTCGCGCCGGGCGCCCTCGCGTGGTGTGCGGTCGGACTGACCGCCGCGCTGGCGTTGGCGTTTGCACCCGTTCGTAGCGCTGCATCGGACGACAGCAAACATCCCGGCACGATCGACAGCGGCGGCCGCACACGCACGTATTTTGTTCACACGCCGCCCGGCTACGACGGCAACGAAAAGATTCCCCTGGTGATGGTGTTGCACGGCGGTGGTGGCAACGACGAGAGCGCCGAAAAGATGTCCGGCATGAGCGACAAGGCCGACGCCGTGAATTTCCTCGTCGTCTACCCAGCCGGGACCGGCGGCGTGGGCGATCACTTCCATACGTGGAATTCCGGCATCTGCTGCGGCTACGCGCTGAAGAATAATGTCGATGACGTCGCATTCCTTCGCGCGCTGATCGATAAGCTGGAGTACGAATACGCCGTCGATCCCAAGCGCGTATACGTAACCGGAATTTCGAACGGCGGGATGATGGCATATCGCGTGGCGTGCACGATGGCGGATAAGGTTGCGGCGATTGCGCCGGTGGCGGGCGCACTCGATGCGGGCTGCAATCCGTCGGAGCCGGTTTCGGTGATCGCGTTCCACGGCACGGACGATGAGAACGTTCCGTACAACGGCGGCGTGGGCACGAAACAAATCGATGGGCCGCGCGACTACAAGCCCGTTTCGTATGCGATCGATTTTTGGGTGAACCGCGATGGCTGCAACGCGATGCCGAAAAAATTGGAAGTGGGAACGCTGCGAACGGAAGGCTATGGCGGCTGCAAGGACGGCACGGCGGTGGTGCTAGATACGGTGGTCGGGCAGGGACACGCGTGGCCGGGTGGCGATCGCCTGGTGCGTTTGCTCGACAAGCCCGATCCGAATGTGCGCGCTACCGATTTGATGTGGACATTCTTTCAAGCTCATCCCAAGCCTTAACGCGCGCTGCGGACCGGTCGCGCGGGCGAGCGCGTGCATGCGATAATTTTGCCTCCTAATGCAGAACATCAAGATCACCATTGCGTACGACGGCTCCGCGTTTCACGGCTGGCAGTTGCAGCCGCGTGAGTTGCAAACGATCCAGGGCACGCTGCAGGAAGCGCTGCGCAAGATCACGCAGGAACGCATCATGATTCACGGCGCGAGTCGCACGGACGCCGGTGTTCATGCGCTCGGACAGGTAGCGCATTTCAAGACGAACTCGAATCTCACGGCGCAGGAGCTGCAGCGTGCGATGAACGCGTTGATGCCACCCACGGTGCGCGTCGTCGAGTCGGTCGACGTCGGGCAGGATTTTCACTCGCGTTGGCAGGCGCAGGCGAAAACGTACCGCTACCGGATTTATCGCGGGCGAATATTGCCGCCGTTTGCTTATGGGCGCGTGTTGCACTACCCGTGGGAACTGAATGAGGACGCGATGGCTGCCGCTGCGCGGGAATTTGAGGGTGAGCGCGATTTCACTTCGTTTGCGGCGTCGACCGGGTCGGAAGAGGATGACCGCGATCGCGACATGATGCGCGTGATTTATTCGTCGGAGATCGTGCGCGATCCGGCGAACTGCGAGATCGCCTACGTAGTGCGCGGCAAATCGTTTCTACGTTACATGGTGCGCAAAATTGTGGGCACGCTGCTGGAGGTCGGGAAAGGGAAGCTCCAGCCGTCCGACATCGCGCGGATCTTTGACGCGCGCGACAGGGCGCAGTCGGGGCCAACGGTGCAGCCGCAAGGGCTGTACTTGGTGAATCTCGAATATCCCGATCCGGCGAATTCGTGGGCGACGTTTCGGGCGCAACGCGGCAAGAAAACCTGACGCTCTTCGGCGCATAGGCGCGTCGCTAGGGAAACTCAGCTACAATCGCGCTTATGCAGCAGCCTCCCGCCACGGCAGCCGGCGCCAAGACGGACACGATTCCTTCCGTAAATCCTGCGACGAATGAAACTGTCGAGCGGTTCGAGCCCACTGATCCCGCAACGCTTCCTGAAATTTTTGCCAAGGCCCGTGTTGCACAACGCGACTGGGCCGCCCAGACACTTCGCGCACGGGCGGCGGCGATCGCGCGTATGCGTGACACGATCTACGAGAGCCGCGAGGAAATCGCCGCGACGATCAGCCGCGAAACGGGGAAGCCACGGGTCGAAGCTGTTTTCGCTGAGTTGCTGGTCGTCCTCGATACCGCTGATTTTCTGTCGCGCCAGGCGCCGCGGTGGCTTGCAGCGGAGCGTGTCCCACACCACAACATCGCGATGAAAGCGAAGTCCGCGTGGATCGAGTACCACGCGCACGGCTTGGTTGCGGTGATCTCGCCGTGGAATTACCCGTTTTCAATTCCTATGACGCAGGTCATCTCGGCGCTCGTAGCGGGCAACGCTGTGGTCACGAAGCCGTCGGAGCTGACGCCTGCGTGCGGAGCGCTCGTTGGAAGAATCGTGAGCCGCGCAGGAATTCCGGCGGGGCTCGTGAATGTGCTACAGGGCCGTGGCGACCTAGGCGCGGCGATCGTCGAGGCCGGGCCGGACAAAGTTTTCTTCACGGGCAGTGTCGCGACGGGGACGAAGATCGCGCAGGCATGTGCGGCGAAACTGATTCCGTCCGTGCTCGAACTCGGCGGCAAAGATCCGATGATCGTGCTTGCTGACGCGGACCTCGATATTGCGTCGAGCGCGGCCGTGTGGGGCGGCTTCATGAATTGCGGCGAGACCTGTATTTCCGTCGAGCGGATTTACGTGGAGAAGCCTGTCGCTGAAAAATTCACTGAGCTGTGTGTAGCGAAGACGAAAAAGCTGCGCCTCGGCGACGGCGCAAAGTCTGAATCAGAAGTCGGACCGATGATCCAATCGCGTCAGCTTGAAAAAGTGGAAGCGCAGCTTCGTGATGCAGTAGCGCGTGGCGCTCGCGTGGTGACGGGTGGGAATCGGCGTCACGACCTCGGGCCGAATTTTCTCGAGCCGTCTGTGGTGACGAATGTGACGCATGAGATGGACCTGATGCGCGACGAGACATTCGGACCGGTGATTGCGATTCGTTCGGTCGCGTCCGCGGATGAAGCCGTCGCGCTTGCGAATGATTCGCCCTACGCGCTCGCGGCGAGCGTGTGGACGTCCGATGCGAAACGTGGCGCCGCAATCGCAACACGCGTACGAGCGGGATCGGTGATGGTGAACGACGTCGCGAGTTATTACGGGATCAGCGAGGCACCACACGGCGGACCGGGAGCGAGCGGCTGGGGACATTCGCATGGGCGCCTCGGCCTGCTGGAGATGGTGCAGACGAAATATATCGACGTGGATCGCATGCCTCGGACGCACAAGCCGTGGTGGTTCGGCTATTCTGGCGGTCTTGCCGACGCTGCCGACGGCTTTCTTCGCGCGATGTTTGCGCCGAGCTGGCGCAAGCGTCTCGGTGCGATGGTTGGCGAACGCGGCGCGAAAGGCGTCGTGTTCCGCCGCGGGCGCATCTGAAGATCGCCTGGTCACAATCGCGTCGCCCGCAGCGAATCTCTGCGATAATCGGCTGAACGCAACCGGAGCTGCGAATGTCTGAAACCGAGTCCGCCGAAACGCCGCGCGCACACATTCACAACATCAAACGCCTGAAGCCCAAACAGCGCGCTTGCGACGAGCTGAACGAAAAAGGCAAGCGCTGCTTTGGCAACATCAAGCGCTGGTACGACTATCCAAAGGAAGTCGAAGCGCTCGTGGGCGAGAAAAAGGAAATTTACCGCTGCGAATTTTGCAAAACGGTGTACACGCCCGATCTCTCCGAGGCGCCAAACAGTTTCACGCTGCGCTACTGAGCCGATAATGCAAAACGAACTGATCTACGACTGGAACAAAGTGGTGGAAACGGCGGCGATGGGGAAGCGCGTCGCATTGAACGATGAAACTCTGCGCGACGGGTTGCAGAATCCATCCGTGCACGACCCCACGATCGGCGAAAAAATCGAAATCCTGCACCTGATGGAATCGCTCGGCATCGACACGGTAAATATCGGGCTTCCCGGCGCAGGGCCCCGAGCGTATGCGGACACCGAAGCTCTCGCGCGCGAAATCGCCAATTCAAAAATGAAGATCCGGCCGAATTGCGCGGCGCGGACGCACCAGAACGACATTCGCCCAATCATCGAAATTTCGCAGAAGGTCGGGTTTCCGATCGAAGCAGCCACTTTTCTTGGGTCGAGCCCGATTCGGCGTCTCGTCGAAGACTGGACGGTTGACCACCTCCAAAAAATCACAGAAGACGCGGTGAAGTTCGCCGTGGGCGCGGGACTTCCCGTCATGTACGTGACGGAAGATACGATTCGCACCGACCCTGAGACTCTCCAGCTGCTTTATTCGACGGCGATTCGTGCCGGCGCACGTGCGGCAGTCCTCTGCGACACGGTAGGGCACTCCACGCCGGCGGGCGCGCACAATCTGGTGAGCTTCATCATCGAAAAAGTCGTGAAGCCGTCCGGCGACAAGATTCGCGTGGATTGGCACGGCCACAACGACCGCGGACTCGCCATCGCCAACTCGCTCGCCGCCATCGCGGCGGGTGCCGATCAAGTTCACGGCGCGGCGCTCGCGCTCGGCGAACGCGTCGGCAACACGCCGATGGAACTGATGCTGGTGAATTTGAAGCTGCTCGGCCTCATCGATCACGACCTTTCGCACCTGCAGCAATATTCGGATGCCGTTTCGCGCGCGACGCGCACGCCGATTCCGCCGAACTATCCGGTCGTGGGGCGCGACGCATTCCGCACGGCGACAGGCGTTCACGCCGCCGCAATCATCAAAGCGTATAAGAAGGGCGACCGCGATCTGGCCGATTCGATTTACAGCGGCGTGCCTTCGTATTTGTTCGGGCTCGAGCAGATCATCGAAGTCGGTCCGCTCAGCGGCCGGTCGAATGTGATTTATTGGCTCGAAAAGCGCGGCATCCCGGCCACCGACGAGCGCGTGGACCGCATTTTCAACGCTGCGAAACAGTCGGATCGGATTCTGAGTGACGCTGAAATCGAAAATCTCGCGGGCGTGGCGGGCACGGCGCACTGATCGTACCGAATCGTCGAAATCGCCGGGCCAAAACACGTGAAACTCGCGCATATCTGCGGTATCTTTTTTCTGATGGCCATGCTTTCCACGCGCACGGCGGATGATTCCATCGAGAAGCTCGCTGAGTCTTCTTCAGTGGCCCGCGGCCTCGCGTGGATCGAGAAGAATTCTGATTGGATCACCGATCAACAGATCAAACTCACCGAAATTCCCGCGCCTGAGTTCGACGAAGCCCGCCGCGGTGAATTCCTGAAGCAGATTTTTGAAGCGAACGGACTGCAGGTTCACACCGACAAGCTTGGAAACGTGATCGGCGAGCGCGCCGGCTCCGATCCGAACAGCGTGGTGCTGCTGGCCGCGCATCTCGACACGGTTTTTGCGCAGGGAACCGATGTTCACGTGAAGCGTGACGGATCTCGGCTTACGGCGCCCGGCATCGCGGACAACGGCGCGGGGCTTGCGGCGCTTGCGGCGCTCGCGCGAGTGCTGAACGATGCGAACATTCGTACTAAGAGCACGATTGTTCTGGCGGGAGACGTCGGCGAAGAAGGCGAGGGAAATTTGCGTGGGATTCGCGCTCTGGTGGAAGCCTACCGCTCGAAACTCGTAGCGGTGATCGCCGTCGACGGCGCATCGACCGAACACATCACCACGCAGGGCATCGCCTCGCATCGCTTCGAAGTCGTGATCACCGGCCCGGGCGGTCACAGCTGGTCGGATTTTGGCGCGCCGAACCCGATCACTGCGCTCGCCCGCGGCATCGTACGGTTTTCGAGTGTGCCAGTGCCCGATGATCCACGCAGCTCGTACAACTTCGGAACGATCGAAGGTGGCACGTCGGTGAACTCCATTCCGGCGCGCGCGGCGGTGAAGGTCGATCTTCGCTCCGAGCAGGAATCCGAAGTCGTGAAAATGGAGAAGGCGCTTCGCGACGCGATGCAGACAGGGTTGCGCGACGAACTCGCGGCCGCGAACGAATCTTCCGACGCGCTTCAGATCACGTTCCGCTCACTCGGCGCTCGGCCCGCCGGAAAAATTTCAGACAACGCTCCGCTCGTCGACACAATTCGCAGCGTGGACCGCTTCCTCGGCAACCGCTCGCGTCTGGAACGCAGTTCCACCGACGCGAACATTCCTCTTTCACTCGGCGTTCCAGCCGTCTCGCTGGGAGGTGGCGGGAGGGGCGGCGGCTCCCACACGCTCGCCGAGTGGTACGACGCTTCGGGCCGCGACCTCGGCGTAAAGCGCCTCTTCCTCGCCACACTGACTCTCGCTGGCGTGCAGCCTTAAATGCAGCGGATTGTACGAATCGGGCTTCTCGCCGCGTTGGGAGCGGCTGTCTGCGTAATCCTTCCGCGCGAAGCGAACACGCTGAAATATTCCGAGTTTCCCCGATTCCATCCACAGGAAGCGCAAACCGCAGCCGCGCGGGGCGGCTTCGCGGACATGATTCTTACCAACGGACAGATCTATACGATGGACCCGGCCCATCCGTGGGCGACCGCAGTCGCGATACGTGGAGAGACCATCGTTGGCGTCGAATATTCAGCCGCGCCGCCACCGCAATCCGCCACAGCGCCGGGCGCTCAACATAGCGGCGATGGTCTGAAGAATTTTCGCAGCCGCACGACGCGCGTGATCGATCTGCACGGCCAGTTCGCCATGCCAGGCTTCAACGATGCTCACGTGCATCTCGCCGAGGCGGCTTACTTCCGCAATGGCGTGAACATGATCGCCACCACGTCGCTCGCCGATTTCGAGCAGCGCCTCCGCGTGAATCTCAGTTTCTACAAGCCGGGCGAATGGATCGTCGGCCGCGGATGGGATCACACGCTCTGGCCGCACAAAGTTTTTCCGACGCGCGACGACCTCGACTCCGTTTCGACGGAGAATCCGATTTTCTGCGAGCGCATCGATGGTCACGTTGCCGTGGTGAATTCGCGCGCCCTGGAAATTGCGGGCATCACGGCGAAGTCCGTCGATCCTCCGGGCGGGCACATCGAGCGTGACCCGAAAACCGGCGAGCCGACCGGATTGCTGGAAGAAGGCGCCGCGATGGAGCTGGTTGCCTCGCACATTCCGCCGCATTCGGTGCTGCTGCGCGCGCGGCTCTTTCAGCAGGTGCTCGAAGAAGCCGCGAAATATGGCGTCACCTCGATTCAAGACAATTCGGTGATGGCGCTGCAGGACAACAACGACTACGGCTGGCAGAATTTTCTGGTCCTCATGCAGATAAAAAAGCAGGGCGACCTCCCGGTGCGCGTCACGGAATGGTTGCCGTTCGATGCGCCGATCGAGACGCTGGCGCAGATGCGCGAATCCGGCGGCACCACCGATCCGTGGCTGAAAACCGGCGCGCTGAAGACGCACCTCGACGGGTCGCTCGGTTCACGCACGGCGGCAATGCTCGCGCCGTATTCAGACGCGCCGAAAACATCCGGCATCCTCATCGAAAATCTCGCGACGCTGACGCCCATGGCGATCGAGCGCGATAAAGCCGGCTTCCAGCTGGCGTTTCACGCGATCGGCGACCGGGCGAATCGTTTGGCGCTAGACACCTTCGCCGCCGTTGTCGCTGCAAACGGCGCGCGCGATCGCCGGTCCCGCATCGAACACGCGCAAGTTGTGGCGCCCGAAGATTTCGAGCGCTTTGGAAAGCTCGACGTGGTCGCGTCGATGCAGCCCGCCCATCTGCTGGACGACGCGCGTTGGGCTGACGCGCGGCTCGGGCCGAATCGATCGCGCGGCGCGTACGCATGGCTCACGCTCGAAAAGAGCGGCGCGCATCTCGCGTTCGGCACGGACTTTCCGAACTACGAATCGATCGATCCGCTGCAGGGGATTTACGCCTGCGTCACGCGCCAGCTCGCCGATGGCACGCCCGCGAAGGGCTGGCAGCCCCAAGAGCGACTGCCGATTGACGAGTGTTTGCGGTACTACACCACGGGCTCGGCGTATGCGGAATTCAGCGAACAGTCGAAAGGCGTGATCGCGCAAGGCATGCTCGCGGACATCGTCATTTACCCTGTCAACTTGCTTCAGATCCCGCCGCCGCAGCTGCTGAAAACCAATGTTGCGACGACGATCGTCGGCGGCAAGATTCGCTACTCCGCCTCATCGCCATCGCAACCGAGCTCGCCGTAACCTTCCGTCCGCGCCATTCTGGTCTAATGCAGCGCGGTCCTGTACCATCGCGGCGATGTCCGGAGGCCTTCTATGAAACGCGCCATGCTCGCAGCACTCGCGTTCCTGATTCTCGCTTCGGTTTCTTTCGCGCAGCAGAACGACGCCGACGCTCCGGCCAGCAAAGCGGATATCGCGCGTTACTTTGAGGCCATGCACTCGCGTGAACTCGCGCGGCAAACGATGAATGCCATGCTGGTTCAAATGCACAGTATGGTTCACGAACAGATGAAGACGGTCCCGAACCTGCCTGCCGACGCAGAAGCCCGGCTCAACAAAAGCATGGACGAAATGATTGCCAGCATGCCCGTCGATGACATGCTCGACGCGATGGTGCCGGTTTATCAAAAGCACCTCACCAAAGGCGATGTGGATGCTCTCGTGGCGTTCTATTCCTCCCCAACGGGCAAGAAATTCTTGAATGAGATGCCGACGATTACGGCTGAGAGCATGCAGGCAATTACTCCGCTGGTCCAGAAAACGATGGCAGACGCGAGCGACCGCCTCGCGAAAGAAGTCGAAAGCATGCAGAAGGAACAGAACCAGAAGTCCGGAGCACCCGCTCAGAACTAGAGTGCGATTCTATCGGTAAGTCACGTTGCGGTGCTCGCCGAGCTTGTCACGCTGCACGCTTCCACCTAAAATTTTGTGCGAATGTTCAGCAAGCGCATCCGCGCGGACATCGCACTCACCGTCACCGCGTTCATCTGGGGTAGCACGTTCGTCGTAGTAAAAGACGCGCTCGCTGACGTCTCGGTCTTCGTTTACCTCGCGGTGCGATTTGCGATGGCTGCCGTTGTGTTGGCGGTGTTCTTCTGGCGCTCGCTTCGCACACTGAATCGCGCGTCGATCTGGGCCGGCGCGCAGATCGGCTTTTTCATGTTCGCCGGTTACGCGTTTCAGACGACCGGTCTGCAGTTCACTTCACCTTCGAAAGCGGCATTCATCACGGGATCGAGCGTCGTTATTGTGCCAATTGCGCTTGCGGTTTTTGGCCAGCGCAAGCTGAACGCGTGGATTTGGGCCGGCGCCGTGGCGGCGCTTGCGGGGTTGTATTTTCTAACTGTGCCGCCTGAAGGGTTAGGCGGGCTGAACGCGGGCGATCCGATTGTGTTTGGCTGCGCAGTAGCATTCGCGATTCACATGATTTTCATCGCGCGACACGTGCAGAAGCACTCGGTTGGCGCGCTCGCCATTGTGCAAGTCGCGACGACGGCGATTTTGTCGACGATCGCGATTCCAATCGCGTCGGCGGTGCATCTCGAGCAACCGCACTGGAGATGGAGCGGAACGCTGGTGTTCGCGGTGCTGGTGACGGCCCTCGGCTCGACCGCATTCGGCTTCACCGCGCAGACCTGGGCGCAGCAGTACACTTCGCCGACGCACACGGCGATCCTGATCAGCCTCGAGCCGGTGTTCGCGGCGATTACATCGTGGTTCGTCGCGCACGAACACCTCACCGGGCGTATTCTGCTCGGCGCCGGGCTGATTTTCTTGGGAATTATGCTCGCGGAGTTGAAAGGAGCCGCACCCGCCGCGCCGGAATCGACCGAGCCGTTTATGCCGGAGCAGGGAAGCTAGGGAGCGGGGAGGCTACGAAAAAGCACACAGGCAGAATCGCCTATACTGCTTCCTGGCTGCTTAGAGTGTGCTAGTTGTGGCGAGCGTCATTCGGCGTGTTCGAATGGTGCTTCACGTCGACTGGCGAATACATCTTCGGATGCTTGTGGCCCTTGGCTTCGAACGAAGAAATCTCCGTCTCGTGCACCAGCGTGAGGCCGATGTCGTCGAGGCCCTTCAGCAGGCAATCGCGGCGAAACGGATCGACTTCGAATTCGTAGCGCAGTCCCGCATTGTCGGTAACGACGTTGTTTTCGAGATCGACCGTCATCGTGTAGCCGACCTGACTCTCGGTGCGCTTGAAAATCTCATCGATCTGCTCGTTCGATAGCGTGACGGGCAAAATGCCGTTCTTGAAGCAGTTGTTGTAGAAAATGTCCGCGTAGCTCGGCGCGAGAATCGCGCGGAATCCGTAATCGAGAATCGCCCACGGCGCATGCTCGCGGCTCGACCCGCAGCCAAAATTTGCGCGCGCCACGATGATCGAAGCGCCTTTATAGTGCGGCGCGTTCAGCACGAAATCCGGGTTCGGCTTCTCGCCGGGCAAATAGCGCCAGTCGTAGAACAGCACGCGCCCGTAGCCCTGCCGCGTAAGCAGCTTCAAAAATTGTTTTGGCACCATCTGGTCCGTGTCCACGTTTACTCGGTCCATCGGCGCAACCATTCCCGTGTGCTTGATGAAGGGTTCCATTCTTACTCTGCTCCGTCGAGGTCTTTGATTTTGCGGATGTCCACGAAGTGGCCTTCGAGAGCGGCCGCCGCGGCCATCACCGGGCTGACGAGGTGCGTACGGCTGCCTTTACCCTGGCGGCCTTCAAAATTGCGATTGGACGTGCTCGCCGAACGTTCGCCACTCAGGAGAACGTCGTCGTTCATGCCAATGCACATGCTGCAACCCGCGTCGCGCCACTCGAAACCAGCTTCGCGGAAGATGCGGTCGAGGCCTTCGGCTTCCGCTTCGGCCTTCACGCGGCGCGAGCCGGGAACGACCAGCGCCTGCTTCAGCGACTTCGAGACGTGATGACCTTCGACGATTCTTGCAGCGGCGCGCAGATCCTCAAGACGCGAGTTCGTGCACGAACCGATGAAGACGCGGTCGAGCGAAATGTCCTCAATTTTCGTGCCGGGCTTCAGATCCATGTATTCGAGGGCGCGCGATGCAGCGGCGCGATCAACCGGATCGCTGAACGATTTCGGGTCGGGCACGCTGTCGGTGACCTGCGTGACCATGCCCGGGTTTGTGCCCCAGGTGACCATCGGAGCGAGATCGATAGCGCGCAGCGTGATTGTCGTGTCGTATTTCGCGTCGTCGTCCGTCGCAAGCGAACGCCAGTACGCCACAGCTTCATCGAACTCTTTGCCACGCGGAACGAACGGACGGCCTTCCATATAGTGGAACGTCGTATCGTCCGGCGACACCATGCCTGCCCGCGCGCCGCCTTCGATCGACATGTTGCACATGGTCATGCGGCCTTCCATCGAAAGCCCGCGCACAGCTTCGCCGGTGTACTCGAAAACGTAGCCCGTGCCGCCGGCGATGCCGATCTTGCCGATCACCGCGAGAACCATGTCCTTCGCCGTGACGCCGCGCGGCCGCTTGCCCTGAAACTCAACCTTCATGGTCTTGGATTTGAATTGAGAGAGGCACTGGGTTGCCAGCACATGTTCGATTTCGCTGGTGCCGATGCCGAACGCAAGCGCTCCGAACGCGCCGTGCGTGGATGTGTGGCTATCACCGCAAACAATCGTCTGGCCCGGTTGCGTAATGCCCAGCTCGGGGCCGATCACGTGCACGATGCCCTGATTCTTGCTGTGCATGTCGAAGAGATGCACGCCGTGTTCTTCGCAATTTTTCGCGAGCGCTTCGAACTGGTTGCGCGCGTCTTCGTCCACCACCGGTAGAAGGCGATCCTTCGTGGAAACCGAGTGATCCATCACGGCAAATGTCAGCTCGGGCCGGCGCACTTTGCGCCCTGCAGATTTGAGCCCTGCGAAAGCCTGGGGGGAAGTTCCTTCGTGAATCAGGTGGCGATCGATGTAGATGAGGGAGGGTTGGCCTGGTTCTTCGTGTACCACGTGTGCATCCCAAATCTTTTCATACAGCGTGCGTCCTGCAGCCATTTGTCCGATATCCTGCGCGCGGAGATTCTGTTCCAGTCGTGCCGTGGAGCGGGGCCCAAAATGTCCCGCCTCGATTATTGTAACAATTCTGTCACACCGCGTAAAACTCGTCGGTTGGGCGCTACCAGCTGAAGCCGCCGGTTGGAGGCGGCCAGGCGTTGTTGATTTGGCGCAGGAGCACGACGCGGCCCAGATGATAGGCATTGTGCGCGGCGAGATTTTCGAGTTGTTCGCGAACCGTCATCGTGCGTGCGGGATGTCCCGGAGGGGAAGGACAGACGATCGTGCGTTCGGGCGCCGCGGGATCGCGCGTGATGCCCGCTGCAGCTTCGGTGCCGGCGAGGAATCGCTTTTTTACGGATGGCCACGGCTCAGCCGCGATTTGTTCAGCCGTCGGAAATCCCACAGAAGCGTGCTCAGGACACGGCGTCTCGATGCCTTGCGCCCACTCCAGCGAAATCTGCTGCCAGAATGCGAGATGCCAGACTTCTTCGTAGATGGTGTGAGGCACGCCAGCCGTTTTGCGGAGCGCCAGATCGGGATCGATGCACTCGAGCACGCGGCTCGGCGCCGTGTGAGCCACCTGCCCAACCAGAAGTTGTTCGAGTTCGCTCGACATTTTGGACTCGCTCGCCTCACCGGCGAGCGATCGCGACCGATTAGTAGCCAACGGTGAAGCGCTGCTGCTTGTGCTTCGGCTTCTCAATTTCGTCGAGAATTGCCACCGCGAAATCCTCCGCGGAAATGCGGCTCTCGCCCTTTTCGTCCTTCAGAAGCTCCTCGGTTCCGGTGCGGTAACGGCCCGTACGCGTTCCCGGCTCGATGATGGCCGAAGGACTTACGGCGGTCCAATCAAATCCCGCGAAACCCGCCTTGCGAAAAACGTCGAGCGCATCGCGATGCGCGAGAGCGAGTCCCTTCCACTGCTCGGGAAAGTTCGGCGCATCGACGAGTTGCAATCCCGGCGCGACTTCGAGGCTGCCCGCGCCGTTCACATCGATTAGGCGGATCGGTTCAACGCGCGTGAGCCCTTCGATGAGCCCGTGCGCCGCTTTCACTACAAGACTCGGATCGCCGCTTCCCGGACCGTAGGCGCTGACCACCACATCGTGGTCGACCGCGGCGTCGGCTAGCGATTCGGGATTGAAAACATCGCCGACGATATATTCGAGATTGGTTTTGTACTCGCCGGTCTTCGTCGTGTCGCGCACCAGCGACGTCACCTTGTGCCCGCGGGAGAGCGCCTCGTTCATGATCCTTGAACCGATCATTCCGCTCGAACCGACCAACATGATCTTCATTGCTATTTCGCCTCGTCTCTCGCCGATCGCGCTTCCAAGTAGTTTCGCTCGTGCATCCGATGCGGACGCCGTCGCATCCGATGCGGCAGACTATACTGAAGCAGCTTCCGGCTCGAACCAAGCCTTTTCGGTGCTAGACTTCGCTGAACCCGATTTAGTCACACAGGTGAAATCTGACCCAGCCCCCCGTTCGATCCCAAGTCCAACCTGAAGCTCAGACGGAAGTCCGGCCCGAATCCCGCGCGATGCGTGTTTGCCCGATGTGCGGAGCCGCGCGCCGCAAGCAATTGTTCGAACGCGATTCGTGGACGATTGTCGAATGCCTTGATTGCTCGATGGTTTTTATCGGCGAGGAGATGACCCACGGCTACCGGATCGACGAGCACGACTGGCTGGGCAACTCCAAAAAGGAACTCGCGCGCCGCACAGATCTGCATCCTGTTTTGCTGTTTTTCTCGAAGTACACGCGCCGACTGCGTCCGAATAAGAACGATCGATTGCTCTCGCAGACGATCCGGTGGAGTCGGGAGGGCAAGCTGCTCGACTTCGGCTGCGGTGATGCGAGTTTTATCCAACGCGCCAGCGAACGTTTCGATGTGTTCGGAATCGAAATTAGCCCTCGTCTTGCGCAGGCTTCCCGTCAGCGCGTCGGTGCCGGGAAAATTCTCGAAGGGCCAGTTACCGAGGTTGCTGACTCACACGTTCCTGCAGCGAGTTTTGACGTGGTGACGCAGTTCGGCTATATCGAGCACGAATGGAATCCGATGGCAGGCCTGCGCTCTGCTTTTCGCGTGCTGAAGCCCGGCGGTGTGACCGTGATCAAGACTCCGAATTTCGCGAGCTGGAATCGCCACTCGATGGGGCTCGACTGGTGTGGCTTCCACATTCCGGCGCATTGCAACTACTTCACGCCGGAAAGTCTCGCCGCAATGCTGAACCGCGCAGGATTCGAGCCGCTCTCGCGTCCAGTGCTCGACCGGCTCCCGACCAGCGATTCGCTTTGGATGGCCGCGCGCAAACCCGCCTGAATTTCAGAACAGCGAATCCTATAAAAGAAGGAAGGAAAGAGCTACGCGAGCGCGGCTTCCGCCTCTTCGACCGTAGCGAATGTTTCGAAGAGCGGCGCCACACCGGTGAGTTGCAGCACGTTGTGAACTCGGTGATTCAGGCCAACGAGGCCCAGCTTGCGCCCCGATTTGTGGCAGGAGACGAAAGCACGCACGAGTGCACCGATCGCCAGCGAATCCATCGACGGCACGGCTGTCATATCGATGATCAGGCTCGGCGCGTTCACCTGATGCAGCGCGTCGATAAACACCGGTGAAGAAGTGGAAGTAAGGGCGCCGCGCAGCGACAAGATCTGCTGCCCTTCGTGACTTCCATTGCTTGGAATTACCCGGAAAGGTTCGTGCGTCATTGCCCGCATTCTAGTCGATTCATTCCGCCCTGCGCAATGTTCGCAGCGGCTGGACGCCGCTCGTCCCAGCCGGCTCCGTCCAAGTTTGGCGCTTAGCTTGCGTCCGTGTTACAATAACAACGTATTCGTAATGCGCTCGTTGCAGTAGGTTTCCAGGCGCGGCTTTCCTGTCTGCAATTTCGCGACAGTTTGAACCTTTCGCTCCGGTCTCGGCTTGGGATGGTTGTGCGGGACTGAAGGGAACGCCTGGGTTGCGCGCGTCCGGTGGGACCGGTTAACGGACTGCGCGTTCGGCGATCAAGCGCAGCTTGAGCAGTCTGAGCAGCTCGGCAGCAACATTCAATCACCGGATGCGCACGTCGGCCCCGCGAGCGCCGTCCGGACACACGCAGAAAGCTTTTTATCCGGGAGCGGATTTGCCCAGCCGCCGCTCCGACCATATTCAGGAGGATGAATGGCCACCACTTTTCAGAAGCGGCAAAAGGAAATGAAGCGTCAAGAAAAGGCGCGCGCAAAAGCGGAGCGCCGTATGCAGAAAAAGACCGATGATCCGACCGGCGCTGCAGGAGACGGAATCGCCTGGGAAGAGGGAATCGGCACTCCCAACGGCTTGCCCGCCCCGGAGTTCGAATTCGACGAACCCGAAACGGAAACGGCCTCCTAACTCAAACTCATTCTCGCCCCGGTCCAGCAATGGACCGGGGCTTTTTTCTGTCCCGCCCTCCCCGTAATCAGCCCCGCGCCCCGTGCCCTTCGCGTAACCCCTGAAACTCCCGTCGATTTTCGGTGTTTGTTTGGGTGCTATACTGGCTTCTCTTAGCGCCAGAACCGGCATTCCCACAGCCGGCCGGTACTGGCTTGGCTGGGCTCCTTCCGCGAGCGCTCACCGCGCGTCGCACCCGCCATCGGCAAAAGCAAAGGAGCACGGGGATGGGGATTCAATTCCAGGAAGTCTTCGGCTGGGTTCGCCGCCGAAAAATCTTTGCCACCCTGCTCGTTGCCTTCACGCTTGGCGTTGGCATTCTGATCGGCACTTTGATCTCCGGCCGCGCGCTGGCTACGCACGACCAGGCCGCGACCGGCGCGACACTCCTTGCGGTACCCGATCCCGTGGTCCTCTCGAACACCTTCTCGGGCATTTCGAAGAAAATCGGCCCGGCAGTCGTGAACATCTCCACCACCCAAATCATCGACAAGCCGAAAGGCGCGAAGAAGCCGAAGTCGTTCACCGATCCCTTCGAGGATTTCTACAACAAATATTTCGACACGCCGGACAGCGGCCCGGACGCCGAACGCAGCCTCGGGTCGGGAGTGATCGTCGACAAGAAGGGCTTCATTCTGACGAACGATCACGTAATCGACCAGGCCACCAAGATCCAGGTAAGCATGGACGGCGATCCGACGAAATACAGCGCCAGAGTGATCGGAACCGATAAGGACACCGACCTCGCCGTAATCAAGATCGACGCGGACCACGAATTGCCCGTCGCGCGCCTCGGCAATTCCGATGGAGTGCAGGTCGGCGATTGGGTTCTCGCGTTTGGCAGCCCGTTCGGACTGAACTCTACCGTCACGGCCGGCATCGTCAGCGCCAAGGATCGGACCAACGTAGGCCACCAGTTTCAGCGCTTTATCCAAACCGATGCCGCCATCAATCCCGGCAACTCCGGCGGTCCGCTAGTGAACATGGCGGGCGACGTGATCGGCATCAACACCGCAATTTACACCGGCGGGCGTGGATTTGAGGGCGTGGGCTTCGCGATGCCGTCTACCGCCGCGATCAACGTCTACAACCAGCTCATCACCAACGGCAAAGTCACGCGCGGCTCGATCGGCATCACCTTCCAGGAAGACGTGAGCGCCAACCCGATCTTGATGAAGGAACTCGGCGCGCCGTACGGCCTCGAAGTCGAGCGCGTCGAACCCGGCAGCCCGGCCGACAAGGCGGGTATTCAAGCCGGAGACGTAATCACGAACATCAACGGCCTGCCCGTGCATACCGGAGCCGACCTTGTGAATCCGATCGCCGAAACCCCGATCGGCGGCAGCATCCAGATTCGTTACGTGCACAACAAAGTTGCGAAGGACGCGACCCTCACCGTGGCCGATCGTTCCAAGATCTTCCCGCAGACGGCGCAGGCCGAAGAGAATCAGCCCGGCAGCGACGATGACGAAGGCCAACTCGGCCTCCATGTGGAGGAGCTGACGCCGGACATCGCCCGGAAGCTCGGCATGGGCTCGCTCAGGGGCGTCGTCGTTACGGAAGTTGATCCGGCAAGCTTCGCCGAAGACATTGAGTTCAATCGTGGCTATGTGATCACCGAAATCAATCACATGGCCATCAACGGCATGGCCGACTACAAAGTCGAAATGGCCAAGCTGAAACCCGGCGAACCGGTCCTGTTCAAAGTTGCCTCGCGCGGAGATGCCGATAAGATTCTGACGCTCTACCTCGCCGGAGCTGTCCCGACGCTGATAGCCAAGTAGGCTCGGAGGCCGGTGAGAGGTCGTCATTACCCCTTTAGCGCCGCCGGGGAAGGCCGCGCTTGAGGAAACGCCCGGATTTGCCATAATTGGGCTAGCCAGAAACGATGCGACGCGTACCCAACCCGCGCAAGATGCTATCGCTCGCCGCGATGGCGCTGGCTTTTGTCTTCGCGTTCGGAGCAGTCTCTGAGCGCGCTTCCGGGCAGGCCTCCAACTCATCCAGCGGATCGGCAACGCACAAGAAAAAGAAGACCTCGCATCACCGCTCGCGCCGCGAACCGTTCCAGAAGGCTCCCACGCCCCAACGCATCAGCGAAATTCAATCCGCGCTCGCGCGTGAAGGCTATTACCAGGGCGATCCGAATGGAAAGTGGGACGGCACTACCGTCGCCGCGCTGCAGAAGTTTCAATCGGCCAACAATCTTGACGCCAGCGGCAAGCTCGACGCATCCAGCCTGCAGCGCCTTGGGCTTGGCTCCAGCACTGCAGGCCTGAACCCGCCTACGGCGCCACAGCACACGACGCCTACGACCGCGACGCCAGGCGCTGGTTCGGCTACGTCCGCGCCCGCGAAAACGCAATCGGCGGCCGCGCCAGTCAACTCCGCTTCGAACACGTCGACTCCCTCGCAACCTCGCTAATCGCAACCGCACCTCTGTAGGCCAATTCGTCTCGCGCCAATAGTTTTGCAAAACGGCGCCCGTTTGACGCCGGCTCCCGACGCTTGTTAATCTCATCCTTCGCTGGCACTCGCCGCATCAATACTTAAGACAACCGTATCGGCAACGGATTCCACGGAGGACTTCGCATGGCCACATCCAGCACGTTGACT